>CAYWPB010000005.1:0-42768 GCA_964458725.1 uncultured Nevskia sp. | reverse complement strand
ACCTGCGCGGCATCCTCAAGGTCGCGGCCGTCAAGGCTCCGGGCTTCGGCGACCGCCGCAAGGAGATGCTCAAGGACATCGCCATTCTCTCCGGCGGCCAGGTCATCGCCGAGGAGCTGGGCCTCACCCTGGAGAAGGTCAAGCTGGAGGACCTGGGCACCGCCCGCAAGGTGCAGATCTCCAAGGAGAACACCACCATCATCGACGGCGCCGGCGCCAAGAAGGACATCGAGGCCCGCGTCAAGGAAATCCGCAAGCAGCGCGACGACGCCACCAGCGACTACGACCGCGAGAAGCTGGACGAACGCATCGCCAAGCTCGCCGGCGGCGTGGCGGTGATCAAGGTCGGCGCCGCCACGGAAGTGGCGATGAAGGAAAAGAAGGCCCGCGTCGAGGACGCCCTGCACGCCACCCGCGCAGCGGTCGAGGAAGGCATCGTCCCGGGCGGCGGCGTCGCCCTGGTCCGTGCCGCGAAGGTGCTGGAGAAGCTCAAGGGCGCCAACGACGACCAGGGCGTCGGCATCAAGATCCTGCACCGCGCCATCCAGGAGCCGCTGCGCCAGATCGTCAAGAACTCCGGTGAGGAGCCCTCCGTGGTGCTGAACAAGGTCTCCGAGGGGACCGGCAACTTCGGCTACAACGCCGCCAACGGCAGCTACGGCGACCTGCTCGAGCTGGGCATCATCGACCCGGCCAAGGTGACCCGCCTGGCGCTGCAGAACTCGGCGTCCGTCGCCGGGCTGCTACTGACCACCGAGGCGATGGTCGGCGAGTTGCCGAAGAAGGAAGAGCCCGCGCTACCCCCCGGGGCCGGCATGGCTGGGGATGACTTCTAAGCGGCTGCGCAAACGATGTGTAGCACCTTTGGGCCCCGGCGACGGGGCCTTCTTTTTTCGGTGCGTCAGCTATTACGCACGGCGTACTAAATTGGAGCAATCGCAGCTGCAATGCGGGTGTAGAAAGTTTTGTAGGATGGAGTAGCGGCTTTCATGTTGCTGTGGGTTGTAGAACAACTGATCGCAGTCGTCTCGCAGCGTCGATTTGCGGTAAGCCTGAAAGCAGTCGCGATTTCCCGCCGTTATCGGAGTTGTGAGGGCCGCTCAGATGCGGATGCCCGCTTTCAGTTCGGCGGCCCGATGTCCGCAATGGAAGGCCCAAAGCCGACATCGATCTCGTGCGACGTGCAGGAATGGAGGCCTCCCTCGGCTGATATTCCCTTCGCATTTCAGCTGGGATTCATTGCCCCTTGACATCGTTGCACTATTGTCCTAAGTTAGGTCAAACGTTCTACTACTTTGAGCATCGGAGGAGATCAAGTGAAGGACCAGGCGGACGTATTGCGCGCGAAATCGCGTCAATCGCCAGCTTCCGTAGACCGGGAGGCCGCGCGTACCAACCTGCGTGCGCAAGGCATACGCACACGCAGCATGATAGTAGAGGCCGCGACCAAGATGCTGCTCCAAGGCGGCGGCCTCGACTTCACTCTTCGCGCCGTTTCCCGCGAAGCCAAGATCAGCATCAGCAATCTTCAATACTACTTCCCGGATCGCCAGGAACTGCTGCGCGCCGTCATGGCGCCAGTCATCGAATCATATCTAGCGGACCTGAAAAATGCGCTGAGCAGCGATGTTCCCGCGCGGCAGGTTTTCGACGAACTCGTGGAGAGAACGATCCGCGACGCCAAGGATCCCGCCACGATGAGTCTCATGTGGCACTTCGCTTCCTTGGCGACCATCGATTCGGAGTGCTCGCGCCTGTTCGACGAGTGGTACGAAGCGCTCGTGCGCGGCATCGCGCGATTGGTCGAAAGGATCAATCCCGATCTGGGGCCCGCTGGCAGCATCCAGCTCGCCATGCTCTTGATCTCGATGAGTGACGGGCTCGGGTTCCAGATGAAGGCGGGACGTGACCACAAATACACGCTTGATCTGGGAGACAGCTTCCGGACGACGGTGGATTTTCTGCTGCAACGGAATCCGCTCACTACTCGCGACAAGATCAAAGGTAGAGCCGGTCCGAGGTAGGGGTGTTTGGTATTTTTTTTGTCTATAAGTTTGTACAAATGTACTAAGACTGGACGACTGACCTAATTGGCAGCTGAGTGCGACAGGCGCGAGTTGCTGCTTCGGAGAGGGATATGAACATGAAGATGGCTACGCTGTTTGCATTGAGCGCCCTATTTGCTGCTTGCAGCGCCGCAGCCGTTGCGGGCGCTCCTGAACAGGACGCGGCGAAGCTCGGCAAGGATCTGACGCCGGTCGGGGCTGAACGCGCCGGCAACGCCGACAAGACTATTCCAGAGTGGACCGGCGGCGATATGAAACCGCCGGCGAGCTGGAAACCCGGGCAGCCGCGTCCCGATCCGTATGGCGCGGAAAAGCCGCAGTTGTCGATCAACGCCTCGAACGTCGATCGCTACAAGGACAAGCTCTCGGTGGGGCAAATCGAGATGGTCAAGACGATTCCGGGCTACCGGATGGACGTCTATCCGACCCATCGCTCCTGCGGCTTCCCCGATTTCTATTATGAGCGCACCAGGAAGAACGCCATCAGCGCGAAGCTCGCCGCCGATGGCTACAGCCTGGGCGAAGCCCTCGGCGCCGCGGTTCCATTCCCGGTGCCGAAGAGCGGTACGGAAGCGATGTGGAATCACGAGCTGCAGTGGAAGGGCGAAGGCTTTCACTACAACTTCTCCGCCTACATCCCCCCGAAGGGTTCGGATTCGATCGGCGACGCGCTGGGCCAGGAGGAGTGGGAAATGTCGCCGATGTGGTCGCCGCAGAACAAGGGTGTCGCCGACGCGCGCGGGATCTCGTTCCTCTACCTGTCCATGTTCACTGCGCCGCCCTCGATCGCCGGCGACGCGACGCTGGCGCATTACAACTTGGACAAGCCGAATGACCTCTGGCTCTACTTCTCGAGTCAGCGTCGGGTGCGGCGCGCGCCAACCTACCAGTACGACGCGCCGCAGATCGACACTGAGAACTTGCTGGTCGTCGATCAGTACCTGATGTTCAACGGTCCTCTGGATCGTTACGACTTCAAGCTCGCGGGCAAGAAGGAACTCTACGTCCCGTACAACCTCTACCGGCTGAATTCGACCCAGAACAAGCCGGAAGACGTGGTGAAGGCCAAGTTCTTCAACCGCGACCTGATGCGCTACGAGTTGCATCGCGTGTGGGTCGTGGAGGCGACGCTCAAATCGGGGATGCGCCACCTGTTCCCGAAGCGGACGTTCTACATCGACGAGGACACCTGGCAGGTCCTCGTCGCGGACATGTACGACGCGCAGGGCAAGATCTGGCGCACGCTGGAGACCGGACCCTTCATGGTCTGGGAAATCCCCGTTTGTTATTCGGCCGCCAACGTGAGCTACGACTTCCAGGCCGCCCGCGGCGCGTTCGATCGCGTCCTCGCGGGCTATCGCGAGCCTGATTGGCTGGCCGCCCGCGAAGGCCGCATTAAGGAAGACGTCTTCGAGCCGGATGGTCTGCGCCGCTTCACGACGCGCTAATCACAAATCTGGGGAGGAGAGCGTCATGGGCATGTGCAAATGGGTTTCGGGTGGCCGCGCGCGGCTGCTGCGGAAAGCCGCAACGGTTGCCGTGTTGGCCGCCTGGGTTCCCGCCGCATCGGCGCTGCGCTGGGATTTCGATGGCGGCTGGGTTGTGAACCTCGACTCGCTGGTGACACTGAGTGCCGCGCTGCGCACCTCTGGCATGAACTGCAGCTTCGTGGGCAACGACAACGGCGGCTGCGTCGGCGATGCCGCGACTCCGCTGCAGAGCAGTGATCCGACGAAGTTCTCGGCCTCCCTCGACACGCTACGTCTCAACCAAGATGACGGCGACCTCAACTACAGGCGCTGGCAGCCGGTGTGGGGCTACGGGCAATGGACGGGCGATCTGGCCGTGCAGGGGCCCGACGGATGGAGCGGCTTGTTTCGTGGTGTCGTCAACTACGACGCCGCCATCACGGATACGAAGCGCACCGACCTGGATTCGAGCGCGAAATCCTTCGCCCAGAGCAATCCGCGGCTGCTGGACGCGTACATCACGAAAGACCTGAGGATCGGCGATCACCAGACGCGTTTCCGCGTCGGCAACCAGGTCATCAGCTGGGGCGAGGACATCTACATCCTGGGTGGCATCAACTCCGTCAACCCAGTCTACCTGCCCAACTCGCACAGCGCCGGCACTCCGCTGAAGACGCTGCTTACGCCGTCGCCGATTTTCTCGATCAACACCTCCATTACCAAGAACCTCAGCCTGGAGGCGTTCTACCAGTGGCAATGGAACGGCTTTACGTTCGATGCACCGGGAACCTATTTTTCGACCGCGGACCATTTGGGCAAGGGCGGCCGGGCGCTGTATCTGCCGACCTCCCTGATCAACGCCGTCACTGGCATGAGCCTGCCTTCGGGCACTATCGGCGACAACGGCACTTTTATTGTCGGCAACAATCCGCAAACCGGCCAGCCCTATAACCGAAAGCTGACGCTTGCGGAGCTCGCCGATCCGCAAACGAATCCGGTTGGACCGATCCTGGGAACGGGAACGGTCATCGCCCGGGGCGACGATCACAAGCCCAATTCGGGACAGGAAGGCGCTGCCGTTCGCTACCGGTTCGAGGGATCCGGCAACGAACTCGGCGTGTATTACTACCGCTACGCCGACAAGATTCCGTTCACCAGTTATACCGTCGTCAACACCACGAACAATCCCATCGGCCTGGAGCTGAACCTCGACTATGGCCGCAACCGGGATCTGTACGGCCTGTCGTACAACTTCCAGCTCGGCGACTGGGCGATCGGCACCGAATTGTCGTACCGGCCGAATGATGGTGTTCCGATCGATCCGAGTACGGTCATCGACCCAAACAGCCCCTACTACTGCGATCCCTCGAAGCCTGGAACAGTTTGCCGAGGCTATATCGACACTGCGAACTACCAGTTCCATATCGCCGGTCTGTACCTTGTCTCGCCGTCCAGTCCTTTGGGCTGGCTGCTGAATGGCACCGGTGCAAAAGAGGGAACGCTTATCGCGGAAGCAGCGACGGGCTACTACCCCAAGCTGAAGTTCGGCCAGGGCATCCCGTATGCGACCACGGCGAATTACGCGTTGCCGACGCACTCCGATACCGGCATGGTCCTCTTCGGATCGCTGACCTATCCCAACATCTTCGGTACGCGTGCATCGCTGACGCCGGATCTCGTCGTATCGCAAGGTGTCAACGGCTATTCGGCGACACCCCTGCCGGGTTTCATCGAGGGTGCCGGTGCGGCGACGGTGGGTTTGAACATCGACTTCAAGACCAAGCCCACGACGACGATGCGCCTTGACTACACCCAGAACTGGGGCGGCGGCGCGGCCAACCTCCTTCGCGACCGCAACTTCATGTCGGTCAGCGTCACCACGGGCTTCTGAGACCGGCGATGGCTTCCCGATTGACATTCATGCGGTCGCTTTGCAATGCCGCGGTGCTTGCCTGTCTCGTTGCATGGGTTCCCAGCGCATCGGCGCTGCGCTGGGATTTCGACGACGGCTGGGTTGTGAATTTCGATTCGCTGGCGACCTTGAGCACCGCGCTGCGAACCTCGGGCACGAACTGCAAGTTCGTGGGCAACGACAACGGCGGTTGCGTGGGCGATGCCGCCACGCCGCTGCAGAAGAGCAATCCGTCGGAGTTCTCGTCGTCGTTGGATACCCAGCGTCTCAACCAGGACGACGGCGACCTCAACTACAAGAAATGGCAGCCCGTATGGGGCTACGCGCAATGGACCGCCGACTTGGCCGTGAAGGGCCCTGATGGCTGGAGCGGCTTGCTTCGCGGCATCGTCAACTACGACGCCGCCATCGCTGACACGAAGCGCACCGAACTGGATCCGGCCGCAAAATCCTTCGCCGTCAGCAATCCGCGGCTGCTCGACACGTTCATCACGAAGGATATGGATATCTGGGACCACCAGACGCGGGTGCGCGTCGGCAATCAGGTGATCAGCTGGGGCGAGGACATCTACATCCTGGGCGGCGCCAATTCCATCAATTCCATCTACCTTCCGAACGCGCATACCGCCGGCACTCCGCTGAAGACGCTGTTCACGCCGGCCCCGATGGTCGATTTCAGCACGTCGATCATCGAAGGACTCGGCCTCGAGGCGTTCTATCAATGGAAGTGGAACAGCTTTGCGTTCGATGCGCCCGGAACCTATTTCTCGACGTCGGACGTCCTGGGCAAGGGCGGGCGCGCTGCGTACCTGCCCACGTCCTTGATCAACGCGGCGCTGACTCCGCAAGCCCTTTTGGGGCTTCCGCCGGCGTTGGCGGCCCTGCTTCCTCCTGCGGTCAATGGTCTGTTCACGCTGCCGCCGGGGTACATAGGCGACACGGGCACCTACATCGTCGGCCGCAACCCGCAAACGCTCATGCCCTATAACCGTCAGCTGAGCCAGGAAGAGCTGGCGAATCCGCAGACGAATCCGGTGGGGCCGATCCTGGGCACGGGCACGGTCATCGCCCGGGGCGCCGATCGCAAGCCCACGGCAGGGCAGTATGGCGCCGCCTTCCGCTTCAAATTCGAGGAGTCCGGCGACGAGCTTGGCGTGTATTACGAGCATTACAACGACAAGATTCCCTACGCCAGCTACACCATCATCAATACCAAGAGCAATCCCGTTGGCCTGGAGCTCAATTTCGACTATGGCCAGAACCGGGACCTGTACGGCCTGTCGTACAACTTCCCGCTCGGGGATTGGGTGATCGGCACCGAGGTGTCCTACCGGCCGAGAGACGGTGTAGCGATCGATCCCAGCACGGTCATCGATACGAAAAACCCCTACTACTGCGCTAACTATTCGAATTCGAACCTGGACACCAACCCGAGCGCCGACACGCCCGTCGGCACGCATTGCCGTGGCTACATCAACACCGCGAACTACCAGTTCCATCTCTCGGGCATCCAGATCGTCTCGCCGTCCAGCGCCATGGGCTGGCTGCTCGATCTCACAGGGGCAAAAGAGAGCATTCTCATCGCGGAAGCCGCGGGCGGGTACTACCCAAAGCTGAAGCTCAACGCGGGCATTCCGTACGCAACCAACTCGGGCTATGCACTGCCAACCCAGTCCGAAACCGGCGCTGTCCTCTATGGCTCGCTGACCTGGCCCAACGTTGTCGGAACGCGCGCCACGCTGATGCCGGATCTCACCGTGTCGCAAGGCATCAGCGGCAGACCAGCGACGTACCTGCCGGGCTTCATCAAGGGCGCGGGCGCAGCGACCGTGGGCGTCAACTTCGACTTCAAGACCAAGCCCTCGACGACCATGCGCCTCGACTACACGCAGAACTGGGGCGGCGGCGTGGCCAATCTCCTGCGCGACCGCAACTTCATGTCGGTCAGCGTCACCACGGCGTTCTGACCATGCTCTACCGTATCACCGCGCGTCTTGAAGCCCTGCTGTTCGGGCACCGCGTCAAATTCCTCCTGATCCTCGCCGGAATCACGGTGGTGCTGGGTGTGTTCGCCTCCCAGCTCAGGCTGTCGGCCGGCTTCGACAAGCAGCTACCCGCCGGTCACGAGTACATCAAGACCTTCAACCAGTATCGCGACCAGCTGTTCGGCGCGAACCGCCTGACGATCGCCGTGCATGCCCGCCAGGGCGACATCTGGAACGCCGCCGCGCTCACACGCCTGCTCAAGGTCACGGAAGCCGTCACCTACCTGCCGGGCGTGGACCGCTTGAGCGTTACCTCGCTGTGGACGCCCAACGTGTTCTTCACCGAGATCACCGAGGAAGGCTTTCGCGCGCAGCCTGTGACTGGCGGCGACATAGTTCCGGAAAAGCTCACCCCGGAAGTGATCGCCCAAGTGAAAGGCCGCACGGAGGCAGGCGGCCACATCGGTTCGCTGGTCGCCCGGGACCAGACCAGCGCGGTCATCACCGCCGACCTGATGGACGTCGATCCGCGCACCGGTGAGAAGCTCGACTACGTCAAGTTCAACCAGCTGCTCGAGGACAAGATCCGGCAGCCGTTCGAAGACGGCCAGATCGAGATCGAGATAATCGGCTTCGCCAAGCAGATCGGCGACATCGCCGCCCGCGCGGGCGACGTGCTGCGCTTCTTCGCCATCGCCTTTGTGCTGACCATCCTGGCGGTGTACTGGTACTGCCGGTCCTGGGCCCTGACCCTGCAGAAGATCGCCTGCTCGCTGACCTCCCTGATCTGGCAGTTCGGTACGCTGCGCCTGCTCGGCTACGGCCTGGATCCGTTGGCAATCCTGGTGCCGTTTCTGGTATTCGCCATCGGCGTCTCGCACGGCGTGCAGCAGATCAATTTCATGGTGCGCGAGATGGCCCATGGCGCGGACAACTACACCGCCGCGCGGCGCAGTTTCGCTGGCTTGTTGATACCCGGTGTGCTGGCGCTGGGCACCGCGTTCGTCAGCTTCATCACACTGACCTTGATTCCGATCCCGATGATCCGCGAGCTGGCCATCACCGCGGCGATCGGCGTGGCCTACAAGATCGTCACCAACCTGATGCTGCTGCCGGTGGTGGCCTCGTTCCTCAAGTCCGATCCGGAATTCGCAAAGGCAGCCTTGCTGCGTCGCGAGCGCCAGAGCGGCTGGCTGCGCGTCGTTGCCCGCATCGCCAAGCCGCGCAATGCGCTGCTCGTCACACTCGCCGGTGCCGCCGTCTTCGGCATCGCGATATGGCAGAGCCAGGGCCGTCATATCGGCAGCCTGCAGCCGGGCGCTCCGGAGCTGCGCGCGGACTCGCGTTACAACCGGGACGCCGTGGCGATCGTCGATCGCTTCGACGTCGGTCTCGATTGGCTGACGGTGGTCTTTGAGGCCGCAGCGGATCGCAAAGGCGATGTCTGCTCGCGATCCGACGAGCTTCTGTTCGCCGATGACTTCGCCTGGCGCATGAGCAGCGTGCCCGGCGTCGTCTCGGTCGACTCGCTGGCCGGGCAGCTCAAGCTCTACAACGCCGGCTTGAACGAGGGCAACCCGAAGATGGCGACGGTCCTGCGCGACAGCCACGGGCTCGGGTCCGAGGTCCGCGGCGTCGACAACCGCATGGCCGGACTTTCGACCCACGATTGCCGCGTGCAGGGCATCAATCTGTATCTGCCCGATCACCGCGCGACGACCATCAAGGGCGTCGTGGCCGCGGTGAAGGAATTCCGCAAGTCCAATTCGCTGGACGGCGTCAACATTCGGCTGGCGAGCGGCAACGCCGGCGTGCAGGCGGCGACCAACGAGGTTCTGGCGGCGAGCGAGTTGCCAATGATGCTCTACGTCTACGGCGCCATCCTGCTCCTGGTGTTTCTCGCCTACCGCGACTGGCGCGCGATGCTGACCTGCTGCCTACCTCTGACCGTGGCGACATGGATTGGCTACTGGTTCATGAAGCAGCAGCAGATCGGGCTGACGGTGGCGACCTTGCCGGTCATGGTGCTCGCCGTCGGCGTCGGCGTGGACTACGCCTTCTACATCTACAACCGCCTGCAGATGCACCTCGCCGACGGCAAGGGCATCAGCGCGGCGCTCGAGTACGCGCTGACCGAAACCGGTGTGGCGACCATATTCACCGCGCTTACGCTCTCCGTCGGCGTCGCGACCTGGTCGATCTCCAGCCTCAAGTTCCAGGCGGACATGGGCGAACTGCTGACCTTCATGTTCCTCGTCAACATGGTCCTGGCGGTCACCCTGCTGCCCGCCTTCGCCGTGACGCTGGATCGCCTGATTCCTCGCCGCGGCCCGGTGCGCATGCCGGCGATTCTTCACCACTAGGGGCGAGCGATGAATCTCCGAGCTGGCATTCTTTTCTGCGCATCGCTGGTCGCGACAGCGGCAAGCGCCGCCGATGCGGATAAAACCCGCTGGTCGACGCTTGGACCCGCCGCTCAGGTACCGAACGCTGTGGCGGCACCCGTTCTGGCCGCAGCCAAAGCGGGCAGCCGCACGGTGGTCGTCGGCGATCACGGTGTGATTCTGCTTTCCGGTGATGATGGCCTGCATTTCCGCCAGGCGAAAACGGTTCCGGTCCGGTCGCTTCTAACCGCGGTCCAGTTCGTGGACGCGCGGCGGGGCTTCGCCGCCGGGCACGACGGCGTAGTGCTGGGTACGCAGGATGGCGGCGACACCTGGACGCTGCTGCACGCAATGCCGGGCGTGGAGAAGCCGATTCTTTCGCTTCATTTCGACAGTGCGGAGCATGGACTCGCGGTGGGTTTGTATGGCTGGACCCTGGAAACTAGCGATGGTGGTCACAGCTGGACCGAAGGCCACATCGGCGGCGATGGCGATGACCGGCACCTGTTTCATCTGTTCACCTCGCCGAAGGGAACCTGGCTGATCGCCGCCGAGCAAGGAACGGTTTTCCGCTCCACGGACGGCGGCAAATCCTGGCAGGCACTCAGCACCGGGGATCAGGGCTCGCTGTGGCACGGGACTGCGCTGGCCGACGGCACGCTTCTGGTCTGCGGCATGCGCGGTCACATCTATCGCAGCACCGACGATGGCCAGAGCTGGCAAGCCGTGGCATCGGGCACGACGCAATCGCTGACCTCGATCGCGCAAATGCCGGATCGCACGGTCGTCATCGTCGGCCTGAGCGGCGCACTGCTGCGCAGCAAGGACAGCGGTATTACGTTCTCGGTCACGCAACTCGAACGCGGCGAACCGCTGACCGACATCGTCGCCAACGGCGAAAAACCCCTGTTGATGTCAATGGCTGGTGTACTGCGATGACCGACTTGTTGCGTAGAAAGCTGCTCAAGTTTGCTGGAGCCTCTGCGGCCGTGGGCGGACTTGGCTTGAACACCAGCCGGGTCTTAGCCGGGGCCGGGACGTCCGACATCCTGGATGTCGCGATCATCGGCGCCGGCCTGTCGGGGCTGACCACCGCGCGCGACCTTCGGCTGGCCGGCTGCGAATCGTTTGTCGTGCTGGAAGCCAGGAATCGGGTCGGAGGGCGGACGCTCAATCACGACCTGGGCGGCGGGCAGGTGTCCGACGCCGGCGGCCAGTGGTTCGGACCGGGCCAGACGGTGGTCGAGGACCTGGCGCGCCAGCTCGATGTCGGCACTTTCCAAACTTACTACGACGGCAGGACCGTCATCCTCGGCGGCGAGGGCCGCTTGGCCATCGACCTGAAGGGCAAGTTCGGCGCCGATCCGAACATCGCCGACAAGCTGACCGAGCTGGCGAAGGAAGTGCCGCCAGGCGCGCCCTGGGAGTCGCCGAAGTTCGCCGAGCTGGACCGGATGACCTTGGGCGAATGGCTGGTCAAGCAGGGCGTCAAGCCCGAGGACCATTTCGGCTGGAACATGTCCGGACAGTTGACTGGCGGCTCCTCGCCGGCGCGGGTGGGGCTGCTGTACTTCCTCGCCACGCTCAACAACGGCGGCTACGACAAGGTCGAGGAGATCAAGGACTCGGGCCAGGAGAGCCGCTTCGTCGGCGGTTCGCAGCTGCTGAGCATCCGCATGGCCCAGCAGCTGGGTGAGAAAGTGCGACTGTCTTGCCCGGTGCGTGCTATCAGCGACTGGGACGGCGAGATCGTCCGCCTGCGCACCGACCAGGGCGAGGTGCGCGCGCGTCGCGTCGTTATGGCGCTGCATCCGGCGCTGTGCAACAAGATTCAGTTCTCTCCCGCCTTGCCCGAGCCGCGCGCCGCGCTGCAGCGCGCCTGGCCGGCTTTCGCGCCTTTGCGCAAGACCGCCATGGTCTATTCGCGCCCGTTCTGGCGCGACATGGGCTACAACGGCAGCATCATCCAGGTCGACGGCCCGGTGATCTGGGCCTACGACAACTCGCCGCCGCGCGGTGAGATCGGGGTGATCAACGCCTTCGTCAACCCGGGCCAGCTGCCGTCCGAGCCAGATGCGGCAAAGCGTATCCAGGCCGAGATCTACGCGCAGGCGCTCGGTGCGCAGGCGCTGCAGCCCTTGTCTTATCACGACCAGGACTGGGGCACTGCTGACGAATGGGCCATGACCTGCCTGCCGGCGGTTCCCCCCGGCTTCTGGACCGAGCATGCGGACTCACTACGCATGCCCTGCGGCAATCTCATCTGGTCTGGCACCGAGACGGCGGATCGGTGGGTCGGTTACATGGATGGCGCTGTCAGCACAGGTCATCGCTCCGCCCGGCAGGCGCTTTACGCGCTGCGCCGCGTTTAGAGGCTGGCAATGAAGAAGCTCGTATTCACAACCCTGGCCGTCACTCTCGTGCTCGCGGCGATCCTCTGTGGGCCTGATCTGCTCGGCGCCTATCGCCTGCAGCAGTACATGAGCGCATCGGACCAAGCCTATGTGGCGAATGGCGGCCCATGGCCACAGCTATCCGATGGTTGCGTGGCATGCCACGGTACCAACGGCAATTCAGTCAACCAGCTCTATCCAGCTCTGGCCGGTCAGCGGCCGGAATATCTGGCCGCACAACTGCGCGATTTCGCCACCGGCCAGCGCGTCCACCCGATCATGAATGCGGTGGCGCGGTCGCTGACCCAAAAAGACATCGCTTGGCTCGCCGATCATTTCGCGCGCCAAGGAGCCATCGGCAACAGCTATTTCAAACCGGACGACAGGCTGCGGCAGAGAGGCGCGCAGATTGTTTCGGCCGGCGGCTGTACCGGCTGCCACGGCGAGGGCCTGATGGGCAAGGACCGCTTCCCGCGTGTGGCCGGCCAGAGCAACGACTACCTGTTGCGGCAGCTGAATGCCTTTGCCGACAGCACGCGCCGCGATCCGGCCAACATCATGAACCAGCTGGCCTCGTCCTGGTCGCCGGACGATCGCGCTGCCATTGCTACCTTCCTCGCCAGCCATCCGGTCACCGGAAGCGGAAAGCCATGAACAAGAAATCCCCCAACGATGTGCCGGTCGACCTAAGGCGCAGGCAGCTGCTCAAGCTTGCCGGCGCCTCCGCGGCTGTAGGCAGCTTCGGCGTGGCCGCAGCACGGGCCGGCGCCGACGCCGCCAGCGGCGAGGTGTTCGACATCGTGATCGTCGGTGCGGGCCTCGCCGGCCTGACTGCCGCGCGCGATTTGCGCCAGGCCGGCTGCGAATCCTTCGTGGTGCTGGAGGCGCGCGATCGGGTCGGCGGCCGCACCCTCAATCACGATCTCGGCAACGGCCAGATCTCCGAAGCGGGTGGTCAGTGGATCGGCCCGGGCCAGACCGCCGTCGCGGACCTCGCCCGCGAATTGGGCGTGGGGACTTTCCCCACTTACTACCAGGGCAGCACCGTCATCCTCGGCGGGGACGGCAGGGTGGCGGTCGATCTCAAGGGGACCTTCGGCACCGACGAGGCCATCGGCGCCAAGCTCAGCCAGCTATCGCGCGACGTGCCTTGCGGCGCGCCGTGGAAATCGTTGCGTGCCGCGGAGCTGGACCGACTCTCGGTTGGCGACTGGCTGGGCCAGCAACACATCAAGCCGGAGGACCAGGTCGGCTGGAACGGCAGCATCCTGCTCTCGGGCGGCGCCATGCCGGCCAAGATGGGTTTGTTGCACTTCCTGTCCATGATCAACTCGGCCGCCTGCGACTACTCGCAGCTCGACGCCATCAAGCACAGCGCCCAGGAAACACGGTTCGTCGGCGGCTCGCAGATCCTCAGTATCAAGCTGGCGCAGCAACTGGGGGAAAAGGTGCGCCTGACGTGTCCGGTGCGCCGCATTGCCGACTGGAACCGTGAAGTCGTCACCTTGCACACCGACCAGGGCGAGGTGCGGGCCCGGCGGGTCATCATGGCTCTCAGCCCGCCTCTATGCCAGCAGATACGGTTCGATCCGCCGCTGCCGCAGGGCCGCGCCGCGCTGCAACGCGCCTGGCCGGCACATTCCCCGGCGCGCAAGACCGCCATGGTCTATTCCCGCCCGTTCTGGCGCGACAAGGGATTGAACGGGTCCATCTTCGACATCGGCGGTCCTATCATCTGGGCGTACGACAACTCGCCGCCGCGTGGCGACATCGGCGTCATCAACGCCTTCGTCCTCAACGCCTCTCTACCTTCCGATCCCGGAGCAGCGAAGCTCGCGCAGGCGCAAATCTACGCCCAGGCGCTGGGGCAGGAAGCCCTGGCACCCCTGTCCTATCACGATCGCGATTGGGCACTGGCCGATCCCTGGACCCTCACCTGCGTTTCCGCCATCCCGCCGGGCTTCTGGACCACTCACGGCGAGGCACTGCACCCAGCCTGCGGCAACCTCATCTGGTCGGGTACCGAGACGGCCGACATCTGGGCCGGCTACATGGATGGCGCCGTGCGCTCCGGACACCACGGCGCCCTGCAGGCGCTCAACGCACTGCGCAGCGCACAGGTACGGACATGAAGAAGCTCATCATCCTCGCCATCGCCGCGGTTGTGGTTCTGCTGCTGGTCATCCTTGGCCCCGACCTGCTCGACCTTTATCGCCTGCAGCGCTTTGTCGACACCTCGAGTGCCGCGGCCCAGGCCGACGGCGGCACCTGGCCGCGCCTCACCGATGTCTGCACCGGCTGCCATGGAGACAAGGGCAGTGCGCAAGCCCAAGGCTATCCCAGCCTGGCTGCCCAGCCCGTGCCCTATCTCGTGGCCCAGCTTCACAACTTCGCCGGCGGGCAGCGCGCCAATCCCAACATGGGGCCGCTGGCCATGACTATGAGCGAGGCCGAGATTACCCAGCTTGCTGGCTACTTCTCCAAACAGCCTGCCCAAGATAACCGCTCGTTCGTGCCCGATGCGCCGCTGCGGCAAAAGGGCCAAAGCCTGGTCGCCGCCGGCGCCTGCACTGCCTGCCATGGCGAACACCTGATGGGGCACGACCAGTTCCCGCGCCTCGCCGGCCAGAGCTACGACTATCTGGTGAAGCAGTTCGAAGCGTTTGCAGCCGGAACGCGGAGCGAGCCCAGCGGCACGATGAAGAGAATTTCCGACGCGGCATCGCCGGATGACCGCAAGGCCATTGCCAACTATCTCGCGAGCCTGGCACCGGACAAGAAGTGACGCATCAGGTCTCGCACAACGTTCATTGGGAGCAGTCGTGGATCTCGAAACCCTGATTTTCCTGGCGGCCGATGCCTTGATGGTGGCGTCCGGCTTCATTTACGGATGGAAGTTCCTGCGCAAGCGCAACGTCCTGCTCGGCCTCGAGTGGATGATCGTGGCGACGTCGGGCACGAACTTCTTTGTCTACTCGTTAGTTGGCTCGCCGTTCCTCTACAACATCTCGTATTTCTTCGATGCATTCTCCAGGGCCCTCGGCTTTCCACTGCTCGGCGTAGTGGGACTGATGGCGGTGACGCATCGTTACAGGCCATCGTTCAGAACGGATGTCGTGCTGTTTGCGGTGAGCATCGCAGTGGCGGTTGTGCTGGTGGTTGGCGATCACGCCCTCGGCGCAGTCAAGCCCTGGCTCTACGTGCTGACGGGGACTGCGCTTTCAGCCTATCTCCTCTACTTCATCTGGAGGCTGCTGAAGGCCGGCGAAATCCTTCACGCCCTCGGCACGACTGCGGTCCTGGTGACCCTGCAGGCGATCGCCACCATCTATGACTTCTACCACATCCCCGGCGACGACGATCAGCACACGCTCTTCTACATCTTCGCCTTGAGCACCTGGGGGTTCGCGATGTTCGAGCTCTACTACGCCTACTGCGCCCTCGAGCGCGCGGAGAACATATGAAACACGACTCTAAACCGGCCCTGCGCTTTACCGCGTGGAGCGCCATTCTCGGTGCCATATTCGCCTGGCTGAACGTGGCGCTGTCCCTGAGCGTAACCGGCCAGGACGCCGGGATGATTCTCCACGGCCCCACCATGCTGGCCCTGCCGGGCGACACCCGGGACCTGTTCCGCTGGTCAATGCTCGCAGACATCCTCGGGTTCTACCTGGCGGTCCTGGTCATCGGCGGCTACCTGTGGCACGCCTTCCGCGATGCGGCCGGCGCCCTGGGCGACATCGCGGTGCTGGCCATCCTGTTCTATGTGCTGGTGGGCGCCGGCGGAGCGGCCATGCAACTGGCGGTGCTGAATCCTCTGGCGCATCTGCATGCCGGCGGCGACGACACCGTCAGGGCGGCGACGGAGGCGGCATGGACTTCCATGGCCTATGCGGTGCAGAACGGGCTGTGGTGGTCGGAGGGGCCGGTGGTGCTGCTTTGGGGTCTGGTGGTCGGCGGCCAGCTGAAGAAGGCGGGCTGGGGCTGGTTCCCGCTACTGCTGCTGAAGATCGTCGGCTGGTGCTTTGCGCTGTTCTTCGTATTCGGCTTTTTCGAGGGTCTCGACACGCTCGGCGAACTGATGGAGACGGTCGTCGTGCTGCTGTTCCCGCTGTGGATGCTGCTGTTCGGCTGGAAGCTGCTGCGCCAGCCGGCGCCGTCGGTCGCTGCAGCGTAGGTATAGGAGATCTGCGATGGGTGAATCGACGCGCAAGCAACCCGCGGGAAAGCAGGATGGGGTGGCAACCCAATCCGGCGTAACCCGCCGCAACTTCGTCAGGGGAGCCGTGGCAACGGCGATCGCCGTGCCGGTACTGGCGGCCACGCAAGGCGTCCGGGCCGAGACGGCGGATGAAGCCAGGACGACGGCAGACCTTGAGAAGTACCGGGCGCTGGGTGGCTGGGTGGAAAGGCCGGATGACCCGCAGCCGAGGCTCGAGGAGAGCGTCAGTGCGGACGTGGTGATCGTCGGTGCCGGCTACGCCGGCCTCAACGCTGCGCTGGAACTCGCGGCCCACGGCGCGCAGGTGGTTGTGCTTGAGCGCGAATTCGCCGGCTTTGGCGCCAGCGGCCGCAACGCCGGATATCTCGGCGGCGCCCTGGCGCTCGAATACGACCTTTTCCTCAAGAGCATCGGCAAGGAGAAGGGCAGGAATGTCGTCAGCTACTACGAGCAAGCAGTCAGCTTCGTCGAAGGAAAGCTCAGGGAATATTCCATCGATTGCGACTACAACCAGTCGGGCCTGATACGCGCCGGTGTTCATCCCTCGCAGGAGGAGAAGATCCGCGAGGACATGCGGATTGGCACCGAGCTGGGCCTCCAGTCGGAGTTCCTGGACCAGACGCAGATGCGCGCGCGCGGCATCCCGCCGGCCTTCCTGTTCGGCAACTATGTCTCGCGCGGCGGCACGCTACACCCTGGCAAGTATGTGATGGGGCTGCGGCGCGCGGCGCTCCGGGCGGGGATTAAGCTCTACGAGAACACCCCGCTGCTGTCCTGGACCGATGGCCCGGTTATCAAGGTGCAAACCCCGAAAGGGAGCGCCAGCGCACCGGTCCTGATGTTCGCCACCAACGCCTACACGCCGCAGCTGGGCCTGCTGGCGGACAAGGTGGTGCCGATACGGGTTTCGGCGATCGAAACCGAGCCGCTTTCCGGGGCACAGGTGGCGGCCCTGGGGTGGCCGCGGCGAGAAGGCGTCATCACCGCGCACTGGACCATGGAAAGCCATCGCCTGACGGCGCAGAACACGCTCCTGGTCACGACCAAGCTGCTGCACTATCCATACGGTTCGAAGACACCCAATGTGCCCGACTACGATCAGTATCGCGCGCTGAGAGTCGCCTTACGCGACCGTTTTCCTGACCTGAAGGACATCGCCCTCCGCGCCTGCTGGAGCGGCTACGTCAGCATTGCCAATGATGCGCTGCCGGTCGTCGGCACCACCGGCGCGAACCGGAACATTCACTATTCCGCTGGGTGTTCCGGGCATGGCGTGGCTGCCCAGTCCATGGTGGGAAGCATGATTGCCCAGCGCATTCGCGGGATCGAGAGTCCGCTGCTCGCGGGGATTGCCCATGAGTCGCCGTCGACCCTGCCGGAGCCGTTGCGCTGGTGTGCCCTGACCGGACTGCTCAATGCGGCGAACATGCTGGATGAGCACATCGACACCAGAGTCCGCGCTGCGCAAGCGGGTCCGGCGTAGTGGCAAAACATCCCATGGCAACCGATGGCGATACCGGTAATACCCGGGATGTGCGCCGTCTTCATTTGATACGCAAAAGAGGCTGTTGATGAGCGTTAGACACTACGACGTGCTGGTCATCGGTGCCGGCCTGTCAGGCATCGGCGTCGCCTGCCATATTGCAAAGGAATGTCCGGGCAAGCGTCTCGCCATCCTGGAGCGGCGCGACCGCATCGGCGGTACCTGGGACTTATTCCGCTACCCCGGCATCCGGTCTGATTCGGATATGTTCAGTTTCGGCTACGCGTTCCGCCCCTGGAATGTGCTGAAGGTGCTGGCCGACGGCGCCTCGATTCGCAACTACATCGAGGACGCAGCCCGTGAGTCCGGCGTCAACCGCAAGGTCCACCATGGCCTGAAAGTGACTCGCGCCGACTGGTCCAGCGAAGAGCGCCGCTGGAACCTCATTGCAGTGCACGAAGCCAGCGGCGAAATGCGCGAATACAGCTGCAAGATGCTAGTGAGTTGCACTGGCTACTACGACCACGATGCTGGGTTCCGGCCGCGGTTTCCGGGCGAGGACCAGTACAAGGGCCTGCTGTTCCACCCGCAGCAATGGCCGCAAAAGCTCGATTACACCGGCAAGAAAGTGCTGGTGATCGGCAGCGGCGCGACTGCCGTCACCCTGGTGCCGGCCATGGCCGGCAAGGCTGCGCATGTCACCATGTTGCAGCGCTCGCCTTCGTACATCTACTCAGTGCCAGCGCTGGATCATCTCACGGCCCAGCTGGCCCGTCTGCTTCCCGAGGGCTGGGCTTATCGCCTCGCGCGCTGGCGCAACATCCGCCTGCAACGGCTTGCCTACCTGGCCTGCAGGACTTGGCCGAAGCTGATGCGCAAAGTGCTGCTGTCCCAGGTGCGCAAGCATGTCGGGCCGGATGTGGACATGCGGCACTTCACGCCGAAGTACCTGCCCTGGGACGAGCGCCTCTGTGCCGTGCCGAACGCCGACCTGTTCCGCGTGGTGCGCGAGGGCAAGGCCTCGATCGAGACCGATCAGATCGAGACCTTCACGCGGCAAGGCGTCCGGCTCAAGTCCGGCAAGGAGCTGCAGGCCGACATCGTCATCGCCGCTACCGGCCTCAAGTTGCAGATGCTGGGTGGAGTGGAGCTTTCTGTGGATGGCGTTCCTTTCTCCATCGGCGACCGCATGACCTACAAGGGAGTGCTGCTCGAAAGCCTGCCCAACCTGGCCTGGATCTTCGGCTACATCAATGCCTCCTGGACCCTGAAGGTCGACGTCGCCGCGCAGTACCTGTGCCGTCTGTTCAAGTACATGGATGCGCACAAGCTCGAAGTGGTCATGCCGCGCGATGACGAAGGCAACGCCTTGAGAGAGAGCATCCTGGGCTCTCTGCAATCCGGCTACGTCCAGCGCGACCAGCAGGTTATGCCACGCCAGGGCAGGGCCTATCCCTGGCGGGTGCTGATGGATTACCGCAGTGACGCCAAGATGCTGTTGCAAGACCCGGTGCAGGACGAACGCCTGCATTTCACCACCGCCCAGCCGCGTGCCGACACCAGCCTGCGCTCCAGCGCCGTCTCAGTTTGAGCGCCGCCCATCGGGAGAGGAATCCATGCAAGGCCGCATGATGAGCATGCCGCTGCTCGTGTCTGCGCTGATCGAGCACGCCGACCGTTACCACGGCGATACCGAGATCGTGTCGCGCACCGTCGAGGGACCGATTCACCGCTACGGTTATGCCGATGCGCACCGTCGCGCGCGTCGCCTGGCCAATGCGCTGCGCCACCTGGGTGTGGAATACGGCGACCGCATCGCCACCCTGGCCTGGAACGGCTATCGCCACTTCGAACTGTATTACGCCATCTCCGGCATGGGCTCGGTCATACATACCGTCAACCCAAGGCTGTTCCCGGAGCAGGTCCGCTGGATCGTCAACGACGCCGACGACCATGTGCTGTTCTTCGACCTGACCTTCGCCCCGCTGGTGGCCGAGGTCGCCCCGCATTGCCCCGGAGTACGGCACTGGGTCGCCATGACCGACCGGGCGCATATGCCAGACGTCGGCATCGCCGGCCTGCTCTGCTACGAGGATCTGCTCGCCGCCGAGTCCGAGGATTACGGCTGGCCTCAGCTCGACGAAAGCAGCGCTGCGGCGCTGTGCTATACCTCTGGCACCACCGGCAATCCCAAGGGCGTGCTGTATTCGCACCGCAGCATCTTGCTGCATGCCTTCAGCAGCTGCCTGCCGGATGCCATGAATCTCTCCGGTCGCGATGTGGTCCTGCCGGTGGTGCCGATGTTCCACGTCAACGCCTGGGGCATCCCGTATACCGCGCCCATGGTCGGTGCCAAGCTGGTCCTGCCGGGCCCGAATCTCGACGGTCCCAGCCTGTGCGAGCTGTTCGATGGTGAAGGCGTCACCTTCAGCGCCGGCGTACCGACGGTCTGGCTCGGCCTGTTGCAGCACCTGCAAAGTACCGGCAAGCGGCCGCGCAGCCTTCGGCGGATGATCGTCGGCGGCGCTGCCTGTCCGCCTTCTCTGATGCGCAGCTTCGAGCAGGAGTGCGGCATCAGGCTGCAGCACGCCTGGGGCATGACCGAGCTGTCACCGTTGGGCACGGTCAATACCCTGAAGGAGCGCCAGCTGCGGCTCGATGAGAAGGAGCGCTTAGCCGTTCAAGTCAAGCAGGGTCGTCCGCCGTTCGGCATCGATCTCAAGATCGTCGATGGCGAGGGGAGGGACTTGCCGCGTGACGGCCATGCTGCCGGCGACCTGATGGTGCGCGGTCACTGGGTGGTGGAGCGCTATGCCGGGCGGAGCGAAAGTCCGCTGGTCAATGGCTGGTTCCCCACCGGGGACGTCGCCAACCTCGACCGTGACGGCTTCATGCAGATCACCGACCGCTCCAAGGACGTGATCAAGTCCGGCGGCGAATGGATCAGCTCCATCGATCTTGAAAACATCGCCATGTCCCACCCCGCTGTGGCCGAGGCCGCCGCCATCGGCATTCCGCACCCCAAGTGGGACGAGCGGCCCTTGCTTGTTGCGGTGAAGAAACCCGGGCAGCAGGTGAGCCGCGACGAACTGCTGGCCCGGTACCCCGGCAAGGTCGCGAAATTCTGTATCCCGGACGATGTGCTGTTCGTGGACGAAATTCCCCACACCGCCACCGGCAAGGTCAGCAAGCTGGTGCTGCGTGAACGGTTGCGCGACTTCCGCTGGCCGGAACCTCAGACGGTGCCAGCCTGATGCCCGCCGCGATCGCACATCCGCTTCGCATCGATCCGGGACGCGGCCGCTGGATACGCGCGCTGCTCAATATCCTGCTGCGCATCACGGTGAGATGGCAGCTTGGACTGCATCTCGATGTTCCGGCGCTGCGCGGCCGCATGGAGAAGCTGAACCGTCAGGCGCGGCCACTTCGGCATGATGTTCGCCGCGAGCCTGTGCAATGCGACGGTGCCGCCGCCGAGTGGATCGTCCCCGCGAACTGCCGTCCGGATCGCGTGCTGCTCTATGTCCACGGCGGCGCCTTCGTCGCCCGCACCCCCGAGCTTCATGCCGCCATGATCTCCGGCTGGTGCCAGGCCTTGGGTGCGAGGGCGCTGATGGTCGACTACCGCCTTGCGCCCGAGCATCCTTATCCCGCCGCGCTCGACGATTGCAACGCCGCCTACGGCTGGCTGCTGCGGCAGGGCATCGAGCCTGCGCAGATCGTGCTCGCCGGTGATTCCGCCGGCGGCAACCTGGCCCTGGCCACGATGCAGCGCCTTAAGGCAGAAGGAGTACCGCTGCCGGCCTGCGCGGTACTGCTCTCGCCCTTCCTTGATTTCTCGCTGGGCGGCAACAGTGTGCTCGACAACGCCCGCGCCGACCCGGTCTTCACCCTGGCTTTCGGCATCGGCATCCGCGCCTGCTACGCGCAGCCGCGCCAGTACCTGGACCCCGGTGTTTCACCGCTGTTCGGTGATTTCGCCAGCCTGCCGCCACTGCTGTTCCAGGTTGGCAGCCGCGAGATGCTGCTCGACGATTCCATGCGCGCCGCCGCCTTGGCCCAGTCCGCCGGCGTGCCGACGCAATTGGAGATCTGGGAGCGCCTGCCGCACGTGTTCCAGGCTATCGCTGTACTGCCACAGGCGCGCCAGGCAGCAGAGTCCGTTCTCCGTTTCATCAGCAGCCACACCGGCTGGGGGCGTTCGCAACAGGCGTAAACGGTTGGCAGGACGTCAGCTAAGTGGCGGGTCCGGTCGTGGGTGCGACATGCAGCTGCCGACAGCGGACATAGAAGTGGGCGGCGCTCACTGCGCCGCCCCTACATGGTCAACCTCAGATCTCCGTCTCTTCAAATAACGCCAGAGCGTCCTGAAGCTCGAAACCGAGGTGGCAAAAGGTGTTTTCAAGCTTTCGGTGGCCGAGTGGCTTCTGGACGGCACGGATATTCTTGGTCCGCTACCTTGGTGCGCCGCATTGACTGCGTGTGCCATAAGCAGTAGTGTCTAACCCGATCTGGCGGCATCAATCGTCCACGATCCATGCGTACTGCCGGGTTGAAGGGTGCGCCGATGGACCACTAAGGCCTAGGAGCAGGTGGTCCGAGGGAGAAGGACGGTATGGGGACGCGCACTCCCTCACTGACCCCGGGGTTCGTCCTGAACGTCGATCTAGGCTCCGAAGCTGCCCAGTTCGGCGAGGCCCAGACGATTGCCGGCGGGATCAGTGAATAGCGCGAAGGTGACGACACCGGGTACGACGGTACGTCGAACCAGGACTCGACCGCCGGCCAGCTCGATCTGAACCAGTGCGGCGTCGATGTCGGGTACGCCCAGGTAAAGAACCTTCTCCGCAGGGTCCTGGCGGATGCCTCCCTTGATGCCCGCAGAAGTGGACGTGATGTTGCGACTGTCATCGATATCCCAGCCAAAGACGGAGGTATAGAAGTTCCTGAGCTGATCGGCATCCGGCCCGGCGACTTCGAAATAGACAATCGGTGCCCCCATTGGCGCTTCTCCTGTTCATGCTCGATAGTCCGGCGCTCCAGCTCGGGCAGTCGAGCCCTTGGAAACAGCTTAATGCACGCGTCGTGCCGGAATGTGAAGCCACTTCCGCGCCGGAGGGCTGACGGTTCCGCAACTACGGAAGCCGAAAGGTGTACTGCCGCTGCTTTCCGTATGAGATTAAGGGCGCGCTGCGCCGGCTTGCACTCCGTTTATCGGCGCCGCCGCCAACCGTGTCGACAAGGCAATGCCGCCGATGTTGCTGGCCTTCGGCTTCGCAGGCACCGGTAGGATGGAGCAGGCGCTCGCGCGGGCCCGCCACGCTACCGAGCTGCGCCGCGGCGACCAGATCCGCAACTGGTGCGTGAAGAAAGGCCAGGGCCAGAGCCAGGCCTGGACCCGTGATCGCGACGACGCGATCGAGAACCTGGCGTACCATGCTTCCGCACGGCCGGAAGTCGAGGGATATCAGGTCCTTGAACGGGATGTCAGCTTCTGGGTTTCGAGCTGTGTCCAGTTCGGAAGGCCCGATGCGGACGTCGCAAGCGCAGGTGTTGTCGGCCCCTCATCTAGTCGCTGAGGGGGGCACCGCCGGCGTCATCATCACCGCCAATCCTGGGAATGATTCAACGTGCCAGGCGCCTGACGATCCATCGAGTAAGTGCTGATGGTCCAAGGCGTGTCGCGTGCGCAAGGAATCCAGCTTGCAGACCGACGGTTCGATGAGGCTTGTGGATGAACTGTTTTGCTGTCGCGCAAGCCCACACAGTCGATGCAACGTCGGAGGGCATGAGTCGGATGCCCAGGGACTTCGCACTCGGAATATGGCCGAAGCCATCTGCCATCGGGGTCTTCACAAAGGTTGGCCATATGTCGCTCACGCGGATGCCGAACGCACTCCACTCCAGGTCGAGCGCCTCGGTAAATCCGCGCACCGCGAATTTGGTCGCCGAGTAGGTGGCAAGCTCCGGCTGGCCATAGATGGCCGTTGCTGAAGCCATGTTGATAACGTGGGAGCGTGACGTCCGTTGCAGATATTCGAAGGCGCTATGGCAGCCCGTGAATATTCCCTGGACATTCACGTTGAGCATGGCGCCATGTTTGGCCAGAGGAATCTGTTCAAAGCGCCCTGCCGAGAGAATGCCAGCGTTGTTGAGCAGTACGTCGAGCCGCTGGCCGCTCTTCTCCCAGAAGTCGGCAAGGACTCTTTTCCACGCCTCGGAGTCGCTCACGTCGAGCGCACCGAAGGCAGCGTTGTCCCGACCCAAGGTGGAGGCCAGGGCGGCAACGCCGTCGACATTGACGTCGTACAAGCCAACAAACCATCCGCGCTGCGCAAACAGCTCCGCGCATGCGCGACCAATACCTGAGGCAGCCCCTGTCACGAAGATCGCCGGCCGGTTTTGCGAGGTTCGTGATCCAATGTCCGTATTCATCGAGAGGTCCTACATGGTCAAAGGGTTGGCGAATCGGCAACGGATGCCCGCGATCAATATTGGGCCGCTTGGTCCCGGCCAGATGCTGGATCGGTTTCTATTTCTTTGCCTTACGGCTTGTCTTGGGCGATGGCTGCGTTTGTGAGGCGCTTGCCCACGCAGCGACTACCGGAGCGGTGGATGCCTCTACCCCTTTTCGATCCGCGCCCATACCGATGACCACATTGTTGGTCAATCGAACCAGGACCGCTGACGGAGGATCCGCAACTTCCGCAAAGTGACCAGCGAGCTCCAGCGTGACGAAGCCATGCACCGCGGTCCATAGTTGAAGACCGAGGGAGGCGGGATCGGCATCCGGCACGCACTTGCTCTCCACCAGGCGGACGCTACGTCCGAATAGGTATGAGTAGGCGGCTCTGAATGCTGCCGAGTGGTCGCTGGGAGCAGCATCCACGGCACCCCGGGAGGGACCCAACCTCCCGTGAATCGAAAGCCCGAACATCAAGTCGTAAAGATGCGGATTGCGCCGCGCGAAATCCCGGCAGGCCATCGCCAAGTGGCACATATCGGCCATCGAATCACTGGTTTCCGGAACCTGCTGAAAGACCGCCGCGAGCCGCCTGAACCCCTCGTCGGCGACTGCCTTGAGCAGTTCCGGTACGCCGCCGAAGTACGTGTAGACCCCCATCGTCGACAGGCCCGCTTCTTTCGACACGGAGCGGGCTTTGACCTCGGAGGGACCCTTCGTCGAAAGCAGGCGAATCGCTGCTTCGACAAGGCGGACACCGGCATCCTGGATTGAACTGTCAGCGGGCATGTTGCAATGGTGCCATAACAGTGTTATGGTTGCAAATAACAGTGTTATATACGCCCGCGTGAGGCGTCGTTGCGTAGCCAGCGTGTCGCGGAATGTGCTGGCGTGGAGGAGTCCATGAGTCCAACAGTTCTGCCCGAATCGTCCTACCTGGCGAAGAGGTACACCGTCGCCACGGCCGTTGCATACGGCGAGTTCGAGGCCCGTTTCGAGAAGGTCGTTCCGCAGGCAATCTGCGTGCTTTCGGTGCTTGCGGCTTGCGCAGCGCCGTGGTCAACGGTGGTGAAGATGACCGCCGAGGCGTCTGCCGCACACGGGTTCCTCATATATCTGAAAGCCCCGGTCGACCGGATCATGCGCATTGCCGGGCACCGACGCCGGGCGTGTTCCTATCTCATCGGCAACCACGTCGTGGCGGAGCGCATGTATCGCCGCAGCCCTGCGGCCATGTTGCATTCGCCGCTAAGGGTGGTTCTGTGGGAAGAGGAAGAAGGGCAAGCAATGTTCACCTTCGATCAGCCCGCCCCGCAATTCACTTGTTTCGATGACCCGCAGATCGCTGAGATCGGCGCCGAGATCAATGAACGGTTTGCCGAACTGCTGACGCACCTTCAGCTGCCTGTTCCCGATTCGATGAATGCGGCGAGGAACTGGCCACCCCCGACGGAGAGCGCTTCCGCTCTCCGAACCTAGCATCAGAGGATTCAAGACATGACGAACAAACGCGCGCCCTCCGGCCGAATCGACGTGGAAGCCCGCGGCTCCGTGCTGATCGGGCGGCTGGATGGAGGGCCTCGCGGCGAACTCGGCCCTGAAATCGCCGGCGACCTGAGAGCGCTGGTCGACCGGGTGGATTCCGACACCAGCATCAAGGCAGTGGTGCTCACCGGAACGCATCCCGGGCGCTTCGTGGGGCATGCGGAGTTGCGCTGGCTCCAGGAGGGCGGCGCGGCGACTCCGTCCGTTGGGCGCGGCGCCGCGTCGGCGATCGTCAGTACCGCCCGCGCCGTTCGCAAGACCCCTGGGCTGAACGCCCTCGCGTCCATGACCCCGCTCGGCGGTGCGATGGAACTCGATCGGCTGCACGAGACGTTTCTGCGCATGAATTGCAGCGGTGCGATCTACGTCGCCGCGCTGAATGGATCCGCACTCGGTATTGGCAGTGAACTCGCGCAAGCCTGCGACGTCCGCCTGATGGCCGATGGCGATTTCTTCATCGGCCAGCCCGAGGTGCTCCTCGGGTTCAACCCCGGCGGCGGCGGCACCCAGCGTTTGACCCGGCTGGTCGGAGCCCACCGCGCTCTCATGATCATGCTGGAAGGACGCCCGTTGCCTCCGCACAAGGCGCTCGAAATCGGCTACATCGACGAAGTCGTGCCGCCAGGTGAGTTGCTCGATCGCGCCATCGCCACGGGTAACTACCTGGGCTCCAGATCCCGCGACGCCATCATCGCGATCAAGCGGTCGGTGTACCTGGGGGGCTCCAAGTCCCTCGAGGAGGGCCTGCATGTGGAAAACACCGAGTTCCTCAAAGTGCTCCCGACCAGGCACGCGCAGGATCTGATGCTCGGCTACATGGAACGCACTGTCCGCGACGGCGATCTTCCGTTGTACAACCCCGCGGTCTACGCCGAGGCCCTCCAGCGCGGCTACGTGCCTTCGTCGAACGGCGCCGCGAAGAAGTAGATCTCATGCCCAAGCCACTCTACAAAGTCACTCGCCGGAATGTCCGGTTCAACTCGGGCGAGGCTTACTGCTCGGCCTGGCTGTATCTCCCCGTTGGGGTCAAGCGGCCGCCCGTGGTGGTTCTTGGGCACGGTCTCGGCGCCGTCCGCGAGATGCGCCTGGACGCCTATTCGGAACGGTTTGCCGCCGCCGGAATTGCCGCCCTGGCATTCACCTACCGCTACTTCGGCGATAGCGGCGGTGCGCCCCGCCAGTTGATGTCCGTCAAGCGACAGCTCAAGGACTGGGACGCGGCGCTGGACTACGTCAAGGACTGCGCGGACGTCGACGGCAGCAGAGTCGCGGTGTGGGGCAGTTCGTTCGGCGGTGGGCACGCCATCACCGTCGCCAGCCGCCATCCTGAGTTGCTGGCGGCGGTCAGCCAGTGCCCGTTTACTGACGGTTTTGCCTCGGCCGCCGCGCTGGGTGTGCTGGCGTCGCTGAAGATGACCCCGGTCGTCCTGCGGGACTACGCGGCCAAGCTGTTTGGCCTTCCGCCAGTGATGGTGCCTATTGCCGCCGCTCCTGGCCAGCCGGCCCTGATGAATGCCCATGACGCGCTGCAGGGCTATATGGCCCTCATCCCGAAAGGCGTGAAGTTCACCAACCACGTCACGGCCAGGGTGATTCCCGAGATCGCGTTCTATCGGCCCGGACGAGCCGCCGCCAAGGTGGCAATGCCGATCCTGTTTTGTGTCAGCGGCACGGATTCGGTCACCCCGCCGGAACAGACCATTGAGCTGGCAAGTCGAGCGCCCCATGCGGAAATCAAGGTCTATTCCGCAGGACACTTCGCCTTTTATCTCGGGGACGCCTTCGAGGAACTGGCGACTGACCAGACCCGATTCCTGGCGAAGCACCTGCTCGGCCCGCCCAAGCCTCTGGTCTGAGCGGCCGCCCGCTGCTTCAAGTTGAGACCACAACGATGCGTTTTTCCAAACTACCGGATTTGCGTGCGGCGACGGAACCCGAATCGCCGTGCATTGCGGATGCCGACACCGCCCTGACCAACAGGGAATTCCATTTCAGGGTGCTCGCGGCGGCCGGCGTGATGACGAGCCAAGGTGTCCGGGAGGGCGATGTCGTCGCCGTCATGTTGCCCAACCAAGCCGAGTTTGCGGTCGCCATGTTCGCGGCCTGGCGGCTGGGCGCCGCAGTGACCCCCATAAATCCCGCTCTCACCAGCAAGGAAGCGACCCACCAGATCGTCGATTCCGGTGCAAGGCTGGTCGTGAACGGCGGCGGAGAAACGGTCGTGCCGGATGTGATCTCCCTGTCCGCTTCTGATCTGAAGGCGGGCGTGACTTTTTCCGCCCCGCCATCCGATGACCCCGAAGCGCTGGCGTTGTTGATCTACACCAGCGGCACCACAGGCTTGCCCAAAGGCGTGATGCTGAGCCACGCCAACATCGAGGCCATGTCGGAAATGGGGCGACAGTCCCTGAAGATCAGGGCCAAGGACCACTGCCTGTTGATGCTGCCGCTGTTTCACGTCAACGGCATCGTAGTCAGCATCCTGACGCCGCTGCTGGCCGGTGGCCGCGTCACGATCCGCAAGCGCTTCGACATCAAAACCTTCTTCGACGATATCGAGCGGCTCAGGCCGACGTATTTTTCGGCAGTGCCGACGATCTATGCGCAGCTCAACAACCTGCCGGGCTCGGTCAAGCCCGACACGTCGAGCATCCGCTACGGCATCTGCGGTGCAGCGCCGGCGCCGGCGGACCTTCTCAAGACCTTCGAATTGCGCTTCGGGTTTGCGCTGGTCGAGGGTTACGGACTGTCCGAAGGCACCTGCGCCTCGACCATCAACCCCTTCGACGGCTTGCGCAAGGTTGGCACCGTTGGCCTGCCCTTCGTCGGGCAACGCATCGCAATCGCCGACTCCAACGGCGTGCACTTGCCGCCCGGGGAGATCGGAGAGGTCCTGGTGCAGGGCCCCAACGTGATGCGCGGGTACCTGGGAAAGCCCGAGGAGACGGCCAAGACCATTGTCAACGGATGGCTGCGCACCGGCGATATGGGGCGAATCGACGAGGACGGCTACCTGTCCATCGTCGGGCGCTTCAAGGAAATGATCATTCGCGGCGGGGAGAACATTTATCCGAAGGAGATCGAAGACGTCCTGTCCGAACACCCGGACGTCCTCGAAGCGGCCGTGATCGGGATGCCGCACGATATCTTCGGTGAAGTCGTTGTGGCATACGTCGCCCGCCGCCACGGCACGGCCGGAACCGTGGAAGCGCTCAACGAGTTCTGCGCCGAGCGGCTCGTCCGATACAAGCGGCCGTCCGCGATCGAGTTTCTTGAAAGCCTGCCAAAGAACGCCGTGGGCAAGGTCGACAGGATCAAGCTGAAGCATCTGTCCAAGGCGCAGCGGGCGGGACAATGACCGGCCCCGCGTTCGACTTCGACTGGCTGGTCATCGGCTCGGGCTTCGGGGGTAGCGTCTCGGCGCTGCGCCTGGCCGAAAAGGGATACCGGGTCGGCGTGATCGAGCGCGGTCGCCGCTACCGCGATGAAGACCTGCCCAAGTCCGCCTGGCAGTTCCGCAAATACCTGTGGTCGCCGGCGCTGGGCCTGAGGGGCATCATGCGCATGAGGTTGTTTCGGCACGTGTTTACGCCCAACCAGATCGCGGTTGGAGGCGGTAGCGTCGTCTACGGCGGCGTGCTCTACCGCGCCAAGCCGGCGTTCTTTGAAGACACCCAGTGGTGCGCCCTCGGCAACTGGAACGAGCTGCTGCGGCCGCACTACGACACCGCCGAGCGCATGCTCGGCGTCAGCGCGGTGCCCTTCAATTCGCCGGGCCAGCAATTGGCCCGAGACATGGCGCGACATTTTGGCGCCGAAGAGACCTTTTCCCGATCATCCTGCGGGATTTTCTTCGGCGAACCCGGCAAGACCGTCAAGGATCCCTACTTCGGCGGCGAGGGCCCGGATCGGACCGGGTGTACACGTTGTGGCGCGTGCATGGTCGGCTGCCGCATCGGGGCGGTGAATTCCCTGACCAAGAACTATCTTTGGTTCGCCGAGAAACGAGGCGTGCGGATCCTCGCGGAGCGCGAGGTAGTCGACGTCGCGCCCCTCGGCGCGCCCGACGGCAGCGACGGCTACAGCGTAACCACCTTGCGGTCCGGTTCCTTTTTCAGGCGCGGCAAGCAAGTTCACACCGCTCGCGGTGTGGTCGTCGCGGGAGGGTCGCTCGGCACAAACGAACTGCTGGCCACCTGCAAGCATGGCGGATCCCTGCCGCGCCTCAGCGATCGCCTCGGAACTCTGCTGCGAACCAATAGCGAATCGGTCCTGACCGTGCGTCTACCCAAGGACCAGGGCACCTGGAACGACGTCACCGCCAGCAGCAGTGTCCACGTTACCGCGGACACGCACATCGAGTTCCTGACCTACGGCAGACGCGCTGATTTCCTGAGCCTGCTGTACACCGTGTTGGTGGGTGAGGGGAGCCGCCTGACGCGGCCGCTGAAATGGCTGGGGCGCATCGTGCTGCACCCGGTGCAATGGCTGAAAACGCTGTGGCCGGTGGGCTGGAGCCGGCGTACCGTGATGCTGCTGGTGATGCAGACGCTCGACAACGCGATCGAACTACGCGCCAAAAAGCGCTGGTTCGGCGCCGGCTACCGCGTCGTCACCGCGCAGAATCACGACAAACCCAACCCGACCTATATCGAGGTCGGAAATCAGGCTGCGCAGTGGCTGGCCAGGCACACAGGCGGTATAGCCCAGAGCAATGTTCTCGAGGCGCTGGCCAACATTCCGACGACCGCACACGTGCTGGGCGGCGCCGTCATCGGTGCGGATGCTGCCCGCGGTGTGATCGATCGGAACCTGCGCGCTTTCGGCTATCAGAATCTGCTGGTGTGTGACGGTGCGGCGATACCAGCCAATCCGGGTGTGAACCCAGCGCTGACAATCACGGCGCTCGCCGAGTACGCGATGTCACAGATTCCGAAGGCTGGCCGGCCCCTTCATCAAGCGCCCGTGGCATCCAACGCCTTGTGAACAGGGGACGAATACGGGTCGAGGTTGCGGCGCTGCAGGCGGTCCTGACGATCCTTGCGGTGGCGATGTGGCTGGCCAGCCGGCAGGTGAAGCGCTTCCGCCGCCAGATCACGCGTGACCTGATCGTGGAACTTCGCAGCGATGACGGCGCGTTCATGCAGTACCGGATGGATGCCAAGACTCGCCGGCTGATGTTTTCGTCAAAAACGTCAGCACCCCCCAATTGCACGCTCATCTTTCCGTCTGCTCGCGTAGGCCTACGCACTCTGTTTTCTCGGTACACCGTCGGCCGGATCGTCGAGGGTATGACCACCGGCAACATCCGGATCGAGGGCAACCCGGCCCTGATCCTCTGGTTCTACGGCCTGACGCGGATTGTGGCGCCGATCGGCTCGACGCGCCGGCCACGCCGTCCGGCGCCCGTGCCGATACGCTCGCCTGAGCGCGACGCGCCCTACGCAAGGCGGATCATTTGCGAATCCCCGGTTGCCGAGCTCAGCCGTGATTGGCCGCAAGCCTGGGCCGCCCGGGCAAAGCTGTTGCAGATCCGGGCCGCCGAAGGGGAGCGATTGCCGCCGGGATGAGCACCAACACCGCCGAATTGAACGCGCGCGCCCGGGGATGGATCCGCCACCTGTGGGACAAGGCGACTACGCCCGACGACTGGAGCAGCTCAGGTCAGCCGCATGAATGGTGGGACCGCGACTCGTCCGCACCCATGTGCGCGTTTCCGCGGTTCGATCTGGGCGAGTGCTCGTATGCCTTGCCGGTCATGTGCGAGATCACGCCGGCCTGGCGGGAAGTCTACGCACGCATCGCACGCGAGTTCTGCGAACGGCACATGACCTTCTGGGCTGCGGTCGACGCCATGACGCTGATCGGCCAGGACCCGAATGTCGACCGCTATCCACCCGAATGGCAAATCTATATGCCCGAGCGTCTGCGCGGCGCCTATGCGCCACCGGGATGGGTGGGCAATGGCCTGGAACGCTGGGGCTTGAATCCCGATCCCATCGCCGCCGACGGCAACGTGTTCTTCCGCGGCTTCTTCAACCTGCTGCTCTCGGTCTACGCCCATGTTTCCGGGGACACGCGATACCACAAGCCGTTCGCCGTCAGCGGTTACATGGACCGTACGTTCCACTGGACCCAACCGGAGCTGGCCACCTTCATCAGCGATCAGTTGGCCGCACGACCGGAAGGGCCGCATTGCGAGAACACCAAGATCTGGCCGTTCTGCGTCAGCGCCACCGGCCTGGGACTCAAGGTGTACGACGCGGTCAACGGCACCCACCTGCACCAACCCTACGAGACCTGGGCTGACTTCGCGCAGCGGCACTACATGGGACGCGATCGTCGTGGCGCCCTCGAGTGGTTCGCCTTGTACTACGATCCGCTGGAGCGGGAGGCCCTCACGTTTCCGGACCACCTGACCGCATTGGCGGCCATCTGCGTGCTTCCGTACGTCTACCCGCAGAGCCCGAAGTGGGGGCAATGGCTATACGAGGAGTCGGTTCGCAAGCTGGGTTGGAGCAACCCCAAGGCCCGCCTTCACCCGTTCATCCCGGATCCGCGGCTCATGTCCATCTCGCTGCTGATGGCCCACGAGCTGGGTGACTATGTGACCGAGCGCCGTCTGCGCGACTACGTTGAAGAGCACTTCGAGCCCCGCAGTTTTGGGGAGGAAAACGACCGCTTCGGCTTCTTCTTCGGATGGGGCAAGCAGTATCCGCGCGGCCAGCAGAGCGCCCTGCTGATGATTCCGGAGGTTGCGGCCCCCGGCGCGTGGTTGCGCTGGCCCAGCGACGCAAACATCTCCAAGTTCTCCGCACCAACGGTGGAAGGCGTCGACTACCCATCGGTCGGCCTCTCGGTGGCCCGCAATGACGCCGTCAGTGGCGAGTTGCTGTTCAAGCCCTACGCAGCAACACCCTCCCACACAGGGCGGCCCACCAGCATGCGAATCACGCAAATTCCCGACATGACCAATGTCCGGATCAGTTGTGATGGACAGGATTTCGCCGCCTGGCGCGGCATCGGTCCAAACACCATCGAGCTGAATCTCAGGATCGGGACACATTCGATCGTTGTGCGGACCGGCTACTACGGTCCCGGCACCGAGGTTACTCGGAAGGAGGAGGCGAGCCTCAGTGGCGTCACCCCGGCCAACCTGGTCACCACCGCCTGCTCATTGGCTGCGCCGAGTCTGGCCACCATTGCCGCGGTATCGAGCTGTCGCTGCTGCTGAAGCCCAAGGCGCCAATCACATGGTCCCGGGTGCATTGAAAGAGACATCCGGCCTGGCGGCCGGTATCCGGGGAAAGTCCAACACCACAAATGGAGGAGATCATCTCGTGACCTACGCATCCCTTGCACGAGGACTAAAAGAGCACCTCGGACTCGAGCACGAACCTGTCGCCCTGGCAGGCGCTGGCCGAAATCCGCATATGGCAGGCGCGCGGACGCGTCCGCCAACCTCAGCCTGCTCGCTCTGGCGGGAAGCGGAGAAGGAAATGTTCTTTGCCCCCGCCGAGGCTCACGGCGGTTGTTCGGTCGGGGCTTACGTGATGGGCTTGCCCATGTCGCCGGCGATTCAGGACGGGTTGGCAGGAGCGCTCGGGATGATGGCGCAGGCAAGCTATCTTTCCGAGCAGGAGGTCAGCAGCATCCCCAGGCTCCGGACTGAATCGGCCGGCGTCGTCTACGGTCCCCTCAAGGATTTCGCCGTCGAGCCGGACTGCGTCATCGTGTGGGCGTCGCCAGCCCAGGCGATGCTTCTAAACGAGGCGCTGGGAACCGCGCAATGGAATCAGCAGAAGGATGCCGGCTTGAAGCTGCTGGGACGTCCCGCCTGCGGCGCGGTTGCTCATACCTGCAACACCAACGGTGCGTCGCTCTCGCTGGGTTGCAGCGGCATGCGACTGTTCACGCAGATCGAGCCAAACCTGTCGCTGTTCGTGATTCCAGGAAGCGCACTCGCAGGGCTGCTGCAGCGCCTGGAACAAACAGTGCAGAGCAACAACCAGATGCTGGTCGAATATCGCCAGAAAAAGTCCGCGATGGCCGCAGTTTAGAGTCGGGACCACACCGACGCTGAAGGTCCGATGGTGAGGGCGGGCGTGCCCTTACCACTTCTCCAACCACGGCCGGAGCACCACTTCGAACGCCCAGGTAGACCGATGCTGGCGATGGAGTTGCAGATAGGTCTCCGCGATGTGGTCGGGGTCGGCCATGTTGTCGTCGACAGTCGGTCCCGCCAACCGATGCGCGCGGGTGCCGTCTTCCTGCTTCCAGCCCACCGCTGCATCGATGGGCACATTCGCCACGTGAATGCCCTGCGGCATGAGTTCCCTGGCCATGCTCTGCGCCAGTCCCGACTTGGCCTGGCAGGCCATCGCGAAGGGACCGCTCAAGGGGAAGCCCTTGAGCGCTGCGCTGGCGTTGGTGAAGATGATGGTCCCCTTGGCGCCGTTCGCGTTGGGCTTGTTGTCTCGCATGAGCCTGGCGGCTTGCTGGCCAACCAGGAAGGCGCTGAACGCCGAATTCCGGAGGGTGTCCAGCACCGTGCCCGGATCGAGGTCGGTGATTCCCTTGCGGAACACTGCGGGGGTCCTGCCGTCGATGTTGTGCACCACCAGGGTAGGGGACCCAAGATCCCGCACCAGGTTCTGGAACAAGGCTTCCACCGCAGCCGGGTCGCTGGCATCGCAAGCATAAAGACGCACGCCTAAGGTTTGCTCCAACTGCTTCAGGACAGGCTTGTCCGGAGTCCTGGCCGCCACGGCGACGCGCATGCCGCTCTTCGCGAAAAGCCGCGCGCACGCGGCGCTGATGCTGGGGCCGCCCCCTACGATCAGGGCAACGTCCTGTACGGAGGAACGAGCGTCCTGGTTGTCATTTGTGGTCATGTTCCGGCTCCCATCAATGCTGTTATGCGGAGAAGATTCAGGTCGATCATACTTGCCTGAGCCCTCGATGCCTTTGCCTCTGGCAGCCCGTTACCCCGGAGTAGGGGGCGGTGCCACCCGTCACATCTGTACGACGACCTTGCCTTTGGCGCGCCCGGTTTCGACGTAAGCCATCGCTTCCGCCGTCGCCGGAAACGGGAAGATGCGGTCCACGACCGGGCGAATCACGCCGGATTCGATAAGGCTGGTGATCTCGCGCAGCTGGCTTCCGCTTGCCCTCATGAAAAGGAACGAATAGTCAGCGCCGTGCGCGGCGGCTTCTTTCCTGATCCGACGGCTCAACAGGCCCATGACGATGCCCAGGAACGACGATCCGAGTGCCTTGGCGAAAGCGGGATCCGGCGGCCCCGAAATCGAGATAAGATGTCCGCCCGGCCGGAGCACGCGTACGGACTTGCTGAGCGTCTTGGCGTCCAGACTGTTGAGAACCAGGTCGTAGCCGCTCAAACGGGTTGCGAAATCCTCTTTCTTGTAGTCGATGACGATATCGGCGCCCAGGCGCTTCACCCAATCGACGTTTGCCGTGCTGGTCGTCGTCGCCACGGTCGCGCCGAGGTGCTTCGCCAGCTGGATGGCGAATGTTCCGACGCCCCCGGCCCCCGCGTGAATGAGTACTTTCTGACCCTTCTTCACCTTTGCCCGTTCGATCAGAGCTTGCCAGGCAGTCAGGGCCACCAGGGGAATGGACGCGGCTTCTTCCATGCTGAGGTTCTTGGGCTTGATCGCCAGATCGCCTTCACTGACCGCGATGTATTCCGCGAAAGCGCCAATTCGATAGTCGGCCGGCCGAGCGTAGACTTCGTCGCCGGGCTTGAAATGCCGCACGCGAGATCCGACCCGGACCACTACGCCGGCCAGGTCGTGGCCCAGAATGAGAGGCAGCCGGTACTTCAACAAGAGCTTGAACTCTCCATCCCTGATTTTGGAGTCCAATGGATTCACACTGGCCGCGCGGACCTGGACCAATACGTCGTCGTCCCGCAATGTCGGATCGGGCATGTTGCCAATTCGCACGTTGCCCGATTTTCCATAGCGGTCCAAAACAAAGGCCTTCATGATTTGTCGTTCCCAATCAGTCAGCAAGAAACTTCAGGACCGCGGGTACAAAGGTCCGGTGGTATTGAAAGACGCCGCCGTGGCCGGAATCCGGATAGATCGTGAGCTGGGCATTCGGCAGCCGGCGTGCCATGTCGGCCGAAAGGCTGCTGGCGACCATCAGGTCATTGTCGCCGTTCGCCACGAAAGTCGGCTGCTTGATGACTGACAGGTCGTCGGGCGCGCTCAGGCCCGCGGTTCGAATGGCCTTCAGTTGCGCACGCCGGGCCTGCAGCGAGATACCCTTGTCGCGATTCCTGGTGCGTTCCTTCAGCCGTGCGAAGTAGTCCTTCGCGGCATGCTTGCCCTCGGCAGTGCGCGGGAAGAACAGGAAGTTCCTTGGATCGCTCAGGGTGAGCGCGGCCTTGAGGTAGGCGCTCACGGCAACCTTGGTGATTTCGTCGATGCCTCCGCCGCCCCGGGGGCCCGTTCCTGCGAGGATGATCCGGCGTACAAGGTCAGGAGCCTGCAGGACGACCATTTGCGCTACGCCGCCACCCAGCGAGAATCCGAACAAGTCGACCTTCTTGAGTCCCAGGGCGCGAATGAAGGCTATGGCATCCCGTCCCATCTCCTCGATGGTGTCCGGGACCGATCCTCCCGACGCACCCACCCCTCGGTTGTCGAATGCGATGACCCGACGCTGGGCAGCTACGCCATCGATAACGCGCGGGTCCCAGTCATCGAGAACCGCCATCAGATGATGCAGGAAGACCACCGGCACGCCGGTGTCTGGACCGAGCTCTCGATATGCGAAAGGCACTCCGCCGACGTCAATCGTGCGGGTCGGCACATCTTTCCACGTCACTTTACTCACCATGTCTCTCCCGGTTGCGCACGATGCCGACATTGAGGGGCAGCATTGCAACTCGACTACCCGGATGATAGTCGTCCTGTTGCATTTGAACTATATCATGTATATAGTACAAATACTATACGAAAGATATAGTAATGCTGCAACATCATTCTCAAGTCAGCCTTGACCAGGCGGGTGCGCAAATGACCAAGACCATTACGAGACCTCAACCGGGCGTTCCCGGCCTCTGGAGCAGGATTCAGCGCTTCTTCGAGGCCCTGGAGGGCCTGGATGAAACCTATCAGGAGCGCCTGGAGCGCCGGGTAAGCCAACTCGAGGGCCAGGTGGCACGGCTCGCGGCGGACAAAACGGCCCGGGCCGCAAGTCGCTAGCCATTTCCCAGTCATCACTTTTGAGGTTTCACCCATGGCCGATTCCTCTTCCCTTGAAATGAACCCGCTGGCCCAGCCGTTGCGCTTACCCAACGGCAGCGTGCTCCGTAACCGCCTGGCGAAGTCGGCCACGAGCGAGACCCTGGGCTCCTACGACAATCGCGTGACCCCGAAGCTCATCGAACTGTACCGGCGCTGGGCGAAATCCGGCATCGGCTTGCTGATCACGGGGAATGTAATGATCGACCGCCGCGCGCTGGGCGAGCCCGGCAACGTGGCGATCGAGGATGAATCAGACCTGCCGATGCTGCAGCAGTGGGCGCGCTCGGCGACCGCCCATGGCGCCGCGATCTGGGTCCAGCTCAATCATCCCGGCAAGCAGTCGCCGAAGGGATTGAATCGCGGCAATCTCTCTCCCTCGGCGATCCCGTTTCGCGAGGACATGGCGGCCTTCTTCGAGACCCCGCGCGAAGCCACCGCGGTCGAAATCGAAGACATCATTCGACGCTTTGGCCGCAGTGCGGCCCTCTGCAAGAAGGCGGGATTCAGCGGCGTACAAATCCACGGGGCGCACGGCTATCTGGTCAGCCAGTTCCTGTCGCCCCACCACAATCGGCGCAGCGACAAATGGGGAGGCAGCCCGGAAAACCGGCGCCGCTTCGTCCTCGCTGTTTATGCGGAGATCCGGCGCCAGGTCGGTCCCGACTTCCCCGTCGGCATCAAGCTGAATTCGGCGGACTTCCAGCGGGGCGGCTTCACCGAAGAAGAGTCCACGGCGACGATCGAGGCACTTGCCGCTGCCGGCATCGATCTGATCGAGATCTCGGGGGGCACCTATGAGGCGCCTGCCATGAGCGGCGCGTTCGCGGAGCCGAAGAAGGCCTCAACGGTGGCGCGCGAAGCCTATTTCCTCGGGTTCGCAGAGAGGTTGCGCAACTCGATCAGGACGCCTTTGATGGTGACCGGCGGATTCCGCAGCGCCGCGGGCATGAACGCCGCGCTGAAGTCTGGCGGGCTCGACGTCGTCGGACTGGCGCGGCTGCTGACCATTGACCCCGACGCGGCGGTGGCTTTGCTGCAGGGTAGGGACAGCTCGCAGCGGGTACGGCCCATCAGGACAGGTATCAAGGCGATCGACCGGATGGGGCTGATGGAAGTCCTCTGGTACACGCTGCAGATCAAGCGCATTGGCAGCGGCCGCGAACCGCGCCCCAACGAGAGTGGGCTGTGGGCGTTCTTCAAATCACTGATCAGCAGTCAGTGGGGCACGTTTCGCACGCGGCGACTGCGTGCTTGATCCAGGGCCCCGGATTGGTTTGGAGGAAAGGTATGGATTCCGCCACGCTTTCACTTGAGCGGGCTTCTGTAGTCCAATGACGTATGCCAAACAAAACGTACGGTCAACTTTGTCCAATGGCCCGGGCGCTGGACGTCCTGGGCGATCGTTGGACGCTGCTGGTGATTCGCGAACTCCTGCTCGGCGCCAAGAGGTTCAAAGACCTGCTGTCGAGGTTGCCGGCGATGGGCACAAACCGGCTGTCGGAGCGCCTGGCCATGCTGGTAGACAGTGGAGTCATCCGCCACGCCAAGATGGCCGGAACAGCCGCAGCGCCGGTCTACGAACTCACGGAACTGGGCGAACAGCTGCGCAAGCCCATGATCACGCTCGGGCTGTGGGGCTTGAGTCTGCCTATCGACGAGCGCGTCGATCCGTCCAGTGCGCGTGGGGAGCTCATCGCGCTCTGCCTCGCAGGCGCGAGCAATCCAGAATCGAGCATCGGCCTGCGGGAGGTGTACGAATTCCAGGTCGGGAAAGAAGTCTTCCATATCAAGGTGGACAACGGAGCGGTGTTGCCTTTCTCCGGCTCCAGCGCAGAGCCCGCCGACGTCAAGGTCCAGTGCGACATGGAGACCTTCATGGCGCTGGCCCTGCGCCAGATCACTCCCGCTGGCGCGCTACGCAACGGTGGCGCAACCCTGCTGCAGGGCGATCGCCAGGCCTTCACGCGAGTCTTCAAGGTTCTCGAGTACAGGCCCTAAGACCGCAGAGGCGCCGTGCCAGCCCCTCGCACGGGGCATCGCGGGCGGAGGGGCGCCCGTGAGCAAGCTCGTCCTCATCACCGGTGCGGCCGGCGGCATCGGTCAGGCAACAGCGCGCCGCTTTGCCCATGCCGGGTGGCGGGTTGCCATCACCGATGTCCAATCCTCGGCTCTGGCCGCGCTCGGATCGCAGCTTGGTGATCAGCTGGCGGTAAGTCTGACGCTGGACGTCGGCGACACGGTTGCGGTCGAGGCAGCCCTCAAGTCGATAGCCGGACAAAACGGCGGACGGCTCGATCTGCTGGTGAACAACGCCGGAATTGCGTACCTGGACCGGTTCGAAGAAAAGCCGCTGCACTTCCACCATGCGCTCGAGGCGGTCAACATTCGCGGCGTCCTCAACTGTACCTATCACGCATACCCCTACCTCAAAGCGGCTCGCGGCCGGGTGGTGAATCTGTGCTCGACGTCGGCGATATACGGAGTTCCGGGTATGGCCACCTATTCTGCGTCGAAATTCTGGGTTCGCGGCTTCACTGAGGCCCTCAACCTGGAATGGGAGTCCCAGGGCATCCAGGTGTGCGACGTAATGCCATCGTTGGTGAAAACCCCTATGACTCACGGCATCGAGGGCAAGCTGGTCAAGCACTTTGGCATCCATCTGACCCCGGACGACGTTGCAGCTGCGATTTTTGACGCGGCCCGCGGACGACGGGTTCACACGATGGTCGACAAGAGCTTCGCGGCGAAGCTTCAGCTTCGGGTGCTTTCCGTGCTGCCGGTGTTCCTCCAGCGCCTCGCCATCAAGCGAGCTGCCGTCCCATGACAATGACGCCGTCATACGACTTTGACTACATCGTCATAGGCTCCGGATTCGGCGGCAGCGTGTCGGCATGCCGACTCACCGAAAAGGGCTATTCCGTTGGCGTGATGGAAATGGGTCGGCGTTGGACAGCTGCCGATTTTCCAAAAACGAACTGGAATCTCCGCCGCTGGCTCTGGCTGCCGAGTCTCAAGTTGTTCGGCTTCTACAGCATGCGCCTGTTCCGTCATGTTGTGGTCGCTTGCGGCAACGCAGTGGGCGGGGGATCCATCACCTACGCCAACGTATTGCTGGTACCACCCGACAAGGTGTGGGACCAGGGCTCTTGGGCCGGCCTGAACGACTGGAAGCGCATCATGCCGCGGCACTACGCCGCCGCGGAGAAAATGCTGGGAGTGACCGAGAGCAAAATCCTCGGTGAAGCCGATCGCCGGCTCAAGAGGATGGCGGACCTGCAAGGCGTGGGCGAGACCTTCCACCCTGCGCGCGTCGCCACGTTCTTCCCTCCAGAGGGTGAAGCCGGAGGCAAGACCTACCCGGATCCCTACTTCGGCGGCGAAGGCCCGGAGCGCGGAACCTGTGTTGGCTGCGGCGGCTGCATGGTGGGGTGCACGCACAACGCCAAGAACACGCTCGACAAGAATTATCTCTACTTCGCGGAAAAGCGCGGCGCGCGCGTCTTTGCCGAAACCAGGGTCGTGGACGTGCGGCCGCTGAACGGCAAGGAAGACGGCAGCGATGGCTACGAGGTCCGCACCGAGAGATCCACATCGTGGTTCGACAAGCAGCGCCGCAGCTTTCGCTGCAGAGCTGTGATTTTCTCCGCTTCGTCTCTGGGTACGACCGAGCTGCTGCTACGGCTCAAAGAGAGCGGCTCCCTGCCGCGAATCAGCGGCCAGCTCGGCAGGCGCGTGCGCACCAACGCCGAATCACTCATCGGTGTGCGCTTTCCCGCGAACGGGCCGAGCATGTCGCCGGGGTTGGCGGGCGGTTTCAGCGTTTACCTGGACGAGCGTACGCACATTGGCGCCGTGCGCTATCCCGAAGGGTCGGATGCGGTGGGATTGCTGATGACCTTGCTGGCGGGCGGGCGCGCCGGCTGGACGCGGATATTCACATGGCTGTGGACCGTTTTGACCCATCCGATCAAGGCGCTGCGCGTGCACAATCCGGTCGGCTTTGCGCGACAGACGATCTTGTTCCTGGTGATGCAAACGGTCGATGCCTCGCTCAACCTGCGGCTTAAGCGATCCTGGTATTGGCCGTTCCGAAAGCTGCTCAGCAGCGAGGGAGGGCCGATTCCAACCTTTATTCCCCAGGCCAATGCCTTTGTGGAGAAGGGCGCAAAGGCGCTCGGTGGCATCCCGATGACCTTCCTGTCGGAGATCTTGTTCAACATCCCGACGACTGCCCACTGCATGGGTGGTTGCGCGATGGCGGAGACCACGGAGCGCGGCGTGATCGACGGACAGCATCGAGTCTTCGGCTACAAGAATCTGCTGGTCTGCGACGGGTCGATGCTCGGCGCCAACCTGGGCGTAAATCCGAGCTTGACCATTGCTGCGCTGACTGAACATGCGATGTCGCACATTCGTCCAAAGGTCGTGCCGTTTACGCGCGCGGAACCACCGCAAAGCGAGAGGCATGGCCTAACCACCCCACACGGCGCAACCGCCATTTGACGAGAGGGATCCCCAATGAAGGTTCAAGATTCTGTCGCCCTGGTCACTGGAGCCTCTTCGGGCATCGGCGCCGCCACCGCTGAACGTTTGGCCAAGGCTGGCTACAAGGTCTACGGCACCAGCCGGCGGACTTCGAAGGGCGGGCCGGGAACTCTCCAGATGCTGCAGTTGGACGTGACCAGCGACGAGTCGGTTGAAGCCGCGATCAGGGACGTGATCAGGCTGGAAGGGCGCATCGACGTTCTGGTCAACAACGCCGGGTTCGGAATCGCCCCAGGGGCGGCCGAGGAAAGCTCGATCCGGCAGGCACAGGCGATTTTCGACACCAACGTCTTCGGGATCATGCGGATGACGCGTGCTGTGCTGCCGCACATGCGAGCACGGAGCAGCGGGCGGATCATCAACATCTCCTCGGTCCTGGGGTTTCTGCCCATGCCCTACGGGGCGCTGTATGCCGCCACCAAGCATGCCGTCGAGGGCTACTCGGAGTCGGTCGACCATGAAGTGCGCACGCGCGGTGTCCGCTGCCTGCTGGTCGAGCCCGGGTATACCCGGACCGAGTTCGATACGAATTTCATCGCGCCGGATGCCCAGCTCCCGGAATACCGGGAGATCAGCCTTGTCGTGGAACAGGTGACCAAGGAACACCTCGCCGCGGCGGACGATCCGGGGGTTGTGGCCGAAGCCGTCCTCAAGGCCGCCACCGATGCTCGCCCGAAGCTGCGCTACCTGGCCACCGCAGGCGCGGGCCGCTTGCGGCTGGCGCGCAGGTTTGCGCCCGTCTCGGTCGTGGATTCGGCCGTGCGCAAGAATCTGCGGATCGACTCCGTTCCCGCGACTCTGGCGCCCAGTCCGGCGCTGGAAAAGTAAGTAGCGTTCGCATGTCGCTACAGCGGCGGATAGCCCCGCCCAGGCCGACATTGCCGAGATGACCGACGCGTCGATGGAGCGAGCCGTCAGCGAGCCCGCGTGGGGATACGTGGCAACGCCAAGGTTCGACGGCGCCTTTGTGGCGGGAGCGGAAGTAGGCATGTCCCGTACTCCAAAAGCGGCCGTGAAGCATG
>CAYWPB010000004.1:5659-47127 GCA_964458725.1 uncultured Nevskia sp. | reverse complement strand
CTGCTCGACGCCGTGAGCGCAGCGCTAGGGGCGCGGCCGGTGGCGGCGCCGCGCAACATCCTGTGCGGCCCCTGGTGGCTGGTCTGCGATCTGGGCGAAGCCCCGGCGGTGCGCAGGCTGCAGCCGGACCTGGAGCAAGTCGCCGCGGTGTCGCGTTCGCTCGGCGCCATTGGCATCAGCGTGTTCGGCCGCGAGCCGGCCGGCGAAGCGCAGTACGCGGTCCGCGCCTTCTGCCCCGGCGACGGCATCGCGGAAGACCCGGTGACCGGCAGCGCCAATGCCTGCATCGCCGCCTACCTCCACGCCACCGACCCGGCCGCGGCCGGCGGCCTGCGCTATCGCGCCAGCCAGGGCCGCGAGCTGGGCCGCGACGGCCTGCTGGATGTCGCGGTCGAAGCCGACGGCGAAGTCAGCATCGGCGGCCAGTGCGTGCGCTGCGTGGAAGGGACGATCCTGGCCTGAGCTCAGGCGCGCTCAATCCTTCGTCAGCTTCGGCTTCGGCGCCTGCGGATTCCACTCGATTTCCTGGGTGAAGATGGCGCGGTCGTGGGCCTGGCGCACGCGGTCCGGCACCGGTGGCATATGCGCCTTTAGCTGCACCATCCCCAGGGCCAGCAGCGAGGCGCCGTCGAGCAGCGGATAGCCGGAGCTGCGGCTGATCGAGGCGCCGATCAGGTGCGAGTCGCGGTCCAGCGCCACGCACAAAAGGGTGTAACCGGCCTGCTCGGCCTGCAGCGCCTCCGCGGGATAAGCCAGCTCCTGCCTCACGGCGTCGGAGAACATGCCGGGATAGTCGCCCCATTCCCGCAGGCTGACCTCCTGGCCGGCGACATCGCCCTCCTTGCTGCCGGTGTCCTTGCACGGGCGGTCGGGCAGCGCCGACAGGTACTGGCTGCGGCTGCCGCCGGGAGGCTGGAAGTTGACCGGGAACACCAGCCACACCGCATCCTGGCCGTGGGCGAAATCCTTCGGCATGGCCGTGCCGTCCTGGGCCATCATCATGCGCCCCAGGGCGAGCAGGGCTGCGCCGTCCAGCGCCGGGTAGCCGCTGCCGGAGGCGATGCGGCCGTCATGCACGCGGCCATCCCGCGTCAGCCGCGCGCACAGGCTGACCACGCCGCCCTGGCCGGCGTCCACCGCCTCGGCCGGATACACCACCAGTTTGGAGAAGCGGCCCATGAAGGCCTGACCGTAGTCGCTGTCCACCGCCGAAGTCATGCGCTCCGCCAACGGGCAGCGCGTGAAGTCCTTGCCGCCGCCGGCACCGGGCGCGGTGCTGGCGCCGCTGCCCTGGCTGCCGCCGAACATCGAACAGGCGCCGAGGGCACCGGCAAGGACCAGGCCCAGCGCGACAAGGGCGGCCCTGGTGAATCGCTGCGTCATCACTAATCCTCTTCAGTCGTTGTACCGGCGCCTCTGCGGGCACCGTGCGCGCATTCTAAAGGCTTCCACCGCGGAGTTCGGCATGCCCCGCCGCGCTTTACACGCCGCTACTCGGCGCCGATCCGCGCGCCCTCCCCCATCGAATGCAGGATGAAGGCGTAGATGTCGGCGAATTCCTCGATCAGCTTGGCAGTGGGCTTGCCTGAACCGTGGCCGGCGCGCAGGTCGATGCGGATCAGGATCGGATTGCCGTTGGGGTCGGCGTGCTGCATCGCTGCCGCGAACTTGAAACTGTGCGCCGGGAATACGCGGTCGTCGTGGTCGCCAGTGAGGATCAGCATCGGCGGGTAGTTCACGCCGGCCTTGACGTTATGGTACGGCGAGTACGCCAGCAGGGCGCGGAACTCGTCGGAGTCGTCGACCGAGCCGTAGTCCGATTCCCAGCCTCGCCCCACGGTGAAGTCGCGGAAGCGCAGCATGTCCATCACGCCCACCTGGGGAATCGCGGCGGCGAACAAGTCCGGCCGCTGCTCGGTGACCGCGCCGATCAGCAGGCCGCCGTTGGAGCGGCCGTGGATCGCCAGGTGCTTCGGACTGGTCCACTTCTGCGCGATCAGGTACTCGGCGCCGGCGATGAAATCGTCGAACACATTCTGCTTGTGCGTCTTCATGCCGGCTTCGTGCCACTCGCGGCCATACTCGCTGCCGCCGCGCAGGTTGGCCAGGGCGAACACCCCGCCCAGCTCGATCCAGGTGGCGATGTTGGGCTGGAACGCCGGCATCTGTGCCAGGTTGAAGCCGCCGTAACCGTAGAGGATGGTGGGGTTGCTGCCGTCCAGCTTCACGCCCTTGCGCGCGGTGATGAACATCGGCACCTGGGTGCCGTCCTTGCTGGAATAGAACACCTGCCGCGTCTCGTAGTCCTGCGGCCGGAAACCGGCGAGCCTGGGCACGTGCCACAGCGAGGACCTGCCGCTGGCCAGCTCCAGCCGGTACACCGCCGGCGGTGAGGTATAGCTGCTGTAGCTGTAATAGGTGTCGTGGTCCTTGAAGTGTCCGTCGAAGCCGCTGGCCGTGCCCAAACCCGGCAGAGTCACCTCGCCCAGCAGCCTGCCGTCGAGGGCGTAGCGGCGCACCGCGCTGTGCGCGTCGTGCAGGTACTGCGCCACGATCTGGCCGCCGACCAGGCCGGCCGTGTCGAGCGCATCGCGGCCTTCCGGCACCACCGTACGCCAGTGCTCCGGCGCCGGATCCCTCAGGTCCAGCGCCACCACGCGGTAGCGCGGCGCGCCCTCGTCGGTGAGCATGTACAAGGTGTCGCCGACATTGCCGATGACCTGATGCACCGCGTTGTCCTGCGGGATCACCTCCGTCACCTTGCCGTCCGCGGCGGCCAGGTCCTGCACCAGCAGCGTGTTCTCGACCCGCGTGCCGTGGTTGGCGGTGACGATCAGGTAGCGGCCGTCGTCGGTCACGTCGCTGCCGATGTACCAGCCCGGGTCGTCGCTGCGGGTGTAGACCAGCGTGTCGGCCGACTGCGGCGTGCCCAGCTTGTGGAACACCAGCTTCTCGTACTGGTTCGCCGCCTTCAGCAGCTCGCCTTCCTTGGGCGGGTCGTACACCGTGTAGTAGAAACCCGAGCCGTCCTTGCGCCAGCTGCCGCCGCCGGCCTTGGACCAGCGCAGCTCGTCCGGCAGGTCGCGGCCGCTGACGGTGTCGCGCACCTTCCAGACCTGCCAGTCCGAGCCGGCCTCGGACAGGGCATAGGCGAAATAGCGGCCGTCGTCGGATACGGCCGAGTTGCGCAGCGAGACGGTGCCGTCCTTCGACAGCGTATTGGGGTCGAGCAGCACCTTGCCCTTCTGCTTCGGGGCGTCGGTGACGAACAATACCGACTGGTTCTGCAGGCCGTCGTTGTGGCTGTAGAACCAGCGCCTGCCGTGCTTGACCGGCGCGCTCCAGCGCTCGAAGTTCCAGATGCCGCGCATGCGCTCCGCCAGCTTGTCGCGCCCGGGGATCGCCGCCAGGTATTCGCTGCTCAGCCTGGCCTCGGCTTCGACCCAGGTGCGCGTCTCGGTGGAGTCGATGTCCTCCATCCAGCGGTATGGGTCCGGCACCTGCACGCCATGGTAGGTGTCCACGGCATCGCCGCGCGCCGCCGCGGGGTAGGCCAGGGCACCGGCCTGCGCTGCACCCGCCGCCAGCAGCAACGAGGCGGCCGCCACGAACTGTTTCATGGAAGTCTCCGCAAGATGATGGCCAAGCATAGCCGGAGCGGCGCGCCGCCGGCAGATGCTGACTGGTGTTGTGCGGAGCATCGCCGGGCGCCCGCCCGGCTGCGACTACAAGACCGGCCGCTGCTTCATCGCCGTCTCCGCCGCGCGGCCGGCGGCGGAGATCAGTGCCTCAGCGCGCCGCCACCTGCGCGTCCCCGGCAGGAACCTGCACCAGACGCTCGTGAGACCCCGTGTGGGTCGAGAGGGCGATCACCGACAACATCAGACCAGCAAATATCCCGCGCCAGACCATCATGATTGTTCTCCTTGACGCGCCGCGCTTCTGGGGGATTTGCGGCTGCTCGACCTGTTGGATGCGGCAACCTGGAAGCTGGATGCAAACCGCTCGCGCAGACCAAATCAAGTAATTGATTTTAGAATGTAAATTCTAGAATCCGGCCTCGGATGGCGGCCCGGCGCGATCCGCCGTGCGGGAGGCTTGCAAGACCCGCCCGATCGCGTAAGGTAAAGACTCCACCCCACCCCCGCCGCCATGCCGGAACTCTCCGCCCAGCTGCTGCTCGACACCGGCTCGGTCGCCCTGCGCGACGTGAGCTGCGCCGGCAGCTGCCGCCATCGCAGCGCGGAGGAATGCGCCGGCGCTACGCATCTGGTGTTTCCGTACCGCGGCGTCTACGTGCGCCACGTCGGCCGCGACGACGCGGTGGCCGAGGCCAACCAGGTGCTGTTCTTCAACCGCGATGAGGGTTACTGCGTCAGCCATCCGGTGGCCGGCGGCGACGCCTGCCTGTCGCTGACGGTCGACGAGCCGCTGCTGCGCGAGCTGGCGCCGAAGACACAGCTGCGTGAAAGCGGCGCCCTCGCCTTCCGCCGCAACCGCCTGCGCATCGACGCGCGCGCCCAGGCCCTGGTGGCGCTGCTGCGCCACAGCCTGCACGGCGGCACGGCGGAGACTCTGGAAGCGGAAACCCTGGCCCTGACCCTGGTGCGGCGGGCAGTGGGCGAGCGTACCGCGCATGCGGCCCAGGCCAGTGCCGGCCGGCAGAAGCTGGTGGACCGCGCCAAGCTGGTGCTGTCCTCGGACCTGGCGCGGCGCTGGACCCTAGCTGGCATCGCCGCGGAAGTCGGGGTGTCGCCGGTCTATCTCACCCAGGTGTTCCAGCAGGTCGAAGGCCTACCGCTGTACCGCTATCAGCTGCGCCTGCGCCTGGCGCGGGCGCTCGACCTGCTCGGCCGCAGCGAGGACCTCGCCGCGCTCGGCCTCGACCTCGGTTTTTCCAGCCACAGCCACTTCAGCGCCGCCTTCCGCCAGGCCTACGGCCGCACTCCGGCCGAGTTCCGCCGCGCGGTTCGCTAGGGAAGCTCTGACTATTTCCGAGCCCTGCCGCGGTTTGCCCTAGGTCCCTAAAGAATCTGACAGCGGCCGGCGGCCGCGAATGGTCTCCTGTGCAGGCCCGGACTTCGGGCTTGCAAGGAGCGAAACCATGACCGAGAAGACCTGCGCCGCCTGCGACTGCGCGCTGGATACCGGCGCCATCAAGGTGAAGATCGGCGGCAAGACCGTCGAGGTATGCTGCGACGAGTGCGCACAGAAGCTGAAAGAGGCCCACGCCTCCGCTGCGGGCGGCAAGCCGGGGAAGGGCTGAGCCATGGCCTACGATCAAAACCCCGCGAAACGCAGCGTCGCCACGCCCTCCGGCCGCATCGCCTACACCGAGTGCGGCAACGGCCCGGTGGCGCTGTTGGTCCACGGCGTGCTGCTCAACGGCCATCTCTGGCGCCACCAGCTGGCGCAGTTGTCCGATATCCGCCGCTGCATCGCGGTGGACTTGCTGGCGCACGGCGCCACCGAGATCGCGCAGGAACAGAGCGTCTCGGTCAGCACCAACGCCGACATGCTGCGCCAGTTCCTCGACGCGCTCGGCATCGACCGCGTCGACCTGGTCGGCAACGACAGCGGCGGCGGCATCGCCCAGATCTTCGCCGCGCACAACCCCGAGCGCATCCGCAGCCTCACGCTCACCGACTGCGACACGCACGACAACTGGCCGCCCGAGGCATTCAAGCCGTTCCTGGCGATGGCCGCCGGCGGCGGCTTGCGCGCCACCCTGGAGGCGATGCTGACCGACAAGGCCGTGTACCGCTCGCCCGGCGCGCTGGGCCCGGCGTACGAGCATCCAGAACGGGTCAGCGACGAGACGATCGAAACGTACCTGCGGCCGCTGCTGGCCAGCGAGCAGCGCTTGCACGACGTCGAGCGCTTCCTCGCCGCCTTCGACAACCGTCACACGGTCGAGATCGAGGCGCAGTTGCGCCAGCTCCAGGCGCCCACCCTGATCGCCTGGGGCAGCGACGACATCTACTTCGATCTGCAGTGGTCGCGCTGGCTGGCCGAGGCCATCCCGGGCACGCGCAAGCGCGTCGAGTACCCGGGCGCGCGCATCTTCTTCCCGGAGGAGCGGGCCGAGGCGTTCAACCGTGAGCTGCGCGAGCACTGGTTGGCGGCCGAACGTTGAGTCACCGGGGACCGGAACGGCGGATCAGGCGCCGCCGTCTCGGTCCCACGGCGGAAACGGCAGCGGCGCCAGGTCCGGCTCGACCCAGCCGCACCGCGCCGCCACGCTGAACAGGCGCTCGCGGCTCCAGTAAGTCAGCAGCCAGTCGGAACGGCCCAGCGCCGACTCCATCAGCTCATCGATGATCTCGTGCAGCGGACGTTCCGGTGGATGGGCGGCGAGCAGCGCCGCGGCGGCGCGCAGCGAAGCCTGGGTGATGGTGTCGTGGTAGCCGCCGCCGTCGGTGTTGGGCGTGCCGGTGGATTCGTTGTAGGCGCTGATCAGCGCCCGCATCCGCCGCGCTTGCTCCGGCCGATGCCGCAGGATCCATAGCGCCGCCGCGAAATGGCCGCAGTGGGTCCACTCCCGCTTCGGCAGAATGCAGCTCATCATGCCCAGGGCCACGCGCTCGACCGCGTGCTCGCTGGCGTAGTGCTTCGTCATCGTCGGGTCCTCTCGGTGAAGCCCGGCCGTGAGGCAAACAAAAACCCCGCCGGTCGGGCGGGGTTGGTGTGCTCGTCGATAGCTCCGGGGATCAGCAGCCTCTATATGCCCCTGGTTTTACGCGCGCGCACCGACGCCGCCATGGAGTGGTGGACTTGCTGTCGTTTGGCGTGGCGCATGAGGCGGTTCATGGGCGCGTATTTAAGGAGCGCGGATGGGCCATGTCAACAGACTTGGGACGAAGCCCTACTTCCCGCCCTTGCCGGCCCGCACCTTGCCGAAGTGCACCGAGATCCAGCAGCCCAGCACGATGGCGCCGGCCACCACAGTGAGGAAGTCCGGATTCGTGCCGAAGCCCACCGGGTGGGCGTTGAGGATGTACAGCCCGGCCAGCAGGTTGAACAGGCCCCAGAAGAAGTTCACCAGCGGCGAGGAATCGCCCTTGCCCGGCGGGCTGGCGAACGGCGAAGGAAACGGCTCGCCGCGCAGACCGGCCGCTAGGTGCGGCAGCGAATTGCACAGCAGCATTCCGGCAAAGAACAGCGCGGCATAGTGCATGGACTCCCCCAAGAGCCTGTAGCGGCTTTTCGCTTGGGCGGCTTACTTGCCGCCCTTTTCCTTGTTCACCAGGAACAGTACCAGATCGACGGTCTGATCGTAGCCGCCCGCCGTCTGCGGTGTGACCAGGTACTTGCCGTTGACGATGATGGTCGGCGTGCTCATCACCTGATGGGCCATCAGCGAGGCATCGGCGGCGCGCATTTCGCTGTCGATGGTGAAGGACTTGGCCATCGCCACGAAGTCCGCCGGCTTCACGCCGTAAGCGGCATAGAACTTGGCCACGTCCTCGATCTTCGGCTGCGAGTCCTGCGGGATCAGGTGGCCGCTGGCCTGGTCGACGATGGCCAGGCTGCCCTTGCCCCACACCGCGTCGTACATCGCGTCATGGCTCTTCTCGGCCACGCCCAGCTGCTGCGCCGCGAGGAAGGCGCGCTGGAATACCGGCCAGTCCTCGGAAGGGTTGAACGAGGCCGGCAGGTAGGCCATCTGCGCCTGCGGCGGCAGCGCCTTGACCAGCTTGTCCAGGGTCGGCTGGAACCGGTTGCAGGCCGGGCAGGCGTAGGAAAACACGTCCAGCACCTCCACCTTGCTCCCCGTCGAGGTCGGCTGGGGCTGGGCCAGGCGCTGGTAGTGCGTGCCCTCCACCCACTTGACGGGACCCTGGGCCTGAACCAGACCGCACCAGGCGAGCAGCGCGACACTGCAGACGAGACGTTTCAGCACTTGCGACTCCGTTGGTAGTGGGGAATTTCAGGGCGGCATCATAGCCTCGAGCCTGTTGCGGCGCCCTGAACCGCCGCTGTGACAGCGCCGGCCGCGCAGCGTTCCCTAGGGAGCCTCTGATTAACCCCAAGCCCGTGTTTCAAACCCGGCTGAACCGCTTCGCCGACTCCGCCATCAGCTTGGCCTTCTCCACCTCGCGGTCGCGCGGCGGGGCCAGGGTCACCAGCGAATCGACCAGCAGCCGCGCCGCCTCGCTGACCTGCTCCACCGCGCGGTTGAACGCCGCCTCGTTGATCTGCGAGGGCTTGTTGAAGCCGCTGAGCTTGCGCACGAACTGCAATGCCGAGGCATGGATTTCCTCGTCGGTGGCGGGCGGCTCGAAGTTGAACAAGGTCTTGATGTTGCGGCACATGGCGTAACTCCGCCTGCGAATTCCTGCCCGATCCTACCCGGTATTGCCGCGCGCACCTAGGGAGCTCTGACTAACTCCAAGCCCTGCCGCGGCTTGCCTTTTCGCGCAGGGTCAGCCCCGCCCGCACCCACCTCGCTGCGCTCGGGCACCGTGGCGGGGCTTCCAGGCGCGAGGAGCGCGGTGTACTCGAAGTACATGAGCGACGAGCAACGACGCCCTGCGCGAAAAGACAAGCTGCCCAAAGGGTTGCCCCCCATTTTGCGCCATGCCGCGTTGCGAGCTCCTCATGTACTTTCGAGTACACCTCGTCGCTCGCGCCTTGCCTGGCGCTAAATGGGGGGCAACGGCAGGGCTTGGAGTTAATCAGAGGCTCCCTCCGGGCGGGTATTCGGCCACCAGCTCGATCTCCACCACCAGCGCCGGCGTGTACAGGCGCTGCACCTGCACCCAGGTGGCGGCGGGCACGGCGTCGCCGTAGTAGTCCTTGCGCAAGTCCTTGGCCTTGATGAAGGCGTCGAGATCGGTGGCATAGACGTTTTCCTTGACCACGTCGGCGAAACTCAGGCCGTTGGCCTCCAGCACCAGCTTGAGCCGGTCGTAGACCGAGCGCGCCGCCGCCGGCATCTCGCCCTGGCCCGGGATGCCGGAAATGTAGAGCCGGTTGCCGCTGTGCAACGCCTGGCAGTAGCCGATCTCCTTCTCCATCGCCTCGTTGCGGTGAAAGCAGCCATGGCCGGACGCGGCCTGGGGCGTTGGAGCGGCGGCACAGCTGGCCAGCAGCAGGGTCATCACCGTCAGCACTGCAGTCTTCATCCCGATTTCTCCCGTCATCGATTCCGCGGTTTCTGATGCGGATCGCGGCCCAAAGGCTTGAATCCCGAACTTCGGCCCGACGCGCCGGGCCGCAGTGCGGGAAATTGCGCGACAGCCAGCCGAAGAGCTCGCTGACCCTTGGCGGAATCTGGCTTTGCGCGGTCGTATTATTCCGATTTTTGGAATTATCCCTTGCCTGAAAAGCAGCTTCTGTTCGACACCCGAAGCTACTACCGTGGGTTCCTGCCGCGTCGCACACGCATACGCCAGGAAATCCGCATGAAGCTCTACCGCCATCCCCTCTCCGGCCATAGTCACCGACCGCAGCTATTCATGTCCCTGATCGGCGTGCCGCACGAGCTGGTCGACGTCGACATGGCCGGGGGCGCGCACAAGCAGCCGGAATTCCTCCAGCTCAATCCGTTTGGCCAGGTGCCGGTGCTGGACGACGCCGGCACCATCGTCTGCGACTCCAACGCCATCCTGGTTTACCTGGCCAAGAAATATGGCCGCAACGACTGGCTGCCGGAGGAGCCGCTGGCCGCGGCGCAGGTGCAGCGCTGGCTCTCGGTCGCCGCCGGCGAGCTGATGTACGGCCCGGCAGCCGCGCGCCTGGTGCTGCTGATCAAGGCCCCGTACCGCGCCGAGGAGGTGATCGCCCGCGCCCACCTGCTGCTCGGGCGCATGGAGCAAGCGCTGGCCGAACACGACTGGCTTGCCACCGATCACCCGACGCTGGCCGACATCGCGCTGTATAGCTATACGGCCCGCGCACCGGAGGGCAATGTCGACCTCAAGCCCTATCCGCGGGTCAACGGCTGGCTCCGTCGCGTCGAGGCCCTGCCCGGCTTCGTGCCGCTGGCGGCTACCCCGATCGGCCTGAACGCCGCGGCCTAGATGTGAACGAAACGCCGCCGCCCACGCCCTCCCCCTGGCACGCCGGCGAGGTGGCGCTGCAGCGGCGCGCCGGCGTGGCCGAGCGCATGGAGCAGATCGGCCGTCAGGTGCTGCGCGACCACCTGATCGAGCAGCACCGCCTGTTTTATCCGCAGTTGCCGTTCGTAGCCCTCGGTGCGGTCGATACGCAAGGCGAGGTGTGGGCCACCGTGCGCGCCGGCCAGCCGGGCTTCCTGCAGGCACCGGACCCGTCGGCGTTGCACATCGAAGTATCGCGCGATGCCGGCGACCCGGCCGAGGCCGGCATGGACGACGGCCAGCCGCTGGGGCTGCTCGGCATCGAACTGCACACGCGCCGCCGCAACCGTCTCAATGGCACGATCCGCCGCGGCGGCGAAAGCGGCTTCGACCTGGCGGTGCAGCAGAGCTACGGCAACTGCCCGCGCTACATCCAGCTGCGCGACTTCTCCTTCGCGCGCGATCCCGCGGCTGCCGGCGCGCATCCGCCGGTGGAGCTGCCGGGCCTGGACGCGCGCGCCCGCGACATGATCGCCGGCGCCGACACTTTCTTCGTCGCCACCTACGCCACCGGTGCGGACGGCCGGCGCCAGGTCGACGTGTCGCACCGCGGCGGCAAACCCGGCTTCGTCCGCATCGACGCCGATGGCGCACTGACCATTCCCGATTTCAACGGCAACCTGTTCTTCAACACGCTCGGCAACATCCTCGCCACCGGCCGCGCCGGCCTGGCGTTCGTCGACTTCGATAGCGGCGATCTGCTCCAGCTCAGCGGCTGCGCCGAGCTGCTGACCGACCCGCCGGAGATCGCCGCATTCGAAGGCGCCGAGCGGCTGTGGCGCTTCACGCCGCGCCGCATGGTCTACCGCGCCGACGCGCTGCCGTTGCGCTGGTCGTTCCGCGAAGGCGGCTGGTCACCCTTCGTGCTGGCGACCGGCGCGTGGCCGGCGCAGCAGCCAGCGTCGCCCGGCTAGAATGCGGCGTCTCCACCATCCGCGCCAAAGGAGCGCCGATGGATCGCCTGCATGCGATGAAAGTATTCCTCAAGGTGGTCGAGTGCGGCGGCTTTGCCGGCGCCGGGCGCGCGCTCAACATGAGCCCACCGGCCGTGACCCGGGCGGTGGCGGCGCTTGAGGACGTGATCGGCGCACGCCTGCTGATCCGCACCACCCGCACCGTCAAGCTCACCGAGGCCGGCGGCCGCTACGCCGAGGACTGCCGTCGCATCCTCACCGACCTGGCCGAGTCCGAGGCCTCAGCCGCCGGCAGCCATGGCAAACCCAGCGGCACCCTGATCGTCTCCGCGCCGGTGCTGTTCGGGCAGATCCACGTGCTGCCGATCATCCTCGATTTCCTCGGCCGGCACCCCGCCGTCAGCGGCCGCGCCCTGTTCCTCGACCGCATCGTCAACCTGGTCGAGGAAGGCGTGGACGTGGCGATCCGCATCGCGCCGCTGCCGGACTCCGAATACCGCGCCATCCCCGTGGGCAGCGTGCGCCGCGTCGTCTGCGGCTCACCGGCATACCTGAAGAAGCACGGCGCGCCCGCCACGCCGGCGGACCTCGCCGATCACACCTTGATCGCCGCCAGCGCCACCCTGGGGCCGCTGGACCTGCACTTCGGCCGCGAGCGCAAGACTACCGTGCGGGTGCAGCCGCGTCTGAGCACCACCACCATCGAGTCCGCCATCACTGCCGCAAGCCGCGGCTGGGGACTGACGCGCGCGCTGTCCTACCAGGTGGGGCAGGCGGTGGCGGAGAAGAAGCTGCAGATCGTGCTGAGCGAGTACGAGGAGGAGCCGCTGCCGATCCACGTGATCTACGCCGAGGGCCGGCGTGCCCCGGCCAAGGTGCGGGCCTTCGTCGAGTTCGCGGTCGAGCGCCTGCGCGGCAACAAGCTGATCAATCCGTAGGCTTCACGACTCCCCTCTCCCGCGTGCGGGAGAGGGGCAGGGGGAGAGGGGCCGTAAAACCTGGCCTTCACGGCCCCTCTCCCGACCCTGACGGGCCACCCTCTCCCGCAAGCGGGAGAGGGGACAGCACGGCTGCACCTAAAACGAAAGCGTGCGCGACGCGCCGATCACGGCGCGCCCCCGGCCCCGCACGCTTCATCCCCTCCTTCCCCGCTTTCCGCCACAAAGCCGCTGCCGCGTCGCCTGCGGCGATCTAGCCTGCGTGCAAGGCAAGGAGGGGCAATGGATACGATCACGCGCCTGGGGCGGCTGCTGTTCTGCCTGGGCTTGGGCGGCCTGGGCCTGCAGACGCTGGCGCGCGGCGACTTGGTCGTGGCGCTGGAACCGCTGGCGTCGGACTTCCCCGGCCGGCTGGCGCTGGTGTGGTTCAGCGGCGTGGCCTTGTTCCTCGGCAGCGCCTTCGTCGCCCTTGGCTTCCGCGCGCGCCATGCGGCGATGGCGCTGGGCACGCTGCTGCCGCTGTTCGTGCTGCTGCTGCATCTCCCGGCGTTGCTCGCCAGGCCTCGCAGCGGCGTCGAGTGGACTGGCGCCTTCGAGACCGTGGCCATGGGCGGCGCGGCCTGGGTGCTGTGCGGCATGATCATCGGCCTGCCTTCAGTGCGTGTGCCCGGCGCGCGCCGCATCGACCGCATCGCCGGCATCGGACGCAGCGCCTTCGCCCTGTCCCTGCCGGTGTTCGGTGCGTTGCATGTGATCTACATCGGCTACGTCGCCTCGGTGATCCCGGCCTGGATTCCCTGGCACGTGTTCTGGGGCTATTTCACCGGCGCCGCGGCGGCGCTCGCCGGCCTGGCCATCCTTTCAAGGGTCAAGGCCCGGCTGGCAGCGACCATGCTCGGCTTGATGTACGGCAGCTGGGTGCTGATCCTGCACCTGCCGCGTGTGTTCAGCCATCCGGCGGACCACCGCGAATGGGCCAGCCTGCTGGTGGCGATCACGCTATGCGGCGGCGCCTGGCTGGTGGCGGGCAGCCTGGCACGCGACGGCGAGCCTGCTCTGGCTTGACGCAAGCTCAGGCGTTACTCACCGCCTGGATGATGCGGTCCATGGTTTCCACCGGCACCGACAGCGCGACGTCCCAGTTCTCGTCGTCCTCGCCGATCAGGATCGCCACCATGCCGTCGTCGGTGGACCAGAACACCGGCACGCCGGCGGATTCGCCGATCTGCATCGAACCGTCCTCCCAGCGCGAGCTGGCAACCAGCTTCAGCTCCTCCGCCTCCTCGCCGGGAATGTGGATGTTCACCTCGAACACCTCGGCCTCCAGGGTCAGCGTGTAGGACAGCTTCTTGCCTTTGCGGTCCGCGCTTGCGGTGACATTCACATCCATGCGGCTCTCCTGCCCGTGGTTGCGGCCGGCTCGGTACGCCAGCGAGTCGGGGCTGGTCGCGATGCCGTGCTCGCCGACGTGTTCCCGCAGATGATAGCCCTCCTCGACCCAGCTCTCACCGCCCGGCGGACCCGCGCCAGCTCCGGCCAGCGGCGACTGCCGCCCTGTCCGATTGCGGCTTCTCGCTTACGCTTTACCGATCGTCACTCTAAACCCTGCCCCCGGTCTTGGGCATCCAAAACCAATAGGGAATCAGAACGACATGGGGAAGCACATGCGCAAACTCAGCTTCGCGGCCGCGGCCGGCCTGGGCCTGCTCGTCGCCTGCGGTCCGAATAACCCGCCGCCGGTGCCCGCAGCCAAGGCGCCACTGGCATCCGGCATCGACCTCGCCGGCATGGACAACCAGACCCGGCCACAGGACGACTTCTACAAGCACGTCAACGGCCACTGGCTGGCCACCACCGAGATCCCGGCGGACCGCTCGCGCTACGGCGTCGGCGCGATCATCAGCGAGCGCACCCTGGAGCGGCTGCGTGGCATCGTCGAGGACGCCGCCAAGCCCGTGATGGACGGCAAGGAGCAGTCGGCGGACGACCGTCACCGCATCGGCGACCTCTACAACAGCTTCATGGACGAGGGCCGGCTGGAGCAATTGGGCCTCAAGCCGCTGGACGCGGATTTTGCCCTGGTCGAGGCGCTGAAGGACCGCAAGCAGATCGGTGCCCTGATGGGCGAGCTGGGCAAGCGCCTGACCCAATCCGGCGACAGCGGCCCCGACCCGGCCGCCCTGCCCTTCGTGATCGTCGTCCACCAGGACAACAAGGATTCGACCCGCTACGTCGTCGACCTGCAGCAGAGCGGCCTGGGCATGCCAGACCCGGACTATTACCTCAAGGACGACGACACCAAACTCAAGCAGATGCGCGCGCAGTATCTCGCTCACGTCGAGAAGATGCTGGCCATGGCCGGTGACCGGGACGCGGCGAAGGAAGCGAAAGACATCCTGGCGCTGGAAACCCAACTGGCCAGGCTGCAATGGACCAAGGTGCAGCTGCGCGATCCGATCAGGGGCTACAACAAGGTCGAGCTGAACAAGCTGCCGACCCTGGCCCCTGGCTTCGACTGGCCCGGCTTCCTCAAGGCCGCCGGCATCGAGGGCAAGACCGACTACGTCATCGTCGGCCAGCCTAGCTACCTCACCGGCTTCGCCAGGCTGGCGGCAACGACGCCGCTGCCGGTATGGAAGACCTATTTTCGCTGGCATGTGCTGAACGACTACGCCTTCGCCCTGAACAAGGCGGCGGTGGACGAGAACTTCGCCTTCAACGGCGGCGTGATTCTCGGCACGCCGCAAATCCGTCCTCGCTGGAAGCGCGGCCTCAGCCTGGTGGAGGAAGCCATGGGCGAGGGCCTGGGCCGGCTCTACGTAGCGCAGTACTTCCCGCCGCAGGACAAGGAGCGGGTCGAAACCCTGGTGCGCAACGAATTGGCCGCATTCAGCCAGGACATCGACACCCTGGACTGGATGACGCCGGACACCAAGAAGCAGGCCCAGGCCAAGCTGGCGCGGATCGCGGTGAAGATCGGCTATCCCGAGCACTGGCGCGACTACTCCGCGTTGAGCTTCGCCAAGGACGACCTGGCGGGCAACGTCCACCGCGAGCGCGCCTTCGAATACCAGCGCAACATCGACAAGCTCGGCCATCCGATCGACCGCGGCGAATGGTTCATGACGCCGCAGACGGTGGACGCCGAGTACAACCCCGAGCTGAACGACATCACCTTCCCTGCCGGCATCCTGCAAGCCCCGTTGTACACGCCGGGCGCCGACGACGCGGTGAACTACGGCGCCATCGGCGCGGTGATCGGCCACGAGATCAGCCACGGCTTCGACGACCAGGGCAGCCAGTACGACGGCAACGGCAACCTGCTCGGCGTGCCCGGCTGGTTCACCCAGGAGGATCTGGACAAGTTCAAGGCCAAGACCCACGCCCTGGTGGAGCAATACGCCGCCTACGAGCCGATCCCCGGCTACCACGTCAACGGCGAGCTGACCCTGGGCGAGAACATCGCCGACAACTCCGGCATCGCCATCGCCTACAAGGCCTACCACCTTGCCCTGGCCGGCCAGGCGGCACCGGTGCTCGACGGCCTCAGCGGCGATCAGCGCCTCTACGCCGGCTTCGCCCAGGCCTGGCGCAACAAGCTGCGCGACAACTACGCCATCAACCTGGTCAAGACCAACCCGCATTCGCCGCCCGAGTTCCGCGGCAATGGCGCCGTCGTCAACCAGCCGGCGTTCTATGAGGCCTGGAACGTCAAGCCCGGCGACAAGATGTACCTGGCGCCGGACAAGCGCGTGATCATGTGGTGATCCAGTTCCCGCTCACCCTTCCGTCCCCCTCTCCCCGCCCAGCGGGGAGAGGGTTGGGGTGAGGGGCAAGCTGTACTTCAACCCCCCACCGGCACCTTGTCGAGGAAGCCGTAGACCTGGCGTAGCCGGCCGTCCTGCGCCGCGACCACGTCGAAGCCGATCACCACCGGCTCGGCTGCGCCCGGCGTGCCAAGGTGCCAGGTGAAGCGCGCGGTGTCGTGGTGCGCGTCCACCTTGCCGGCCAGCGAAAACACCAGTCCCTGGAACTGCTGCTGCGCAGCACCGACGAAGCCGTCGATGCCGTCCCAGCCGTGCACCGCCGCCAGCGGATCGGTGTAGCCGGCATCCTCGGTATACAGCTCGCGGATCGCCGCCTTGCGCCTGACGGCGTCGGTCTGGTTCCAGCTGTCGATGTAGCTATGGACGAGGCTTTCGAGGCTGCTCATGGCGTGACTCCTGTCAGGGGATTGGTTGCTGGAACCGGAGCGCATCGCGTTCCGGTTCCATGGGAAACATCTTTCCCGTGAAACGACGCACTGGCGATTACGTTGCAGGTAAAAGATCGCACGCAGTAGAGTCAGCCAACCACGGCCACCTTCCGCGCCCAAGTGTCCACGCTCGACGTCGCCTACGCCCGTTCCCATTTCCCAGCCTTCGCTGAGCCCGCGCTGCAAGGCCAGGCCTTCTTCGAGAACGCCGGCGGCTCCTACGCCTGCGCCCAGGTCATCGAACGGCTGGCCGAGTACTACCGGCGCCTGAAAGTGCAGCCCTACTACAACTACCCCGCTTCGCACGAAGCCGGCGAGTGGATGGATGCCTCCCACACGCGCCTGGCGGAGTACCTCAATGTCGGGGCCGACGAGCTGCACTTCGCGCCTTCCACCTCGCAGAACAGCTATGTGCTGGCGCAGGCCTTCCGCAAGCTGCTACAACCGGGCGACGAGATCGTCGTTACCAACCAGGATCATGAAGCCAACAGCGGCGTGTGGCGCCGCTTGGCCGAGCACGGCCTCACCGTGAAGGAGTGGCAGGTGGATCCGCATAGCGGCGCGCTCGATCCCGCCGCGCTGGACCGCCTGCTGACCGATCGCACCCGCCTGGTCACCGTGCCGCAGTGCTCCAACATCGTCGCCCAGATCAACCCGGTCGCGGAAATCGCGCGCAAGGTCCACACCGTCGGCGCCGCGCTGGTAGTGGACAGCGTCGCCTACGCCCCGCACGGCCTGTCCGACGTCACGGCGCTCGGCGCGGACGTGCTGCTGTTTTCACTGTACAAGACCTTCGGTCCGCACCAGGGCGCGATGGTGGTGCGCAATAGCCTGTTCGAGCGGCTCGGCAACGAAGCGCATTACTTCAACGCCGCCTACAGCCGCAAGCGCCTGGTCCCCGCCGGCCCCGATCACGCCCAGGTCGCCGCCGCGCGCGGGGTGGCCGAATACTTCGACGCGCTCGACGCCCATCACGGCGGCGGCGATCCCGCCGGCCGGCCGCAGCGGGTGCGCACCTTGCTGCGCGAGGCCGAAAAACCGCTGCTGCAGAAACTGCTCGACTACCTCGCCGCCCGCAAGGACCTGCGCCTGCTCGGCCCCGCGGATGCGAACCAGCGCGCTGCGACCGTCTCCGTTTCCCCACTGCGGCGCGAGCCGGCCGAACTGATCCCGGCACTGGCCAGGCGCGGCATCATGGCCGCCGCCGGGCACTTCTATGCGGTGCGGCTGCTGGAGGCGATGGGCGTGGACCCTCAGCGCGGCGTGCTGCGGCTGTCGTTCGTGCACTACACCTCCGCAGGCGAAATCGAGCAGCTGATCGCTGCCCTCGATCAAGTACTAGGTTGAAGGGTCCAGGCTCGCGCTTGCCATGACCGAAATCACCGGCATCGACCACCTCTACATCAGCGTCTCCGACCTGGCTGCGGCCGAGGCCTTCTACGACCGCGCCTTCACCGCGCTCGGCTTCCGCAAGAACCGCTTCGCGCTCGGCGGCGAGCCGCACGTGCAGTACTACAACCGCCACTTCGGCTACGTACTGCGCCCGGCGCGGGTAAAGGTGCCGCACGATCCCTACGCACCCGGCCTGCATCACTTCTGCCTGCGGGTGGAGACGGAAGCGGACGTGCGTGCGGCGGCTACCGCCCTGCGCACCGCCGGCGTCGAGGCCAGCGAGCCGGCGCTGCATGGCGAATACGCGCCCGACTACTGGGCCACGTTCTTCACCGGCCCGGATGGCGTCCGCCTGGAGATCACCAACTACCGCCAGGAGCGGCGCGAGCGGCATGACCGCTGGTGAAGCCTGACCATAGTAGGTCGCCCTTCAGGGCGACATCGCGCAGTCGCCCTGAAGGGCGACCTACAACGAAACAGTCAGAGCTTCCCTAACGTACGCCGCGTGCCGCCAGCTTCCCGGCGAAGTAGTCCACCAAGGCCCGCACCTTGGCCGGAATGAAACGGTAGCCGGGATAGATGGCGTAGATGCCCTGCTCCTCCGTCGCCCACTGCGGCAGTACGTGCACCAGGCGGCCGTCGGCGAAGTCCTCAGCCAGGGCGAAGCCCGGCAGCAGCGCGATGCCGAGGCCGCGGGCACACACATCCCGCAGGGCCAGGGCGTTGTTGGAGCGCAGCGGTCCGGTCACTCCCACCGCAGCGGTCTCGCCGCGGCGCTGGAGGTCCCAGCGGTCCGGGCGGTCACCGATCTCCAGCACCAGGCAAGCGTGCTGCTCCAGCTCACGCGGATGGCGCGGAGCGCCGTGCCGCCGCAGGTAGTCGCGACTGGCGGCGAGACGCCGGCGGTTAGAGCCGATGCGGCGCGCCACCAGGCGCGAGTCGCGCAGCGTGCCGGTGCGGATGGCGAGGTCGTAGCGCTCCTCCACCAGGTCGACGAAACGGTTGGACAGGTCCAGGTCCACCGTCAGCTTCGGGTGCCGCGCCAGGAACTCCGGCAGCGCCGGCACCAGGTGCGTCATGCCCAGGCCGGTGGCGGCGCTGACCCGCAGCCGCCCCTGCAGCTCCTCGCCCAGCGCGCTGGCCTCGGCCTCGGCCGACTCCAGCTCCGCCAGCAGGGCCTCGCAGCGGCTGAAGTAGGCGCTGCCCGCCTCGGTCAGACCGACGCTGCGCGTGGTCCTCTGCAGCAGCCGCACGCCAAGCCGCGCCTCCAGCGCCGCCACCGATCGGCTCACCGCCGAGACACTGGCGCCGAGCTGCTCGGCCGCGCGCACGAAACTGCGCTTGCGCACCACTTCGATGAACACCGCGATTTCGTCGAGCCGGGCGGACATGGCCTTTTATTGCAAATGACGCAACAATGATTTGACTTTTACCTGGTTTATCCCGGAAACGGAAGCCCCTATCCTCTGCGCCATCCGGAAAGCCGGCTTCGCGGAGACGCAGGATGAACAGCAGCGCCATGACCCGTTCCAATAGCAGCCCCTGGTTCGACAGCGGCGCGCTGCGCGAGAGCCTGCCGGCCGCCGCTTTCGTCGTGCTGTGGAGCACCGGCTACATCGCCGGCAAGATCGCGGTGGAGCATGGCGCACCGTTCACGGTGCTGACCCTGCGCTTCGGCGGCGCCGCGCTGCTGTTCGGCGCCCTGGTGCTGCTGCGCCGGACGCAGTGGCCGGCGGCGAAAGTGCTGCTGCACAGCGCCGTGGTCGGCCTGCTGAGCCTGGCGCTGCAGTTCGGCGGCGTCTACGGCGCCTTCGCCCTCGGCGCCAGTTCCGGCTTCGCCGCCCTGGTGATCGGCTCGATGCCTCTGGCCGTCTCGCTCACTGCCGCGGCGCTGGGCGAGCGCCAGCCGGCCGGCCACTGGTTCGGCCTGCTGCTGGGCCTGGGCGGCGTGCTGCTGGTGCTGCAGGACAAGCTCGGCTCCGGCCTGGGCTCGACCATGGCCGGCATCGCCCTGTTCCTCGGCCTGTGCGGTATCACCTTCGGCACGCTGTACCAGAAGCGCCACGCCTCCAGCATCGACCTCAACCTCGGCCTGCTGGTGCAGAACCTGACTGCGACCCTGGTGCTGGCGCCGGTCGCCCTGCTGCACGAGCACTTCCGCTTCGACGGCAGCACCGCCTTCGTCGGCTCGATGTTGTGGCTGATCGTAGTCAACTCCGGTGGCACCTTCGCCCTGCTGTTCGTGCTGCTGCGTCGCGGTGCCGCCACCCGCGTCTCGACCCTGTTCTACCTGGTAACGCCGGTGACGGCGGTGATGGGTTGGGCACTGATGCACGAGCCGATGAGCGCGATCAAGCTCGCGGGCTTCGCGCTGGCGGCGACGGGCGTGTATATCGGCACGCGGCGCTGAGGCCTGTCGTAGGGCGGCTTAGCCTCGCAGAGGCGTCACCCACCTTGCGCTCGGTTCGCGGAAAGCGGAATACGCCTCGCTCGCTATTCCGCCCTACGAGGTTACGAAGCTCATGCGATTGGCTGAGGCACCAGCCGTGGCGGAGCGGATGATGACTCCGGATCGAACCGGGAGAACTGCGCCATGCCAACCAGCCGCCGCGACACCATCAATGCCCTGATGCATGCCTTCAGCGAGCAGCTGCGCAGCACCGCCAGGCTGCGCCCGCGCCTGATCGAACTGGTGCGACTGCGCATCGCCTTCCACAACCAGTGCCGGTATTGCATGTCGATGCGTTACGGCGGCGCGCTGGACGACGGTCTGACCGAGGCACAGGTCTGCTCGCTGGAGCGGCCGGCGGAGAACCCGGAGCTGACAGCGGCGGAAAAAGCGGCGCTGGCCTTCGCCGACCGCTTCGCCACCGACCACCTGGCCATCGACGCGAAGATGCTGGCCGGCTTGCGCGAGCATTTCGACGCGGACGAGATCGCCGACCTCGGCGCATTGGCCGCCTGCTTTACCGGCTTCGGGCGAATGGGAGCGGTGTTCGATGGCGGCGAGACGCTGCCGGTCGGGGAGCGCAAGGCGGATGGGACGCGGCTGGCGCCGTGGCAGGTGAGCGAACCGCTCGTGGTGCGCTGAAGCAGCCGTAGTGAATAAGCGCGGCGCATTCCACCTTCTGCGAGAAGCACACGGTGAACGGGGGAATGCGCTGCGCTTGTTCCGCCCTACGATTCCTGAATCCTCCCGGGTAGCGCTTCGCGCTTCCCGGGCTACCGGTCGAACAAGCGCGCCAGCGTCTGCCGCTGCTCTTCGCTGAGCTTGCAGCGGATGAACTTGCCCTCGCGCTCCACCTCGATCAGGCCGGCGTTGACCAGCTCCTTGATGTGATGCGAGACGGTGGGGGCGCCGACCTCGAGCAGGTCCATCAGGTCCTGCAGGGCGCAGGTCTTGACGCTGCGCTCGCGGTGGCGCAGCAGCTCCAAATACATGGCCAGGCGGTTGGGATTGGACAAGGCCTTGAATGCCGCGGCCAGCTCCGCCAGCTCGGCTGGGGAGGTGTCGGACTGGAAAGCGGACAAGGTGCGGGAGGCCATGGGTGAGATTTTACGACAATTCGTCAATTTGACAAGTATCGAATTGTTGCAATACGCTGCGGCTCGTTCTACCGATTCCCCCACGCTTCAAGGTGACCCCATGGCCGATTCCTCCGCCACCCTCGACAACCTGCTCGCCCAGCCGCTGCGCCTGCCCAACGGCAGCATGCTGCGCAACCGCATCGCCAAATCGGCGATGAGCGAGGCGCTCGGTTCCTACGACAACCACGTCACACCGCAGCTCCCGCGCCTTTACGGCCGCTGGGCCGCCTCCGGCATCGGTCTGCTGATCACCGGCAACGTCATGATCGACCGCCGCGCGCTCGGCGAGCCGGGCAACGTGGCGTTGGAGGACGAGTCCGACCTGGCGCTGCTGCGCGAGTGGGCCCAGTCCGTCACCAGCCATGGCGGCCAGATCTGGATGCAGCTCAACCACCCGGGCAAGCAATCGCCCAAGGGTCTCAACGCCTACAACCTGTCGCCTTCCGCCATCCCCTTCCGCAAGGACATGGCCGCCTTCTTCGACACGCCGCGCGAGGCCACGCCGGCGCAGATCGAAGACATCATCACCCGCTTCGGCCGCGCCGCCGCCATCGCCAAGAAGGCGGGATTCAACGGTGTGCAGATCCACGGCGCGCACGGCTACCTGGTGAGCCAGTTCCTCTCGCCGCACCACAACCAGCGCACCGACGACTGGGGCGGCAGCGCCGAGAAGCGCCGCCGCTTCGTGCTGGCGGTGTACGCCGAGATCCGCCGCCAGGTCGGCGCGGACTTCCCGGTGGGCATCAAGCTCAACTCGGCCGACTTCCAGCGCGGCGGCTTCACCGAGGAAGAGTCGCTCGCCACCATCCGCGCGCTGAGCGAGGCCGGCATCGATCTGGTGGAAATCTCCGGCGGCACCTACGAGGCCCCGGCCATGACCGGCACTACCGCGGAAACCAAGTCCGCCTCCACGCAGGCGCGCGAAGCCTACTTCCTGGAGTTCGCCGAGAAGGTGCGCGCCACGGTAAAGACCCCGCTGATGGTCACCGGCGGCTTCCGCAGCAACGCCGGCATGAACGCCGCATTGCGCTCCGGCGCGCTCGACCTGGTCGGCGTCAGCCGCCTGCTGGCGCTGGACCCGGACGCGCCCGCCGCCCTGCTGCGCGGCGGCGACAGCCCGCACAAAGTGCGCGTCATCACCACCGGCATCAAGGCGATCGACCGCATGGCCTTGATGGAAGTGGCCTGGTACGCGCGCCAGCTCAAGCGCATCGCCCACGGCGGCGAGCCCAAGCCGAACGAGAGCGGCCTGAAGGCCTTCCTCGGCACCGTGCTTCACAGCGGCTGGGGAACGTTCCGCACCAAGCGGCTGCGGGCGTCGTAAAGCCACGCGCCCCTCTCCCATGGCGGGAGAGGGGCTGTTGTCTTGCCGGCTGAAAGCAAATTGATGCCGGTTTGATGCAAGCTATACGGCATCCGAGCAAGGACGCCGCAGTGAGCACCACCCCGCCCGACAAGACCCCGAATCCGTACGATCCTTTCGGCGCGCGCGAGCGCGCCCGGCGCCTACTGCAGGCCAGGCTGCTGAAGATCCCCAAAATCCCGCGCATCTCCTGGCGCGACCTGGCGGTCACCCTCGGCCCGGTGCTGCTGATCTCGGTCGGCGCCATCCTGCTGGCCTTGCACTTCGTGCGCCCCGCCCCGCCCAGCATCGTCACCATGGCCGGCGGCCCCGAAGGCAGCACCTTCCGCGCCACCGCCGAGAAGTACCAGAAAATCCTGGCGCGCAGCGGCATCACGCTGAAGATCGTGCCCACCGCCGGCTCGGTGGCCAACCTCAACCAGCTGGCCGATGCCAGTTCCGGCATCGACATCGCCCTGGTGCAATCGGGCATCACCACCAATGCCGACACCAGCGACCTGGTCTCGCTCGGCAGCATGTTCTATCAGCCGCTGACGGTGTTCTACCGCGCGCCCAAGCCGATGCAACGCCTGTCCGAGCTGGAAGGCAAGCGCATCGCGGTCGGCGCCGAAGGCAGCGGCACCCGCTTCTTGGCGCTGGAACTGCTCAAGGCCAACGGCATCGTGCCCGACGAGAAGAACGCCAAGGCCACCACCCTGCTGCCGCTGGAGGGCGAGGCCGCGCGCAAGGCGCTGCTGGCGCACCAGGCGGATGCGATCTTCCTCTCCGGCGACTCCGCCAGCCCGGCCACCGTGCGCGAGATGCTGCACGCCGAGGGCGTGCGCCTGTTCGACTTCCCGCAGGCGGACGCCTATGTGCGCCGCTTCCGCTATCTGAGCAAGCTGGAGCTGCCAGCCGGCGCTTTCGACCTCGGCGAGAACCTGCCGCCGCAGAGCCTGAACATGATCGCGCCAACCGTCGACCTGCTGGCGCATTCCGATCTGCATCCGGCCCTGTCCGACCTCTTGATGGACGCGACCAAGGAAGTGCACAGCCACCCCACCCTGCTGCAGAACTTCAACGAGTTCCCGGCGCCGCTGCAGCACGCCTTCCCGATCAGCGACGACGCCGCGCGCTACTACAAGTCCGGCAAGAGCGTGCTGTACCGCTACCTGCCGTTCTGGCTCGCCAGCCTGACCAACCGTGCCGTGGTGGTGCTGGTGCCGATCATCGTGGTGCTGATCCCCGGCCTGCGCGTGGTGCCGCAGCTGTACGGCTGGCGCATCAACAACCGCATCTTCAAGCGCTACGGCGAGCTGATGGCCCTGGAGCGCGCCTCGCTGGAGCCGACCACGCCGGAGCAGCGCACCGCCCTGCTCGAGCGCCTGGCCGAGGTGGAAAATACCGTGATCAGCGGCAAGATCCCCGGTGCCTACGCCAACCAGCTCTACGTGCTGCGCCAGCACATCCACTTCGTGCGCGCGCGGCTGAAACGCCAGAGTGGCTTTGCCACGCCGCCCTCAGGCGAGGAGGCGCCGGCTCCATCGCAGCCGGCCGGCGATACGCCTTAGCGCCTAGCCCGCCATCTGCCGCTCCATCGTCCGCATCAGCCAGTCGAAGCCGCGGTCGCTGGTGAGGCGGCGCAGCATGAGGATGGTTTTCGCTCCGCCGCCGGTGGCGTAGCGGGTGCGCGGCCGGCGCGCGCGCAGGGCGCGGGCGATGGTCGCCGCCACCACTTCCGGCGGCGAGGCCAGGTTCGACTTGTCGGCGCCGTCGAACATGCGGGCGTGCGCCTGTGCCTGCGCGGCATAGGCGGTGCCGCCGGAGTATTGCAGCATGCCCTCGCGGGCGATGCCGCCCCATTCGGTCCTGATAGCGCCGGGCTCGACGACGATGACGTGGATGCCGAACGGCTCCAGCTCCATGCGCAGGCAATCGCTGAGGCCTTCCACCGCGAACTTGGTGGCGTGGTACCAGCTGCCCAGCGGCTCATGCATCTTGCCACCGATGGAAGTGATGTTGACGATGGCACCGGACCTTTGCGCGCGCATCAGCGGCAGGGCCAGCTGCGTCAGCCGCGCCAGGCCGAACACGTTGACTTCGAACTGACGCCGCGCCTCTTCCATCGGCACGTCTTCCAGCGCGCCGTAGGAACCGTAGCCGGCGTTGTTGACCAGCACGTCGAGCCGGCCGGACTGGGCACGGATCGCCTCGATCGCCGCGGACATCGAAGCCTCCTCGGTCACGTCCAGCGCCAGGGGCACAGCGCCGGCCTGGCGCAGGCCCTCCATCCGCTCGACCCGGCGCGCGCCGGCATAGACCCTGTAGCCTTCGGCCAGCAGCCTGCGCGCCGTGGCCTCGCCGATACCGGACGAGGCGCCGGTGACCAGTGCAACCTTGTTCATCGCTCACACACCTTGCATGGGGGAGTGAAAAGCATAAAGTGTGGAGCATAGTCCACAGTCAAGTCCCGCCCGGAACACGCCCATGTACATCGCCGAATTCACCCGCGCCACCGGCCTGAGCCGCGACACCGTGCGCTTCTATATCAAGCGCGGCCTGCTGCGGCCCAGGGTCAACGGCAACCGCTACCAGGACTTCAACGCCGATGACGTGGAGCGCGCCCTGATCATCCGCAACGCCCAGGCACTCGGCTTCAGCCTCAGGGAGATCGCCGCGCTGGACTCGGAATACCAGCTGCACGGCATGAACCTGCAGCGCAAGATCGCGCTGATGCAGGAACGCATCGATCTGGTGGACGCGCAGATCACCAAGCTGCGCGGCATGCGCAGCTACCTGCGCCGCAAGATCGTCTGGATGGAAGGCGGCGAGGTGGGCAAGGCGCCGGTGTACAAGCCGGCTGCCCACCTGGGGCGCAACGGCTGCTGAGCCGCCAGTCCGTCATCGCCGCGCGGCGGAGATCCGGCTTTTCTTCTCCTGCACTCGGACGAGACACGCGCCGGCGACCCTGTGCCAAGCTGACCGCATACAGGTTGCGGCGCCCCGCACGCGGCCGGCACGGAGGAGCGGCATATGAAGATTCTCGTCGTCGGCGGCACCGGCATGATCGGCGGCCACGCCGCGCTGTATCTCAAGAGCAGGAACCACGCGGTCAGCGTCGCCGGGCGCAAGCCGCCGCCCGCCGGCACACCGCTGGCCGGTCTGCCCTTCCTGCGCGGCGACTACATCGCCAACGACTTCCCGCGCGAGGAACTGGCAAAGTTCGAGGCCGTGGTATTCGCCGCCGGCAACGACATCCGCCACGTCGCTCCGGCCGACCTCGGCGCCGGCACCACCGCCATCGATGCACACTGGCAGCGCAGCAACGTCGAAGGCGTGCCGCGCTTCTTCAAGACCCTGCGCGAGGCCGGCGTGCCGGTCGCGGTCAACATCGGCAGCTTTTACCCGCAGGCCGCGCCGCAGCTGGTCGCCGGCAACGGCTACATCCGCTCGCGCCAGCTCGCCGACGAGGGCGTGCGCGCCCTGGCCACCGGCAAGTTCCGCGTGTTGAGCCTGAATGCGCCCTTCGTGGTCGGCCACGTGCCGGGCATCGAGGGCATGTTCAAGGCCTACACCCAGTACGCCCGCGGCCGCTTCGCGCCGATGCCGGAGTTCGCCCCGCCCGGCGGCGTCAACTTCATCTCCTGCCAGTCCCTATCCGAGGCGGTGGAAGGCGCGCTGGCGCGCGGCGAGAATGGCAAGGCCTACCTGGTCGGCGACGAGAACGTGTCGTTCGAGCGCTTCTTCGGCGACTTCTTCCGCGCCGCCGGCCGGCCAGCGCCGAAGGCGCAGGACCAGGAACACCCGATGCTGCCCGACGCGGCGCTCTATTTCGGCCGCGGTAATACCCTGTATTACGAGCCGGATGTGGCCGAGACGAAGCTGCTGGGTTACCGCCGCAAGGACATCACGCGGGCAGTCAACGAAATCGTCGCGGCGTTCCCCTGAAGCTGTGCAGCTCGCCCTTCAGGGCGACTAGGCCTGGCGGCCCGAAGGCCGACCTACGAAAATTGTCGCCCCGCTCCTCCTACGGATGGATGAGCCGGGAGCGCCCGAACCTGTGCCAAGCTCATATCCTGCCCCGGATTCCGGGGTTCGGACCTATCGCCGGAAGGCCCGCAAGAAGCCCCGGCCAGCGGAGGAAGAAAAATGAAACAAGCAGGCAAGGCCGCCCCGGCCCGCCGTTCATTGCTCGCGGCCGCCGTGATGGCCGTCCTGATCGCCGCGCGCGCCATGGCGGACGTGGACGACAGCACCCTGTCCAACGAGAAGGGCGGCGACGACTGGGGCTCCTGGGGCCGGACCTACAGCGAGCAGCGTTTCAGCCCGCTGGACCAGATCAACAAAGGCAACGTCGGCCGGCTCGGCCTGGCCTGGACCCTGGAGCTGCCCGAGGCCTGGAACGTATCCAGCCAGCCGCTGGAAGTGGACGGCGTGATCTACCTCGCCGTGAGCTTCACCCGCGTCTACGCCGTGGACGCGGCCAGCGGCAAACAGTTGTGGACCTTCGACGCGCAGATCGACCCGCTGAAGATGCGCATGGCCTGGGGCGTGCGCGGCCTGGCCTTCTACAAGGGCAAGGTCATCGTCGGCACCCAGGACGGCCGTCTCATCGCACTGGATGCCAAGACCGGTGGCAAGGTGTGGGAGACGATGACGATCGAGCCGGGCGCCAACCAGTACATCACCGGCGCGCCGCGCGTCTACAACGGCAAGGTCATCATCGGCCAGGGCGGGGCCGACTTCCCGCACGTGCGCTCCTATGTCGGCGCCTACGACGCCGAGACCGGCAAGCCGCTGTGGCGCTGGTACGTCCTGCCCAGCGATCCGGCCAAGGGCTTCGAGAGCCCGGAGCTGGCGGAGGCGGCCAAGACCGGGACCGGCGACTGGTGGAAGTTCGGCGGCGGCGGCGGCGTGTGGAATGCCATCACTTACGACCCGGAGCTCAACCGCGTCTACCTCGGCACCGGCAATGGCGATCCCTGGAACCGCAAGCTGCGCAGCCCCGGCGGCGGCGACAACCTGTTCCTGTGCTCGGTGGTGGCGCTGGATGCCGATACCGGCAAGTACATCTGGCACTACCAGACCACGCCGGGCGAGACCTGGGACTTCGATTCGAGCGAGGACATCGTGCTGGCGACCTTGCCGATCGACGGCAAGCCGCGCAAGGTGATCCTGCACGCGCCGAAGAACGGCTTCTTCTATGTCATCGACCGCGAAACCGGCAAGCTGATCTCGGCCGAAAAGGCGGGCAAGGTCACCTGGGCCGACCACGTCGACCTCGCCACCGGCCGCCCGGTGGAGCTGCCCGGCGTCCGCTACGAGGACGGCGAGGCGCTGGTCTGGCCGGGTAGCGGCGGCCTGCACAACTGGCAACCAATGTCGTTCAACCCGGACACCGGCCTGACCTACATCCCCGCCCACGAGATGGCCGGGTATTACCACGACAAGGGCTTTACGCCGTCCAACTTCGACGTCGACAAGGATGGTCCGCTGGGTATCCACGGCTTCTACGACGACGTGCCGAAGAGCGCCGGCAGCAGCTCGCTGCTGGCCTGGAACCCGTTGCAGCAGAAGAAGGCCTGGGAGGTGCCCACCCCCGGCGCCAACAACGGCGGCGTGATCAGCACCCACGGCGGCCTGGTGTTCCAGGGTCAGGCCGATGGCAACCTGGTGGCGCATGACGCCGCCACCGGTGCCACCTTGTGGAGCGCCTATCTCGGCGTCGGCACGCTGGCCCCGCCCATCACCTACAGCGTCGGCGGCAAGCAGTACGTCAGCGTCCTGGCCGGGTTTGCCGGCGGCCCGACCTTGCTCGGCTCGCTCAGCGCCCAGCACGGCTGGGTCGGCACCAGCCACCCGCGCCGGCTGCTGACCTACGTGCTCGACGGCAAGGCACCGTTGCCGCCCTCGCCGCCGCCGTCGCAGCCGACTCCGGTCGACGACCCGGCGTTCGTGGTCGACCCGAAGAAAGCCGCCGAGGGCCGCGAGCTGTATACGCGCTGCCTGATCTGCCACGGCACCGCCGTGGTGGCCGGCGGCTATGCCCCCGATCTGCGCGCCTCGCAGATCCCGCTTAACGCGGCGGCCTTCGCCAGCGTGGTGCACGGCGGGCTGCAAGCCGGTGGCATGCCGCCGTTCCCGGAGCTGAACGACGAACAGCTCGCCGAACTGCAGCACTACATCCGCCAGCAGGCGCGCTACAAGCCCAGCGCCTGGACCCAGATCAAGACTGCCTGGCACTTCATCTGCCTGATGATCAAGATGAAGCTGATGGCGCTGGGCTGGATCAAGCCGGGCTGATCCGGGGCTGAAAGAAAAAGGGAGCCGCAAGGCTCCCTTTTCGTTGCGGATCTCCGCTCACCTCACGCGGACACCGGCGCCACGACCCGGCGTGCGAGAGCCAACCGCGCACCCAGCCAGACGCAGGGAATGGCCTGGATCGGGATGGAGAGCGCATACCAGGCCGGCCCCAGTTCCGCGCCGCCGATCGCGTAGTAGGCGACCACACCTGCCAGACCCGCGGCCAGGCCGATGCCGGCCAGGATCCAGGCATGGCGCATCGGCCGGGTGGGTGCCAACCGCGCAGTGACATAACCGCCGGCGACGGTGTACAGCGCTCGATAGATCGAGGCCAGCGCGAACAGCGCATCGGACATCAGCTGCGGCTGTTTCGGGAACACACCGGTGGCGTGCAGCAGCGCGTCCGTGGCGGTGGAGGCCAGCGCCGTGACCAGGAAACCCGCGGCCACGGCGCGGGCGGTTGCGAGCCCGGGCTTCACGGCCGCACTCCCTTGCCCTGCACGGCCAGCAGCGCGTCCAGCTTGCGCATCTGACTCTGGTGCCCGGCGCGGGCGCGCTCGGTCCAGATGTCGTCGTGCATGGCGTCGAAAGTGATGAGCAGTTCCACTCCGCCCTTGGTTTCCTTCAAATCGACCACCGTGGCCACTTCATACGGCTCGACGCCGGGCACGAAGTCGGCCAGGGTCTTGTAGGCCAGCCGGCGTGGCGCCGCGACCTGGGTATAGGTCACCCGGCACTCGGTGCTCAGCGGCATGCCCGCCTGCTTCATGAAGGCCACCTGTTCCGGCGCTGCGGCTGTCATCAAGTAGACCAGCTCTCCGCCCGGGCGCAGGTCGAGCGCAGTCACGGTCACATCGAAGCCCTCCGGCCCCCACCACGACTCGATCCCGGCCTTGGTGGTCCACAACGCCCAGGCTTCATCGATCGGGGCGGCATAGCTGCGCCGGATCGAGAACTGAGCCCTGGCGGCACTCTTTGCTTCGTTCATCAGGATTTCTCCCTGGCGGCGGCCCTGGCGGCCGCGTGCTTGCGTTCGAGCGCGGCGCCGAAACGGTCGAGCCGCGACTCCCAGTGACGGCGATACCCCGCCACCCAGGCTTCCAGCTGGTCGAAGGCCTCCCTGCGCAGCGAATACAGGCGCCGCTGCCCATCCGGACGCATCCGCACGATGCCCGCCTCCGTCAGGATCCTCAGGTGCCGCGACACGCCGGACTGGTGGATGTCCATGCGCTCGACAATGTCGCCGACCGAGCACTCGCCCGACTTCATCGCCTCGACGATGCGCAGGCGCATCGGATCGGCGAGCGTCTGCAGCAGGATTAATTGCGCTTCCATGTATATACATTACAATGCATATATTAGATCGTCAAGCACGGCTCTCGGTCTTCGACTCGATCAGCTTCCGGAATTTGAAGCGGCGGCCGTGAACGTCAACCAGGCCACCGTGCAGGGCTACTCCGCCCGCGTCATCGCCAGCCGCTCGTCGCGGTCCTTCACTTCCACGCAGACCGTTGCGGTCGGGCGGATCAGCAGGCGCGGGATGCCGATCGGTTCGCCGGTCACCTCGCAGTAGCCGAATTCCTTCTGGCGGATGCGGCGCAGCGCGTCATCGATCTTGCGCAGCAGGCGCGATTCGCGCTCACGCAGGCGCATGTCGAGGAAGTATTCCTCTTCGGCGGTGGCGCGGTCGGCCGGGTCGGCGTGACTCTCACCCTGGTTGAGACGCTCCTTGGCGCCGATCTCGCGCTCCACCACTTCCTTGCGCATTTCCAGCAGCAGGTTGCGGAAGAACGCCAGCTGGGCGTCGTTCATGTAGTCCTCGGCCGGCATCGCGCGCAGCTGGGCTTCGGTGATGAGACCTTCGGCAGTGGTCTCGGCCTGTCGAACGGAAGGAGCAGCCTGCCGCACGGCGGGCGAAGTCTTTTTGGTCATCAATTACAGCACCGGGTGTGGAGTGGAAGCGGGTCCGGACGCCCGCCGCAAAGGCGGTCCGCGGAAGCTTGTCGCATGGCCGGAAACACAGGCCAGCGCATTTGCGAGAAGGTGCCGGAAACCAGAACGCCCAATCGCGGCAAGAGCATACACTGCTTTGGGCCCCGGCGGGTGACATCGCCATGACCTTGGATCGGCTGCGACACTGCGTCCGGCGGCATGTCAACACCTGTCCCGCATGCCGCCACGACGCGGTGTGACGCGGTGATTGTGAAGCCCATCACGGGGAACCCTCCTTCTGCCGATACGGATGGCGGCTTTCGCCCGCAGAAAACGACTGGAAGGATGACACCGGAACGACGGGGCGTGCGCAGCGCATCCGCCGAACGGTGTCGGTTCGCCGGGGATACAGGGAAGTGTCCCGCGGCGACGACCGTTCAACCAGCTTCACCGCACCGGCTGACGCCAGCGACGCCGCCACCCCCTATCCGGTGGGTGGTCCGGCCGGCGGGAAGATGCGAGCTTGGTGGCGGTCGCCGCAGCGAACGGCGACGCTTGTAATGCGGCCCGCGGCACAGCCGGCCGGGGCGTTTCTCAAAAATTGGGGGATGTTTCAATCGACATGCGTACTCGAACGAAGCGGTTCGCAGCCCTGGCTTGCGCCTCGATCTGCTCGCTGTTCTGCGCCGTGGTGCACGCGGCGGCTTCCGTCAGCATCAGCCCGGGCTATACCTCGGTCGGCGTCAACGGCACGGTGCAATACAAAGCCACCGTCAGCGGCCTGAGCAACACCGCCGTGACCTGGGAAGTCTCGGGCGTGAAGGGCGGCAACGCCACCAACGGCACCATCAGCACCGCCGGCCTGTACAAGGCGCCGGCGACGATCCCGCCCAACGATGTGACCATCACCGCGCTGGCCTCGGACAACGCCACCTCGGCCACGGTCTACGTCAACGTCGCCCCGCCCGGCCCGAAAATCACCGCGATCTCGCCCAACCCCGCCAAGGTCGGCCAGTACACCGTCACCGTGACCGGCGCGGGCTTCGTCAGCAACACCGAGGTGCGCGCGGCGGACGTGGTGCTGAGCACCACCTATGTCAACTCCACCACACTCAAGGCCAACGGCTACCAGGGCAGCGCCGGCACCGTGGCGTTCTCGGCCATGAACCCCGGCAGCCTGTGGGGCCCGGCCTACAGCGAGCAGTTCACCAGCAGCAGCTCCTCTTCCAGTTCCAGCAGCAGTTCGTCCTCCTCCGGCAGCGGCTCGTCCAGCTCCTCCGGCGGCTCCTCGAGCGGCTCCAGCTCAGGCGGCCATTCCTCGTCCAGCAGCTCCGGCTCCTCCAGCTCGTCGGGCGGCAGCTCCAGCAGCGGCGGCGCCTCGCCGACCTCGGCCACCAACCCGATCCTGTTCGTCACCCAGGTTCCGACCGCCGCCTTCGCCGGCGTGCAATCGGCCTTCGATTCGCAGCAGGCCAGCGTGCAGCAGGTGCCGCGCGGCGGCGACCTGTGGATCGCCTATCACGACGGCACCCGGCGCAACCTCACCCAGGAGGCCGGCTACGGCCTGCCCAGCGGCGCGCAGGACGGCGCCAAGGCCATCGCCGTGCGCCAGCCCACCGTGCACTGGAGCGGCCAGAAGGCGATCTTCTCGATGCTGGTCGGCGCACCCGTGCAGCAGTACGCCTCCAGCAGCGCGACCTGGCAGCTGTACGAGGTCAGCGGCCTGCAGGAAGGCGGCAAGGCGGTGATCGCGCCGGTGGCCTGCCAGCCGACCCAATACAACAACATCGCGCCGTTCTACGGCTCGGACGACCAGGTGATCTTCACCTCCGACCGCCCGCGCAGCGGCCTGGCCTATCTCTACCCGCAGCGCGACGAGTACGAGTCCACGCCTACCGACACCGGCCTGTGGAAGCTCAACCCCAGCGACTGCGCTAGCCTGCGCATCATCGACCACGCAGTCTCGGGCGTGACCTACCCCAGCCTCGATTCGAGCGGGCGCATCGTCTTCACCAAGTGGGATCACCTGGTGCGCGACCAGCAGGCGGACCACGACCAGTTCGAGTCTCCGACTTACGGCGCCTTCAACTACAACTCCGAGACCGACCAGAGCGTGCCATCCACGTTCTCGCACGCCGAGGCGTTCCCGGAGCTGCGCCTGAAGACCTATTCCATGGGCTCGGCCTACAACGGCAGCTCGGTGGCCAGCGACTATCCCTACAACGACTTCTCCTTCAACCACTTCTTCCCGTGGATGGTGAACCAGGACGGCTCGGCCGAGGAGACGCTCAACCACGTCGGCCGCCACGAGCTGGGCGGCACTTACACGCTCGGCAACTTCGCCGCGGACAGCGACCTGCGCGACCTGCAGCCGGGCAAGTACAACGGCGCCACCTACTTCCTCGGCGGCAGCGCCGGCATGTTCCACCTGCGCGAGGACCCGCTGACCACCGGCCTGTACTACGGCGTCCACTCGCCCGAGTTCGCCACCGCTACCGGCGGCGACCTGGTGCGCCTGGCCGGCGCGCCCGGCGTCAACCCGGACGGGATGAAGGTGCAGCTGCTCGCCAGCGTCGCGACCGCCGGCGGCCAGTACCGCAACCCGCTGCCGATGAAGGACGGCCATATGCTGGCGGTGTTCACACCCACTACCGCCGACCTGGCGCAGGGCGGCACTACGGCAGCGCCCACCTACAACTACAGCTTCCGCCTGCGCCTGCTCAACGGCGCCTGGATGCCGGGCACCTACCTGACCGGGGCCGGCATCAGCAAGAGCGTGCAGTACTGGGATCCCGATACGCGGGTCAGCTGGAGCGGCCTGCTGTGGGAGCTGGACCCGGTGGAGGTGGTGGTGCGCAGCGCGCCCGCCAAGACGGTGCAGCCGGCCCTGCCCTCGCAGGAAGCCAGCCTGGTCGGCGGCAACCAGCAGCTGTTGCAACTATGGCTGGAGCAGAACGGGCTGGCGCTGATCGTCTCGCGCAACGTCACCGAACGCGACCGTGCCGACCTGCAGCAGCCGTTCGACCTGCGCGTCAGCGGCAGCTCCACCCAGACGCTCGGCGCCTCCGCCAGCACGGTGTACAACGTCTCGCACCTGCAGCTGTATCAGGCCGACCAGATCCGCGGCTACACCGGCAACGGCAAGCCGCCGCAGAGCGGCGGCACGCCGACGCCGGGGCGCCGCAACCTGGCGCAGCCGATGCACGACCCCGCCGCAGTGACCGCGATGGGCTCACTGCTCGATTCGCAGTCGCAGACGCCGATCGCGCCGGATGGCTCGGTGGCCGCCTTCGTGCCCGCCGGCCGCGCCATGACCTGGGCGCTGGTCGACAACAGCAAGACCGGCTGGAACCGCGGCATCGTGCGCGAGCGCAACTGGGTGAACTTCAAGCCCGGCGAGCTGCGCGTCTGCACCAACTGCCACGGCATCAATACCTACGACCAGGCCGGCCAGGCGGCGCCGACCAATACGCCGCAGGCCCTGGGCACGCTGATGCAGCAGTGGACCAAGGTGGTGCGCAACTACTGCCCGGCCAGCGGCGGCACCGGCACCTGGAGCTACAACGGCGTGCCCTGGCAGAACGACCACGAAGGCCAGCAGTACCGCATCCAGACCTGCCAGGGCGGCAGCTGCTGCAGCGGCCTGCCCGCGGTGCAGACCCAGTAGCTCCATAAATGCCCGGCCCTCCTGGGCCAGGCATCTTCGGACGCCGCTACTGCGGCAGGTCGAGCTTCTTGCGCAGTGGGTTGCGCCTGGCCGAGACGACTTCGCCGTTGCGGTAGATCACGTCGCTGCTGGTGTCTTCGTACAGCATCTCGTAAGTGCCGGGCGGGAGGTGCTTGTAGTACAGGGCCCAGACCACGTCCTTGCCGTGGCGCTCGGCGAACGGCACCCGCGGATTGAGGTAGTGCGGCTGCAGATCGCTGAGCCGGAACGGGTAGTCGCCGTTAGCGTGCTTGTAGGCCTCCAGCCCGTCCATCACCGGCTTGGCGCGGGGGTCGGCGCTCCAGCGCGCGTTGGTTTCCGGCATCACCGTGGCGCAGCCCGGCGCCAGCAGCAGCGGGACCGTTAGCAGCGCGAACCGCAGGGTGTTTCGGATGCTCATGGGACTCCAGGCTCGCGGGGCCGACGGACGCGATTAGCGTAGCAGAGGCCGGGTGCAGCCGGGACCGGTGCGGGTACACTATTCCCATGCCGCCACGCTCCCCGGATACCGACCCCGCCAGCGAAGAACAGGACTGGCCGACCAGCCATCCGCTCGGCTCGACCTGGTCGTTCTCCTGGACCGACGAGTATGTGGTCACCGTCACCGGCCACACCCGCCGCGGCATCCGCGTCAGCTACAAGCGTCCCGGCTCCGGGCACACCACCAAGTCCGGCATCTACCAGCCGGAGGAACTGGTGCCGCGCAACTAGGGCCGCCGGCGCTTGACCTCGAGCGCACTCGAGGCCGTCCAATGCCGCCGTCACCCACCGGAGACGGCAATGAGCGCAGACGACAACAAGCGGATCATGCAGGGCGTATTCGAGGAACTGGCGCGCGGCAACGGCAAGCCCTTCGGCGCATTGATGGCGGAGGATTTCTGCTGGACCGTCACCGGCACCACGCCCTGGTCGCGCAGCTACCGCGGCCGCGAGGCGGTGTACCGGGAGCTGCTCGATCCGCTCTATGCCCAGTTCGCCGATCGCTATACCAACACCGCGCAGCGCATCCTCGCCGACGGCGACCACGTGGTGGTGCAGTGCCGGGGCCAGGTCACCACCCGGTTGGGCAAGCCGTATCACAACCGCTACTGCTTCGTGATCCGGATGGAGGGCGGGCAGATGCGGGAGCTGACCGAGTACCTCGACACGCAGCTGGTGGCCGAGGTGCTGGGGGCACCGGAGTAGCCGCGGCGCTGTCTTCTGCCTCAATCCCCGCCGGCGGCGGCTTCGTCGGCGCGCCTCTGCCACACGGCATCGGCGACGAACAGCGGATGGCGGCGGCTCCATGCCGCAGCCTTGTCGCGCACGGCAGGAGCAGCCAGGCCGGCCCAGCGCGATTGCGGATCGAGGTACAAGGCCGTCGCCAGTGCTTCGACCCGTTCGTCCTCCCGCTCGCCGAGGTAGGCGACCAGCGCATGGGCATAGGCCCGGGTCGGCTCGGCGCGGCGCAGGGTATGCGCCAGGCGCAGCGCCGCGTCGCGGTAACGTGGATCGTGGGTGCTCTCAAACAGCATGGTGCAGATGTCCAGGTACTCGTAGCCGGAGCGCAGCCGGCGCAGGCTCAGTGCGTACGGCCAGTAGTGAAAGGCCTTGTCGATCTGCGCCAGGGCCTGCTCGTGCCTGCCGCCCGCGGCGGAGAACACGGCCAGGGCGAGGAACGTGCTGTAGTTGCGCTCGCCCTCCGGCACGCTTTCCAGGAATTTCTGCAGACCCAGGGTATCGCCGGTCCTGGAGGCGGCGTGGGCGAAATACGGCAGGGCGAAGGACAGGCTGCCGTCGTCGATACGGTAGTACGCGGCCAAGCGGTCGAATGCCGCCACCGCCTCGGCGTAGCGTCCGGCGCGCTCGGCGGCCATCGCCTCGGCCAGCATGGCGTAGCGGTTGGGCAGAGGACCGGCGTCAGGCTTGCGCCGCTCCTGCCCGAACCGACCCGGGCCGGCCAGCGACACATCGCTGTCCTGGCCCAGGTTGTCGGACTTCGGACGCTCGCCGGTGGCACCCGCCAGCTGCCGGATGTAGGCGGCGAAGTCCGGTGCCGGAGTACGGTCGATCAACTCTTCCAGCAAGGCATCGCTGTACAGGTCGTCGCGGCCGGCGCCGGCCGGCAGGTGATCGAGGCGCTGGCGGGTCCAGTCGCGCAGCGCCGCGCGGTTCAGTCGGGCCTTGCGGTGCGCCGTCACGGCCGCCCACCACAACGGCTCAGCCTGGTACTTGCCGGTAAGGCGGTCGAACAGGCCCCAGCCGGCCTGATCCTGCCCGGAAGCGAAGGTCAGATCGAGATACTCGCGGTAATCGAACAGGTCGTTGTAGTGCCGGGCGTTGTCGAAAAAGCTGATCGCGGCGGTGGAGTAGTCATCCTCGAGCAGCGCCAGCCGCGCCTGCGAATTGTTGCTGGCGGCGGAGCCGTTGTTGTAGTCCGCCGCGATCCGGAACAGGGGCTTGGCCTCGTCAAAGGCGCCGAGCCAGAACAGCGCGTGCCCCCAGCTCGAAGCATGGTTGGCCAGGTCCACCGTATTGTTCGGATCCTTCTCCTGGTACTCCGGGTAGGACAGCATGGTCCGGGAGGTTTCGGCGAAGGCGTTGCTGTCGATCAGCAGGTGGCCGAGGGTGGAATAGTAGCGGTAGTTGTCCGCATCGGTGGCGATCTGCGCGCGCAGATATTCGGCGTTGTGCTTCTCCGGCGGCAGGTGATCCAGGCGCAGCTGCGTAGCGTAAGGACCGCCGATGAAGCGCGTCTCCAGCAGGGCCAGGTACTCCTGCTGCTGCGCAGGAGTGCTGCTCTTGATCAGCTCCTCCAGGGGCTCCGGACTGTCGGAACTGAAATCGAGCCGCTGCCTGATGCTGGGCACGTGGCCGCTGCCATTCCAGTACGGGCGCACCGGGTAGTCGTCGACGTAGGCGCCCAGGTAGGCTGCGGCCGGATCCTGCGGCGGCTGGTACAGGTACCAGAGGGTGCTGCGGGTATCCGCCGTCTGCCCCTGATCCCACCACACCGCGGTGCGCGCCGACTCGCGGATGCGAAGCTCCAATTCCTGGTCCTTGCCCAGCTCGCCGCGCTCGCGCTGCGCCAGGTAGATGCTGACGCGCAGGGCCTCGGCGCAGGGCGAGCCGGCCAGGAGTTCGTCGTAGCGGCCGAGCAGTTCGAGCGCGCGGTCGTAGGCGCCCTGGGGGGTGTAGTAATAGGATGCCTGGCGCCCGAGCGCATACTCGATGCGGCTGTCCAGCAGGTCGAGCAGGTCTGCCGGCTGCGCGGCGGCGGCGACGCTGGAGCAGCACCAGCGACGCGGCTGCTCCTCCATCAGGCGGTAGACGTGACGCAGGGCGGCCATCTCCGCCGCCGCACGGTCGGCCGGCGCACCGCGCCCGGCGCGGAAGTCCTCGATCGAGTAGCCGGGCACCGGCAGGACGCGATCGAGCAGGGCCTTGAATCCGAGGGTGGAGTCGACGGTCCACACGTCGCGGTCGCCGAGCCGCCAGCTGACGAACGCCCGCCACGGGCTGTGCCCGATCAACTGCAGCACCTGCTCGCCGCTGGCGCGCGGATCACGCCGGTAGGACACCTCCAGATCGTGCACCTCCAGCCCCAGGAACAGCTGCTCCCACGGCCCCTGCGCCTGCGCCAGCGCCTGGCGCGCTTGCGGCAGGTTGCCGCTGAGCACCGCGCGCAGGCCGTCGGCCGCAGCGCCCGGATCGTTCCCGAGCTGGGCCAGCGCGTGCGGCCGCTCCTGCAGGTGGAACAGAATGCGCGCGCGCAGCAGACGGACCGCCGGATCGGCGGCATCGACGCCCAGCAGCGCGATCCAAGCCTTGCTGAACAGCCGATCCGCGGCGCGCCAGTCCTGCGACGGCGCCAGCATGGCCAGGAAGGTCAGGCGCGCCGCCTGCGCCAAGGCCCCGCCCTGCTGCGGCTGCAGGAACTCCTCGACCGTCGCCGGAAGGCCTTCCGGCATGGCGCCGGCCGGCCGCGGCGCAGGCGCCGCGGCATCCAGCCCCACTGCGGCCAGCATCCGTGGCAACTCGGCATGGAACACGGCGAATGGCGGCTGAGCCTCGTCATAGTGCAGGTTTTCGAAGCTGTGCGCCGAGACGATGGTGGGGCCCCGCCGCAGCCATCCCGGCTGGTAGCGCAGCACCTGCAGCGTGACGCGCATGTTCTGCTGGTAGTCATGCCCGGACCAGGCCAGGACGATGCGCTGTGCCCGGATGACGCGGGCCAGTTCCAGCACCTGCTGCTGATCCCGGCGGCGCAAGCCATCGCCCATGGCGATGTCGACCAGCAGGGGATCGGTCACACAAGTGCCGTCCGCGGTCAGCGCAAGCGCCAGGTCGGCGGACATGATGTCGCGGTTGGGCCGGTCGAAGCCCTGACCCTCCACCTGCACCGGCACCACCAGCGTGCCGCACTCCCATCCCTTGAACAGGCCGGCGTAGCGCCGGGTGCGCGCTTCCAGCCAGGGGGAAGCCGGCGGCTTCACCACTTCTGGCGGCACCGCCGCCACGTCGGCCGCCGGCGTACCGTCCCTGGCCGGCGGCGCCGGCTGCCTGACGCTGCGGCCCGGCACCAGCCAGAGAATGATCAGGAGCAGCAGAATCAGGAGCAGCAGCTGTGAGCGCAGGTCACGCTTCATCGAGGTCCCCTGAACGCCGGATGGCGGTTGCCGCGCCCGAATACTCGTCCGTATCCCCCGGGGCGCCGTGCAGAAGCATACACTGTTGCGGCTGGGCGGCTCCGGCGGCGCGTCAGGACATCGAACCATGGCACATCGGGCAAGCGGCACTTTCGAGGTCAAACTCACCACCCTGCGCCTCGACAACCCCGCGGCCGATACCGCGCTCGGCCGCCGCGCCATCGACAAGCAGTTCCACGGCGAGCTGGAAGCGCACAGCCTGGGCGAGATGCTCAGCGCCGGCGGCACGGTACAGGGCTCGGCCGGCTACGTTGCGATCGAGCGTGTCAGCGGCACCCTCGGCGGCCGCAGCGGCGGTTTCGTGCTGATGCACAACGCCACCATGAACCGCGGCGCGCCGCAGCTCAGCATCATCGTGGTGCCGGATTCCGGCACTGGCGAGCTGGCCGGGCTCAGCGGCAGCATGGGCATCCGCATCGAAGACCAGCAGCACTGGTACGACTTCGATTACAGCCTGCCCGATTGACAGCCTGCCGGTCCGGGAACAAGCTGCGCCACAGCTGCGCTCGGGGGGGACTTCAGGGGAGGCCGCGATGAAAGCCGTGCTGCTGGCCGCCTGCCTGACCGTGTGCGCCTGCAGCTCAAGGGAGGCGATCATGGACGCTCGCACCGCGATTCCGGCCTACGACAGCGGCGACAGCGCGATGGCGGGCTATCGCCAGCAGGAGGCCGTGCAGTTCGTCGAGTTCTGCGTCGAGCTGGACAGCCAGGACGAGCGGGTCAGGACCGGCCAGGCCGTCTACCAGCCGCGCATCGACCCGGGCCTGTGGAACCCGCTTCCGGTCTTCGACAGCCGCCGCGCCGTGGCGCATGACGTGGCGCGTTACGCCGCCGGCAGGGAGCTGCGGCCGGACGACGAGCACTGGGCCAAGCTGTACCGCGAAACCCTGGCCAAGGCACGCCGCAAGCACGGCGACAACTGGACCGAGCAGACCCTGTTCGACGATCCGGACCTGAACGGTTTCGGCCCCTGGCAGACCGCCTGGCTGTTGTACGAGGGCCGCGGCCCCTACGCCGGGGCCTATGCCATCGCCATCCGCGGCACCATCTTCTCGTCGCAGCCGAGCGTGGCGGAGGATGCCTGGTTCCACACCATCAGCAGCGAGAAGTTCCTCAGCCCCTACGTACAGTTCGCCGACAATCCCGAGGCCAGCCTGCACAGCGGCTTCGCCCACGCCAGCTTCACCGCGGCGCTCGACGACCGCTACGGCATCCTGCGGGTGCTGGCCGACCGCAAGCCGCCGCCGTTCACGCATCTCTATATCGTCGGCCACAGCCAGGGCGCGGCGATGGCGACCATCGTCCATGCCTTCCTGCACTACGCGATGCGCAACGACGAGACCGGCAGCGAGCGCTTCGGCCTGCGCGGACGCAACTACCGCCTCAAGTCGTACGTTTTCGCCCAGCCCAAGCCGGGCGACTACGCCTTCAGCGCGGATTTCGCCGGCATCACCCAGCGCCACGACAACGCCCTGGTCATCAACAACGCCATCGACCCGGTGCCCAAGGTGCCGCTGAGCCTGCAATCGATCGGCGATCTCGATCGTGACTTCAGCGGCGGCTCCTTCGCGGTGCGGACGCTGGCGTTCGCCTCCAGCTTCGGCTCCCTGTTCCGCCGCGGCGTGGCGCAGCTGAGCGAGCCCTTCGTCCGGGACAGCGCCGAGGGCTACAGCTATTTCTACAACTACGACCGGATCAAGCCGCTCCACGGCGACAGCACCGCCTCGACCTGGAACTTCTGCCCGGCCGGGCATGTGCTGTTCGTCTACGGCACGCCTGGCGACCCGGACGACCTGTTCCTGCAGCATCACGCCATCACTTATCGCAGCCTGCTGAACCAACTCGCACCCTAGGAACCATACCCCAGGGGAACGCCGGTAACACGATTCCGCGGCGCGATGCGCTAAAGTGCGCACGATGCGCCCCGCCCTGTCCATCTCCAACCTGACCAAGACCTACGCCTCCGGTCTCCAGGCGCTGAACAGCGTCAGCCTGGAAATCACCCGCGGCGAGATCTTCGCCCTGCTCGGCCCCAACGGCGCCGGCAAGACCACCCTGATCAGCATCGTCTGCGGCATCGTCACGCCCAGCAGCGGCACGGTCACCGCCGACGGCCACGACATCCGGCGCGACTACCGCGCCGCGCGCAGCAAGATCGGCCTGGTGCCGCAGGAGCTGCACACCGACGCCTTCGAAACGGGTTGGGCCCCCGTCCACCCACGCCGCCGCCCTTTCGGCCGCCCCCCCGGCCCGGCCCACATCCGGAAACCCCCGAAAGGACCTGCCCCGTGGAAAAACGACCGCGGC
>CAYWPB010000004.1:0-5649 GCA_964458725.1 uncultured Nevskia sp. | reverse complement strand
CCGCGCGCGCTGCGCGCGCCACCACCCCCACCCGCACTCACATGCAGAATCGCCAGAAGGACCTGTCGCTGTGGCACAGGCCGCGCAACGCAATCATGACCCCGTCTGCCGGCATGAAGCGGCCGGTCACGATCGCCAAGGCCCTGGGCCACGAGCCACAGGTCCTGTTCCTCGACGAGCCCACCGCCGGCGTCGACGTCGAGCTGCGCAAGGACATGTGGGAGCTGGTGCGCGGCCTGCGCGAGAGCGGCGTCACCATCATCCTCACCACCCACTACATCGACGAAGCCGAGGAGATGGCCGACCGCATCGGCGTCATCAACAAGGGCGAGCTGGTGCTGGTGGAGGAGAAGCACACGCTGATGAAGAAGCTCGGCCGCAAGGAGCTGCGCGTGCACCTGGCCGAGGCGATGCAGGCGGTACCGGCGGAGCTGGCGCAGTGGCAGCTGAGCCTGGCCACCGACGGCACCGAGCTGGTCTACGGCTTCGACGCCCACCAGGAGGACACCGGCATCCCAGCCCTGCTGCGCCGCCTCGGCGAGCTGGGCGTCGCCTACAAGGACCTCAACACGCGCCAGAGCTCGCTGGAGGACATCTTCGTCAGCCTGGTCAGCGAGAAAGCCGGGGCAATGGCATGAGCGGCCTCGCCTTCAACTACCGCGGCACCTGGGCCATCTACCGCTTCGAGATGGCGCGCTTCCGCCGTACCCTGTGGCAAAGCCTGGTGACGCCGGTCATCACCACCTCGCTGTACTTCGTGGTGTTCGGCTCGGCCATCGGCTCGCGCATCTCGCAGGTCAGCGGCGTGCCCTACGGCGCCTTCATCGTGCCGGGCCTGATCATGCTGTCGCTGTTCACCGAGAGCCTGTCCAACGCCTCCTTCGGCATCTACTTCCCCAAGTTCACCGGCACCATCTACGAGCTGCTGTCGGCGCCGGTGTCGCCGCTGGAGATCGTGCTCGGCTACGTCGGCGCCGCCGCCAGCAAGTCGATCATCCTCGGCCTGGTGATCCTGGCCACCGCCTCGATGTTCGTGCCGATCCACATCGTCCACCCGCTGTGGATGGCGGCCTTCCTGCTGCTCACCGCCACCACCTTCAGCCTGTTCGGCTTCATCATTGGCCTGTGGGCCAAAAGCTTCGAGCAGCTGCAGTTCATCCCGATGCTGGTGATCACGCCGCTGACCTTCCTCGGCGGCGCCTTCTACTCGATCGAGATGCTGCCGCCGGCCTGGCGCATGGTGACCCTGTTCAACCCGGTGGTGTACCTGATCAGCGGCTTCCGCTGGAGCTTCTACGACACCGCCGACGTCAGCGTCGCGCTCAGCACCGGCGCCACCCTGGGCTTCTTCGGCCTGTGCCTGGCCGTCATCACCTGGATCTTCCGCACCGGCTATCGGCTGAAAAACTAGACGTGGCTTGGCCCGCGGGCGGCGGCGGGCTTAGGATGCCAAGGTACCAATGGCGCTGAAGGAGGAGCCCGCGCCATGAAGCCAGCCGCTGCCGCCGCGCTGATCCTGCTCGGCGCGGCCGCCGTCCACGCCGACGGCCTGAAGGACATCCAGGCCGCGATCAGCCAGCAGGACCAGGGCCACGTCCAGCTGGGCATCGCGCTGTACAGCTCGGCGATCGGGGACCCGGCGCTGTCCGACGCCGATCGGCTGGTCGCCTACTACAACCGCGCCGACGCCTACCAGGTGGAAGGCGACTATGACGCCGCCGTGGCCGACTACGGCCAGGCCCTCCGCTTGAACCCCGCCAATGCCAACGCCTGGTACAACCGCGGCGACGCCTACTGGGCCATGGGCCAGCGCGACAAGGCCCTGGCCGACTACGACGAGGCCCTGCGCCGCGACCCCGCCGCCGCCTGGGCCTGGTGCGCGCGCGGCAACGTGCGCCGCGCCAAGTCGGAATATGCGCTGGCGCTGCGCGACTACGACACCGCGCTGCGGCTCAGCCCTGAAGACCCGTGGATCTGGTACAGCCGCGCCACCGCCTGGCGCGACACCGGCGACAACGCCCGCGCCATCGCCGACTACAGCCAGGCCCTGCGCTACGACCCGCGCTATGTCAGCGCCTGGTCCGCCCGTGCCCAGGCTGAACGCGGCATCGGCAGTTTCGACCGCGCCGCCGCCGACTATGGCCAGGTGCTGCGCCTGAGCCCGCGCAACGCCGCCGCCTGGTACAACCTCGCCAACGTCCAGGCCGAGCAGGGCGCGGCCGAGCAGGCACTCGGCGCCTATAGCCAGGCCCTCAGCCTGTCGCCGCAGGACGCCTGGGCCTGGTACAACCGGGCGCGGGTACAGCTGCAGCTCGGCCGCTACGAGGCGGCCATCGCCGACTACACCCAGGCGCTGGCGCGCAATCCGCAGAACGCCGACGCGTTGTTCGGCCGCGGCGTCGCGCAGTACCTCGCCGGCCACCCCGCGGAGGCCGCCGCCAGCCTCGACCGGGCACTCGCCGCGCCGGGCGATACCATGCTCGCCCTGGGCTCGTCGGGCCCGATCGCGGACGCCGCTGCCGAAGCGCGCTACCGGCTGATCTGGCGCTACTTCGCGCACCGCCGCCTCGGCCAGGATGGCGCAGCCGGGCTACGCCAGGCCGATGCCGCCAATCAGGGCCGCGGCTGGCCGGCACCGGTCGTGGACTATCTGCTGGGCGGGATCACTGCACAGCAGCTGCTCGCCGCCGCCGCGGAAGGCGATGCCGCGGCGCGCGGCTGCGAGGCCAATGCCTATATCGGCGAAACGCTGGCGCTGGCGCGGCAGCGTGAAGCGGCGCGGCAATCCCTGCTGCTGGCGCGGGACCACTGCCCGCATGGCTTCGTCGAATATGCGCTCGCCGCGGCGGAACTGAAAATCCTGGAAGAAGCCCGCTAGGGGCTGAGATTCTTCTTGCCGCCGGCCAGCCCGCTGTTGCGGGCCGCGGCGGCCGCGCTGCCATAGAGCGCCGCCTTCTCGGTCACCGCCACCACGAAGGCGCGCGTCTCGGCCGGCGTGCGGTGCGCCACCCAGCGCGCCGCCTCGCCGGCGCTCCAGCCGGCGGCGGTCTCGGGCAGGCGCTGGTCGATGAAGTCCGGTCCGCAGTTGTAGGCGGCGATCATCAGCACCAGCCGCGCGGCGGGGGACTGGACGAAATAGAAATGCTCCTGCAAGGCGCCGAGATAGGCGACGCCGAGCTGGATGTTGGTGGCAGGATCACGCAGCTCCTTCAAAGTCGGCTTGTGATCGGCGCCATGCATGTAGCGGTAACCCTCGCGCGCGCCGGCCTCCGGCAATAGCTGCATCAGGCCGCGCGCACCGGCCACCGACACCGCCTCGCTGTCGCAGCCCGATTCGGCCTCGATCAGCGCCGCGACGAAAGTCGGTTGCACATGGAACAGGTCGGACGCGGCCCAGGCCATGCGGTAGATGCGATCGCTGCAGCGGCCACCGGCGTAGCGCACCGCCTGCGCTTCGGCGTCGCCGAAAGCAGCGGCCGACAGCAGCGGCGGCTCGGTACCGGCCAGAACCAGAGCCGGCGCCGGCTCACGCAGTGCCGCCGGCTGCAGCACGGCGGTCTCGGGCAGCGGAGCACGTGGCATGGGCGCCACCGCCGGTACCGGCTCGGCCGGCATGGCGGCGGACACAGCGTAGATCGCGCCGGGCAGCGACTGCCAGGTATCGCCCGGGTGCTTCGTGGCAGGTGCCGCCACGGCAGCGGGTCCAGTCACGGCGGCGGGTCCAGTCACGGCGGCGGCTGTCTTCACCGCGGCGGGCGCCTTCCGGGCGACCGCCACATGCGGCGCCGGCAATGGCGCAACATTGATCGTACCGCCCGTTACCGCACCGGCCGGCGGCGACTGGATCTGATGCGGCTGCATCGCGCAGCCCGGCAGGACCCCTGAGCACAGCCAGAACAACAACGCACAGCGAACGTCCCGCTCCCCCCTAAGGTGGCGGCGTTTCATCCTGAGCTCCTTGCGTCGTTTTTATGAAAGCTTTATGACCGTTTTGTACACAATGCCCGGAGGTGCCGCAACGCCCCGTTTGGGTAGGAACCGGCACTTCAGGCATCCTTTTGTACCGATAACGTGCGGCAGCGCACAAAATCGCATAACTTCCCGCGGCCATGGCGCAGCATCCGGCGGAGACTTTCTTGCAAGCCACCCCTGAACTGGAAAGCCGTGAGATCGACACCGTGCTTGGCCGGCTGCGCGTGCGGGTCGGCGGCACGGGCCCGGCGCTGATGTTCTGGCCCAGCCTGATCATGGACGGCGACATGTGGCTGGCCCAGGCGCGGCACTTCATCCCGCGCCATCGCGTGATCCTGGTTGACTCGCCCGGCCACGGTGGGAGCGAGACGCTGCGGCGCCTGTTCACCTTCGGCGAGTGCGTGCAGTGCATCACCCAGATCCTCGATGCGCTCGGCATCGAGCGCACGCATTACGCCGGCAACTCCTGGGGCGGCATGATCGGCGGCACCTTCGCCGCGCGCGAGCCGCGACGCATCGGTGCCGCGGTACTGATGAACTGCACCGCATCGCCGTGCACGCTCAAACAGAAACTCGAGTACCTGCTGTTGACGCGCCTGTTGTGGACCCTGGACCGCGTGCCCGGCTTCCTCACCGGCAAGGTGGTCGCCGCCTTCATCGGCCCGAGCACCCGACGCGAGCGGCCGCAGGTGGAGCAGGCGATCCGCGCCACGGTGGCACGCACGCGGGCGCGCTCGGTGTTCTGGGCAATCCGCAGCGTCGTGCCCTACCGGCCCGACCAGCACGCGCTGATGGCAGCGATCCGGACACCGGTGCTGGTCGTCGCCGGCGAGGAGGACCAGACCTTTCCGGTGGCGGAGACGCGCGCGATGGCGGAGTCCATCCCCGGCGCCGAGTTCATCGTCATGTCGCAAACGGCGCATCTGGCCGGGCTGGAGCGGCCGCAGGAAGTGAATGCCCTGATCGAGCGCTTTCTCGACCGGCATCCTCTGTAGCGATCGGGGCCGGGCATGCCCCGGAATGGCACGAAACGCCTCGCCGATACGCACCAAAGCGGTTCAATTTCGGCAATAATTGGCGCCGCACCGCCCATTCCGGTGCCATCCAGAACCCCAAGGAACCATCTCAGTGCACGCCACCAGGACCCCTGCTGACGTCCTTTTCATCCTGCTCGGCGCCATCATGATCCTGGCGATGCACGCCGGCTTCGCCTTCCTCGAACTGGGCACCGTGCGCAAGAAGAACCAGGTCAATGCCCTGGTCAAGATCCTCTGCGATTTCGCCGTCTCCACCCTGGCCTATTTCTTCATCGGCTACGGCATCGCTTACGGCGTCCACTTTCTCGCCCCGGCGCCGCAGCTGGCGCAGCAGAGCGGCTTCGAGCTGACCCGCTTCTTCTTCCTGCTGACCTTCGCCGCCGCGGTGCCCGCCATCGTCTCCGGCGGCATCGCCGAGCGCGCCCGCTTCCAGCCGCAGCTCGCCGCCACCTTCGCCGTGGTCGGTCTGCTCTATCCGTTCTACGAGCGTTTGGCCTGGAACAACGGCTGGGGCGTGCAGGATTGGCTGGAGGCGCACTGCGGCGCCCAGTTCCACGATTTCGCCGGCTCGGTGGTGGTGCACGCGGTGGGCGGCTGGATCGCGCTGGCCGCGGTGCTGCTGCTCGGCGCCCGCCGCGGC
>CAYWPB010000003.1:0-49504 GCA_964458725.1 uncultured Nevskia sp. | reverse complement strand
TTCGGCGCCCCCGCGGAATTCTGAGCCACGCGCTTGGGCACATGCTCCAGCGGATAGGAGCAACGCCCGTTCTCCGACAGGCTGGTGTCATCGTAGTCCGCCGTACAGCTCTCCGGGTTCACCGCCACGTTCTCAACGATCGCGCCGAAGCGGATGGCATCCCAGATCACCGGTTCGTTCTGCTGCGACAGATTGATGGTCTTGGCGTAGCAGCCACCCTCGATGTTGAATACCGAGCCCACGGTCCAGGCATGCTCGTCGTCGCCGATGAGATAGCGCGCCAGATCCGCCGACAGGGTGGTCTTGCCGGTGCCGGACAGCCCGAAGAAAAGGCAGGTGTCACCGTCCTCGCCGACGTTGGCGGAGCAATGCATCGGCAGCACCCCCGCTTCCGGCAGCAGGAAGTTTTGTACCGAGAACATCGCCTTCTTCATTTCGCCGGCGTAGCGAAGGCCGGCCAGCAGCACCCGCCGCTGGGCGAAGTCCAGGATCACCGCCGCATCGGAGTTGGTGCCGTCGCGGGCAGGATTGCAGCTGAACCCCGGTACGTTGAGCACGATCCACTCCGCCTTGCCGTTGGGGTTGTAGACCTCCGGGCGGATGAACATGTTATGCGCAAACAGCCCGTGCCAAGCGGTCTCGGTGATCACCAGGGCGGGAAGATGATGGTCCTGGTGTGCACCGACGTGCAGCTTGGCCAGAAACCGCTCCTTGCCGTCCAGATAGGCGCGGGCGCGCTTCCACAGCACCTCGAAGCGCTCCGGCTCAAACGGCTGGTTGGCACCACCCCAGTCGACCGTCTTGTCGGTGATCTCGTCCTGCACAATGAAGCGGTCCTTGGGCGAACGACCGGTGCGCGTGCCGGTGGTCACCGCCAGCGCGCCGCTATCGGTGAGGTGGCCTTCTTCGTGCTGCAAGGCCAACTCAACCAGGCGAGCGGCGTTGAGGTTGATGTGGACCTGCGCTTGATCTGCGCTCATGACTTTCAGCTCCTTCGACTCAGAAATTGGAAATGAAGACCTCAGGGAGTTCGGGCAGTGACCGCCGCGAGGATGCCCTGCAAGATGCGGGTGGGTGATGGGGGGCAGCCGGGCACCGCGACATCCACCGGGATCACGTTGGCGACCCGGCCGCAGCTGGCATAGCTCTCGCCGAAGATGCCGCCAGCGCAGCCGCAGTCGCCCACCGCCACCACCAGCTTGGGTTCCGGCGTGGCGTCGTAGGTGCGCTTCAGGGCGATCTCCATGTGCCTCGACACCGGGCCGGTGACCAACAGCAGGTCGGCATGGCGCGGGCTGGCGACGAACTTGATGCCGGCGCCCTCGATGTTGTAGCGGGGATTGTTGAGGGCATGGATTTCCAGCTCGCAGCCGTTGCACGAACCGGCATCGACCTGGCGGATACACAGCGCACGCCCGAGTACCGCAAGGATGTCGGCCTGAAGCGATTGCCGGAGCCGCAAGTCCTCGTCGGCCACGGGCAGCGGCTCGGTAACTATGCCGATCTGGGCGAGCTTCTTCAGGATCTGCAGCATGGCAGCCTCACAGGTCCTGCCCGCTATAGGACAGGTTGAACGACTTGTTGATCAGCGGGAAATCGGGAACGATGTTGCCGATCACCGCGTGCTCCAGCACCGGCCAGTTCTGCCACGAGCAATCGTGCGGGTGGCAGCGGCGAATCATGTCGTCAGCGCCGGCTTCCAGCGCAATGAACACCGGCCCGCGCCAGCCTTCCACAATGCCTACGGCGAAGTCGCTGGCCCGCTTCTGGGGCAGTGGTAATCGCGTTGCACCTGCCGGCAGCTCCTGCAGGATCTTCCGGCATAGCAGCAGGGATTCGAGCGCCTCGTCGAAGCGCACCGCGACCCGCGCGGCGACGTCCCCCTCTTGGCGGGAGGCGGTCTTCACCGACAGCCGGTCGTAGGGCGGCACTGCGATGTCGTTGCGCAGGTCGCGCGGCTGGCCGCTGGCCCGGGCCGCCAGCCCCATCAGACCAAGTTTCCGGCCGAGGTCAGGGTTGACCTGCCCACAGCCGGCAAAGCGATCCTGCATGCCGGCGTGCTCGTCGTAGATTCGTTTCAGACCGCGGACTTCTTCGTCCAGGTAGACGCCCTGCTCCAGCAGCTTCTGTGGTGCCTCGGCCGGCAGGTCTTGCTCCACCCCGCCAGGCACTACAGCGTCCATCGGATAGCGGGCTCCGAACACCTCCATGTTGAGCCGCAGCAGGTCTTCCTTGAGCCGCGAGAGCTGGCTCAGGCCGAAAGCGAATCCGGCGTCGTTGCCGAGCGCCCCGAGGTCGCCAAGGTGATTGGCCAACCGCTCGCGCTCCAGCAGCAGCGCGCGCAGGTATAGTGCTCTCGGTGACGGGGTGAGCCCGCAGATGCCCTCGAACGCCATGCAGTAAGCCCAGGAGAACGCCACGGCGGAGTCGCCGGATACCCGCGCCGCCAAGCGCTGTCCCTCGGCCAGAGCCAGTTGCTCGAAGCGCTTCTCGATCCCCTTGTGGACATAGCCCAGCCGCTGTTCCAGGCGCAGCAGCTTCTCGCCAACCACCGAGAAGCGGAAATGACCGGGCTCGATGATGCCGGCATGGACCGGTCCGACCGCGATCTCGTGCACACCGTCTCCTTCCACGCGCACGAACGGATAAGCCTCCTGCATCGACGGGTGACGCTCGCTCTCGGCAAAGTCGCGCCGCAGAGGAAACCGATCTTGGGGCCAGGCGGCGTGGCGAAGCCAGGGGCGCGTGTCGCCCTCCTCCGCGCGTATCCCCAGCAGGTCGTACACAGCCCGCTCCATGCGGCCGGCCGCGGGAAACACCGGCGTCAGGCTCGGGTACGCTAGAGAGTGCGCGGGGACTCGTAGCTCCAGCACCAGCAGGCGCGAGGGCTTGAGCACTGCGGCGTACACCGCGAAATCGGCGCTGCGGTCGCGCTCGTCTGCACCCCACAGCGCCAGCAGGCATCCGTCCGCCGCACGCAGCGACTTCGCGGTAGGCAGCCATTGCTCGACCGCCACGGTCAGCCGCCGTGCCGGGAAGGCGCCGGGAATCGGTTCCGGCAGTTGCTGCTGCTGTTGCGGGCGCATGGCGGCTAACCGATCAGCGCCGCGGCGAGGCGGTACCACTGCGCCAGGAACGGAGGAATCCACAGCCCGAGCATCAGCACGAGGGCCAGATGGGCGAACACCGGCACCAGCGACGGCGAATGCGGCAGCGGCTGCGCCGTGGTTTCGCCGAATACCATCGGCTGCACCCGGCTGAAGATCGCGCCGAAGGCGACGCCTAGCGCCAGCAGCAAAAGCGGCGTCGCCCAGGGATGGTCACGCATAGCGGTGGTCAGGATCAGGAATTCGCTGGAGAACACGCCGAACGGCGGCATGCCGAGGATGGCCAGCGCGCCGAGCATCAGTCCCCAACCGACGGTTGGCGTCAGCACCAGAAGGCCGCGGATCTTGTCCATCACCTGAGTGCCGGTGTTCTGCGCGGCGTGGCCGACAGCGAAGAAGATGGCGCTCTTGGTCAGCGAGTGGACAGTCATGTGCAGTAGGGCGGCGAAATTCGCCACCGGCCCGCCCATGCCGAAGGCGAACGTGATGATGCCCATGTGCTCGATCGAGGAGTAGGCGAACAGGCGCTTGATGTCCCTCTGCCGCCACAGCAGGAAGGCGGCGACCAGCACCGAGGCCAGGCCGAAGGCCATCAGCATGCGCCCTGGCAACTCGGAGCGGATGGAGCCTTCCACCAGAATTTTGCAGCGGACCACGGCATACAAGGCGACGTTGAGCAGCAGGCCGGAGAGCACCGCGGACACTGGCGTCGGACCTTCAGCGTGGGCGTCCGGCAGCCAGTTATGCAGCGGCGCCAGGCCGACCTTTGTGCCGTAGCCGACCAGCAGGAAGACGAAGGCGATGGCCAGCACGGTAACCTCGAGCTGCCCTTTCACCGCGTTGAGGTGCGTCCACAGCAGCGCGCTCATGCCTTCGCCGCCCAACACCTTCTCGGCGGCGAAGTACAGCAGGATCGTGCCGAACAGGGCCTGGGCGATGCCGACGCCGCACAGGATGAAGTATTTCCAGGCCGCCTCCAGGCTGGCCGGCGTGCGGTACAGCGATACGAGCAGTACGGTCGATAGTGTCGCCGCCTCCATCGCCACCCAAAGGATGCCCATGTTGTTGGTCAACAGGGCCAGCAGCATGGTGAACATGAACAACTGGAACATGCTGTGGTAGAGGCGCAGCCGGCGGCGGCTGAGCTTGCCGTGATGCTCCTCGATGCGCATGTAGGTACGCGAGAACAGCGAGGTAGTGAGGCTGACCAAGGCGGTCAGGGCTACCAGGAATACGTTGAAGGGGTCGACGAAGAACTGCTCGTTCCACACCAGCATCGGCCCCGTGGCGATGACCCGCGCGGTCAGGACGCAGCCGGCCACGAAAGTCCCCAGGCTCACCAGGACGTTGGCTTCCGCCGCCCAGCGGCGCTCTCCCACCAGAGCCATGAGCACGGCCCCGCAAAGCGGCAGGCCCAGGAGTATCAGCAATTCCACCTCATTCCTCCTTGAGCGATTCCAGGTGGCGCAGCTCGAGGCTCTCGAACTGCTCGCGGATGTGGAAGAAAAAGATGCCGAAGATGAAAACGCCCACCAGCACGTCCAGGGCAATGCCCAGCTCCACCACCATGGGCATGCCGTAGGTAGCACTGGTGGCGGCGAAGAACAGGCCATTCTCCATCGCCAGGAAGCCGATTACCTGCGAGATCGCCTTGCGCCGGGTGATCATCATCAGGAAGGCGAGCATCACCACTGCCATGGCGATGCCCAGGGTGCTGCGCGTGACCGTGCTGGCCAGTTCGGCCAGGGGCTGCGCCAGGCCGAAGGCGAAGATCACCACCGCCAGGCCGATCAGCATGGTGGTGGGGATATTGACTAGGGTTTCGGTGTCCCATTGCAGATTCAGCCGGCGAATCAGGCGATGCAGCAGGTACGGCAGCAACAGCACCTTCAGCGCGAGGGTTAGCGCCGCGGAGAAATACAGGTGATGCTGCCCGGTGCTGTAGGCCACGACGACGGTCGAGCCAACCAGGGCCGCGCCCTGGCCGGCAAACAGGTTGACCAGGGACAGCAGCCGCCGCTGCGACAGCATGGCGAAGGACAACAGTAGCAGCACTGCCGCAGCTAGGTGGATCAGCTGAGCTGACAGCGGCAGGTCCACAACATTGGGATTTGCCGGCATTCCCTAGCTCCCAAGCAGCAGCCGCACCAACAGCCCAAGCACAGCCAGCAAGAAGGCCATGGCCAGGAATTCGGGCGCCCGGAAGATGCGCAGCTTGGCGCTGATGGTCTCGATCAGGGCCAGGCCAGCGCCGGCGAGCAGCAGCTTCAGGCCCAGCAAGGGCGTGGCCCATAGCAGGGCCAGCGGTCCGCCGCTACGCGCCAGCCCCCACGGCAGGAACAGCGCGAAGCCGATGCAGGCGTAGTTGAACAATTTGAGCGCAGAGGCCCACTCAATCAGGGCCAGGTGCCGCGCCGAGTATTCCAGCACCATGGCCTCGTGGATCATGGTCAGCTCGAGATGGGTCGCCGGGTTGTCGATCGGGATGCGCGCGTTCTCCGCCAGCAGCACCATCAGGAACGCCACCGCGGCGAAAGCCAGACTCGGGTAGATCGCCAGCGACCGGTCCGCCAGCGTGCCGGCGATGGTCGGCAGCGCGGTGCTGCCGCAGATCAGCGAGGCCGTGAACACCACCATTAAGAGCGCGGGCTCGGCCAGGAAGCCAACCATCATCTCGCGCCGTGCGCCGAGCGTGCCGAAAGCGGTGCCGAGGTCCATCGCCGCCAGCGATACGAACACGCGCGCGGTAGCGAATAGCCCGACCAGGGCGATGGCGTCGGCGGCCGCGGCAAACGGCAGGTCGGTGCCGAGCGAAGGGATGATTGCGGCGGCGGTGACCATCGCGCCGAGCAGAATGTAAGGAACGACGCGGAACAGGGGCGAGGCCGATTCGGCGATGACCGCATCCTTGTGCAGCAGCTTGCGGATCATGCGGTACGGCTGGGTCAGCGGCGGCGCCGCGCGGTTCGACAGCCAGGCCCGGCATTGGTTGACCCAGCCCAGGAACAACGGCGCCAGCGAGACGGCGACGATCGCCTCCAGCAGCTGCGTCAGGATGCCGGTCAGGCTCACAGCACGATCACCAGTAGGGCGACCAGGGTGAGGAAGCTGTACAACAGATAGACGGCGATGCGTCCCTGCTGCAGGCGCCCGACCAGGCTGGCGGCCTTCAGTACGAGGCCCACCACCGGCAGGTACAGTGCGAACCAAACCCGGTCTTCGACGACCACCTGGTAGCGCGGCGCCGCGTCGAACGGTGTGGGCAGCTGGCGTTGCAGGCGGAAGAAGGGTTCGAAGATGTGCCGCACCGGGTAACCGAAACCCTCAGCGGTGTCCTGCATGCGCGGGGTCTGCAGCGGATAGCCGCAATCCCAAGGTGCGCTGCGGCGGATGCGGCCGTGGTAGACACCCTTGGTGATCCACACGGCCAGGGTCACGATGGCCGTGGCGCCGAGCAGGAATACGATCGGCACGTAGGACGCGCGCTGCGGCGAAACCGGCGCTAGCACCCAGATGCCGGCAGCGTACACCTGTCCACCGCCGTCGAGAAGGAAAGCATTGACGTGATTGAGCAGGTCCAGCACCACGGCCGGCACCAGCCCGAGCGCGACGCAGCCTCCCGCTAGCCACAGCAGGCCCAGGCGCTCCAGCCAGCCGCAGTCCTGCGCCCGGGCGAGCTGCGGCTCGCGCATCCGGCCCAGGAAGATCACGCCGTAGAATTTCACCATGACATAGGCGGCCAGCGCCGCCGTCAGCGCCAGCGCCGCAGCGCCCAGCGGCACCAGCATGTTGGCGAAGGCCTGCGGAATCTCCGGCGTGAACAGGAAGGACTGCAGCAGCAGCCACTCCGAGACGAAGCCGTTGAGTGGCGGCAGTCCGGCGATGGCCAGGGTCCCAATCAGTGCCAGCCAGGCCACCCAGGGCATCCTACGGATCAGGCCGCCCAGCTTGCCCAGGCTGCGCTCGCGGGTGGCGTGTAGTACCGAGCCTGTGGCCAAGAAGAGCAGGCTCTTGAAGAAGGCGTGGTTGAGGCAGTGGTAGAGCGTTGCGGCCAGCGACAGCCCGGCCAGTGCCGACATGCCGAAGGCCCGGAACAGCAGGGTCAGGCCGATGCCGGCGAACACGTTGCCGTTGTTTTCGACCGGGGAATAGGCTAGCAGCCGCTCCATTTCGGTCTGCACCGCCGCAAACACCACGCCGTACAGCGCCGCGACGAGCGCCAGCGCCAGCGCCGCCGCACCCCACCACCATAGCGGCTGGTGCAGCAGGTCCAGACTTACCCTTAGCACGCCGTAGATCGCGGTCTTCAGCATCACCCCGCTCATCAGGGCAGACACCGGCGACGGCGCTGCTGGATGCGCTTCCGGCAGCCACACGTGTAAGGGCACCAAGCCCGCCTTCGCGCCGAACCCCAGCACCGCCAAGCCAAAGGCGACGCTAGCCCAGGCCGGCGAGAGCTGCGCTTGGCGCATGGCGTCGAAGGTGAACTGCCAGCTGCCGCCCTGCAGCACGCCGTAGCACAACAGGATCGAGATCGCGCCCAGATGCGCCAGTAGCAGGTACAGGAAGCCGGCGTTGCGGATTTCGGGAATGCGGTGCTGGGTGGTGACCAGGAAGTAGGACGACAGGGCCATCGTCTCCCACGACACCATGAAGCCATAGGCGTCGTCGGCGAGCAGCACCAAAGCCATGCTGCCCAGGAATACGTGATATTGCAGGCATAGCAGGCCTGGGGCGGTGCCCTCACCTTCGCGAAAGTAGCCGGCGGCAAACACCGAGATACCCGCGGAAGCGCTGCCAAGAAGAAATAGGAAAAAGGCCGAGAGTGGGTCGAGCCGCGCATGGATTGGCAGATCGGGTAGGCCCAGCGGCAGAACCAAGCTCGCGGCGGATGCCTGGATGGCCGCCAAGCCGATCAGCGCCAGCGCGATTCCGCCCAGTGCACCCAGCGGAAACAGCACCCGGGCAACGAAGCGCACGCTGCCGGGACGCAGCAGCCCCAGCAGGCCGACGGCAATCCAGCCGTGGGCCACGGCCAGCGCAGCGATCAGCAGCTGTGTCGGCTCAGGCACGACTGCCCTTTGACGTTGGCTTTAGAGGAATCAAGGGCAATCGCGGCATCACCAGGGTTTTAGCGTCGAGTTTACATCTACATGCTAGTTTATGATAACATCATTATCATTGTCGCGTCATTCACGGAGCAGCTGGTGATTGCCAAATGACCATAGAGGAACGCACCGGTCGGCTGACGGTACTGATCGACCCGAGGAAGAAGGCGGTGTTCGAGTACCTGTGTGCCAGGGAAGACGTGACCGCGTCGCAGGTGGTGCGCCGCATGATCCGGGAATACATCGAGGAGAAGCTCGGCCATCCCTGGAAACCCGGCGACACGGTGGAGGACACGCTGCGCGGCACGCACTTGGAAGCTCCGCCAGCGAACAAGGCCCTGAAGCGGCGGGTCGCGCGATAGAAGTTCTGCGCCGTGCGGTGCAACGGCGGCCCCGCTTACCAATAGCGCGTCCCGGGCGCCGCCATTTTTGAAGCCGGATCGAAACCGGCTAACACGACGCCGGCGATCGCCGAAGTAGCTGAACCCTCGCTCGTGAATGCCGTCTAGGCAACCGCATCCCTGAAGGATGCCTCCAAGGACCAATTGAAATGCTGAAAATCTATGCCGGTAACCTCCCCTCCGACACTTCGGAGAAGGAGCTGGCCGAACTGTTTGCCGCTCATGGCCGGGTGCGCTCGATCAAGCTGGCGTTGGACGTGTTTTCGGGGAAATGCCGCGGGTTCGGCTTCGTCGAGATGGAAGGGCACGAGGCGCGAGCTGCGATCGCAGCGCTCAACGGCCGGGAACTGCGCGGCAACCCGTTACGCGTTAACCAGGAACGTCCGCGCGATGCGAAAGCCCGCGGCGGCGGCCGCTATCACTGAGAGCGCCGGGTATGGCGTGCGCTACGACAAGCTCAGGCGCCTTTGCCCTGTCAGGTTTGGGCAAGGCGCTGCCTGCGCGGACGCGAGCTGGCACTGAGTTCGGAACTGCGGAACGAGATCCGCGCAAGGATATTCGGAGCGGCCGCTCTGCATGAGCGTGCGACGAGCATCGAATCTAACTGAAAATCGAGAATCAATGAGCAGCGAAATCCCGCCGTGCCCTAAATGCAAGATGGAGAACACGTACCCGGACGGCGACCACTACATTTGCGCCGACTGTGCGCACGAATGGCCGATAGCGATCAAAGCCGAGGCGGATGAGGCGGCCGAAGTCATCAAGGACGCCAACGGCAACGTGCTGCAAGATGGCGACACGGTGATCCTGGTCAAGGATCTGAAGGTCAAGGGCTCCTCGATCACGCTCAAGCAAGGCATCAAGATCAAGAACATCCGCTTGGCTTCCGGCGATCACGCCGTGGATTGCCGCATCGACGGCGGTAGCTACATGCTCAAACAGAGCTTTTTGAAGAAAGTGACGTAAAGGGCGCGCCGACACCAAGCCTCTGCTACGTCGCATCGCGCAGTCCCGCCGCGAATTCCTTCCAATCGCTAACGCCAAGCTGCGCCGCGACCGCGCCCAGGTTCACTCCTGGCGGAACAACAAGCAGCTCCACGAAATTGGGTTGACGCAGCGTAGCCAGCCACGTCAGCACAGTGCGCACCTGGAGCAACGAAAAGAACAGGTCGCGACCTGTCGCGGCTGTCCCAGCGCGAACTGGACATGGTTGCCGGTAGCATGAACACCCGCCCCAGGAAGACCCTCAACTGGAAAACCCGGCAGAGGTCTCGGAATCGCCCGGACACAAAAAAGCCCGCATTTACGCGGGCTTTCGGACGCATCCGGCCGTGCTCGGACGACCGGACAGGTGTTGGCTGGGAGACTAGGACTCAAACCTGACATATAACATGCTGTAATCATTTAAATATTTTATAGAGTCATGGTCTTTACCCCACATAAAACCCCTTAGTCGAGCTCGGCTTTGGTTGGCTTCCCCCGGACGCGTTCGGACGCCTATGTCCGCATATATCTGATCAGGACAATCACAAGTCCGGCGTCGCCACAAAGCGGAACTCGCGCTGAAGTCCCGGACGGTTACTTGGCCCACTCGCGGTAGAACGGCGGCATATCGCTGGAGCAGCAGGAACTGAACTGCGGTGCTCGCTTTTCAAGAAAGGCGCGTACGCCCTCCTTGCCGTCCTTGAGGCTGGCATAGAAGACCGCGAGAGAATCAACCTTGTGTGCCTCGAGCGGACTTGGCAGGGCCGAGTTGCGGTACATCATCTGCCGCGTCAGAGCTACGGCCACCGGCGAGCGTCGATCGATGAACTTGTGCGCGATTCGATAGGCTTCCGACAGCAGTTGGTCAGGTGCTACGACTGCCTTCACTAAGCCGCCACGCCGGGCTTCTTCTGCGTCGAACACGTCTGCGCTGTAGGTCCACTCCAGCGCCTGTGGCAGGCCTACGACGCGCGGTAGGAACCAGCTGGAGCAGGCTTCGGGCACGATACCGATGCGTCCGAACACAAAGCCGATCCGCGCCTCGGTAGAGGCCAGGCGCACATCCATCGGCAAGGTCATGGTCGCGCCGATGCCGACCGCCGGCCCGTTGATCGCCGCGATGACGGGCTTGGCGCAGCGGAAGATGGACAGAGTCACGCGGCCACCCGTGTCTCGGACACCCCGCTTGATAGTCGGATCGTCCAGCCGTTCTTCCATGTCCTGAAGGCTCGGCAACTGCGTTTCATCGAGGCCGAAGACGTTGCCGGGCCGCGTCAAATCCATGCCGGCGCAGAAAGCTCGGCCGGCGCCGGTGACGACAATTGCCCTGACCTCATCGTCGGCGCTGGCTCGCGTGAAAGCGGCCTCGAGCTCATCGGCCATCTCGACCGTAAAAGCGTTCAGCAGATCGGGCCGGTTCAAAGTGAGCGTGAGGACGCCGTCGGACAACTTCCAGTTCAGTGTGTTATAGGTCATGTCGATCAGCTGTTTCATTCAATGCTGCAGAAGCTGTGGCAAAGATGGGTATCCACAATCCACTCCGGACTCTCCGGGTCGAACCAGCGATCGACCCAGGACCAGTGGTAGGGATGCATCATGTAGGGCCCAATCAAGCCCTGCAGATCGTCGTAACGCTGTTCCCAGACATGGGTCCAATTCCGGGCACCCTCCCCGCTCAACACCCGGCTGAGCCGCCAGGCACGGATGGACTTGATGTAACGGGGCATTTCCAGCACATCACGCTGAAAGCGCTCGACTACGCCTGCCGCAGTGGACGGACGGACGCTCAGCAGCAGCGCCCGATAGACGCCACCTCCCGACCAGTCGCCGCCCCCTTCGCCTTCCTTGTAAGTAACGCTCTGAACCTGGTCCAGCGATTGCCGGTTCTCAGGCAGGCGCTGCGAGGCCTCCGGCGCATGGAGGATGGGAGTGCGGACCTTCCACAGGTAGTCGCCGCCGTTGTAGACCCCAGGCAAGGTCGGTCGCAGCAGCACGTCCCCGGCGGATACAGGCCGCCGCAACTTTTCCAGAAAGCTGTCGCGAGCCCCAGGCTCAAGGTCCGGCTTCAGCGAGATCAACGAAAGTCGGTTGTACATTTCAAACCTCGCCGAGCGATTCAATGTCCGCGATGTCGCTTGCGATATAGCGCTGGCGCGATTCGATCAGCGGCGCCGCTTCGTTCCACCACCAGTCCAGCAGAGCCGGGTCTTGCCGCCCCTGGTAGCTCATCGCCCAGAACCCGGTCGCCCCCGGCAGCGACCAGATGAGGATCACCGTGTTGGACTGGTGCTCCAGCCACACCGGGGCGTCACCCAGCTCCTCTCCAGGCTCATGCCGCGCGCCCGTGCTCCTGGGGCGTAGCGCTCCATGTACGCGTTCAGGAACGCCCGAGCTTGGCCAGGCTTGGTGACCACCTGGTCGATAAGAAAAACCGTCTTTTCGCCGGTCATGCTTCACCTGGCGCCATCGCCAGCACCAGCTTGCCGCGGACATGGCCTGATTGAATCAGCCGATGGGCCTCGGCTGCGCTTTCCAGGGGAAGCGTTTCAATTTGCGTTGCGCGAAGACGGCCCTGCGCCAGCAGGGCGGCCAGCTGGCGCAGCTGCCCACCGGAGCGCTCGTAGGTGCTCATGGTGGGCACGATCCGCACGTCACGCCGGGCGGCCTGCTCCGCGTTGTGCGGCCGCTCGTCCGCGATCAAGGTGGCGATGGGCGCGACCACGCCGCCCGGCTTGGTCAGCTGCACCGCCCGCGGCAGGCTGCCCTGGCCCACGGCATCGAGGACCAGATCGACGCCTTGCGGTGCCCATTCCGCCACGGCCTGCTCGACTGAGCCGGCGCGATAGTCGATCGCCAGCTCGGCGCCGAGCGCCCGCACATAGTCGAGATTGCGCGGACCGCAAGTCACCGCCACCGAGGCGCCCGTATGGCGGGCCAGCTGGATGGCGTAGCTGCCGACGCCGCCGGCGCCGCCGTGGACCAGCACCTTTTGCCCGGAACCGATGCGGCCGCTCTCGAACAGCGCCTCCCAGGCGGTGATGCCGGCGGTGGGAATCGCAGCAGCAGCAACATCGCCCACTCCCGCCGGCAGCCGCGCCACGCCATCGACCCAGGCCAGTGCATATTCCGAATAGGAGCCCCACTCGCCGCGCCCCTGCCTGGAATAGGCCACTACGCGCTCGCCCACGCGCAAATCCGCGACGCCGGGGCCGACATCGACAATGGTGCCGGCCATGTCGAAGCCGAGGACGAACGGGAAGCGGTAATCGAAGAACGGCGCCAGCCAACCTTCCCGACATTTCCAGTCCGCGGGATTGACGCCGGCGTGGGACACCCGGATCAGCACCTCGCCGGCACCGGGCTCCGGAATAGGCACACGATCGAGCCGGAGCACTTCGGGACCTCCGAAACGGTCCATCACCACCGCGCGCATCGTGCCGTTCATGCGTACGCTCCGCGTGGCGTGCCACTCCGGACCCAACGTCCTGCCATGCTCCACATGCTCACTCTCCCCGCGGGTTGATGGCCGGGTGCGAATGGGCCGGGATCTGCGCGTCGGGCAGGCGCTCGCGGCCGTCGAGGCTGTAGACCGGCAGATCCATCGCGGCCGGGAAATGCATGCTGTAGGCCAGCAATCCCGTCCTCTGCGCCGCCGGCAGGTGGCACAGCGCGAGCGCCACCTCGGCCAGGTATGCGACGTCTTCGGAGGGATAGTCCTGGGGGATGTAGCGTGAAGCTCCGGGCGTGCGAATCGCCGTCGAAGGTCCGACCCAGTTCACGGCGATGTTGCTTTCCAACAATTCCGCCGCCAAGCCCTGGGTGAAGCGGCCAAGTGCCGCCTTCACCGCTGCGTATACCGCGGCGCCGCCGTTGACCGAGAACCAGTCGTAGGGCTTGAATGGCGGACAGGCGGTTACGGAACCCACGTTCACGATCCAGCCGGCGCCGTGCTGCTTCATGATCGGAATCGCCGCCTGGGCCAGAACGAACGGCGAGCGCAGGTAGTGCTCGACGGTGCGCTCGAACGTGGCGAGGGGCATCTGCTCGACGCGGGCGTAGTCGGCATAGCCGGCGTTGTTGACCAGGATATCGAGCCCGCCCGCGGCCTCGACAGCCCGCGCCACCAGCGAGTCGCGCTCGCGCGGATCTTCCAGATCCGCGGCCAGGGCGATGGCGCGACCGCCGCTTCCCTCGATCAGCGCAACGGTTTCGGCCAGCGTGCCGGGTTCCTTGGCTGACTGCTTCAGGCTGCGTCCCGTCACCACTACCGTAGCGCCGGCGGAGGCCAGGCGCTGCGCGATGGCGCGGCCGATACCACGGCTGGAACCGGTCACCAAGGCGGTTTTGCCTTGCAGAAGTTGCGGCGAAATGTTCATGGCTCTTACAAGCTCCAAAAAGTATCGCTACGGGAAAGCCCGCAGTCGTGACACCTGGTCATTGTCGGATCGTGCCCGGCATGCTCATCGTCCATCTGGGCTACGAATGAACATGAGGCAACCTCGGGTAAAAAATGCAGGCGACGACGCTACGGTGGAACCGCGAACCGTTGCGCCGTGCCTGCAATGGAGGGACTGGTCACAACCTGACGGCCTTGTTCGGCATTTGGCTGCACTTACGCCACGCGGCCGTGCATGTATTCGCGCGGACTCATGCCGACGATCCTGCGAAAGGTATTGGTGAACTGGCTGTGATCGTAGAAGCCCAGCGACAGGGCAAGGTCGCGCAGCGACTGATCGTGCCCGCAGATCATGGCCTTTGCCCGTTCGACGCGAGCGTGCAGAACGTACTGGTAGATCGGCATGCCGGTGCTGTTCCTGAACCTGCGGCAGAAACTGGCAACGCCCAAGCCGACCATGTCGGCGAGGTCCTCGACGACCGGTTTCTCGTCGAGGCGTTCCTGAATCGCGCCCTGCACCCGCTTCAATTCGTTCGGCGACAGGGTCTTGCGGTCCCAGGTCGAAGTGCCGATCGAACAATAGGCGGTCAGGTAGTGCGATGCGATGCCGCGTGCAATGTGCCCGATGAAGCAGTCACTCGCAGGGGTTGGGCGCAGCATTTCCTGGTACAGCGCCATAAGACCAAGCTTGATGCGCTCGTCCTTGAGCAACAGCAGTTGCTGCCGGTTGGGGAACGTGATGGAGCCGCGGGCGAACTCGCGCAGCACCAGGGGGCCGATCTCCAGCAGCACGCAGCGCTGCCGGCCCTGCCACGACCCCTGCCAGTTCGATCCGGGAGGTATGGAGGCAATGCTAGACCCAGCGAATGGATAGGCTGATCCGCCGTCCGACGGAGATACCGTGATACTGCCCTTGACCGGTAGCCACAAGCACAGGTGTTCGCGTTCGGTCGAAAAGGAGGACGCCTCGCCGAGTTCCCACACCGAGCAGTGCGTACGATTGCCGCCCTTGCCGCCGCCGTGTTCGGCAACCATCCTGAACGCCTCCTCCCGCTTGCCGGCGTCGGGAGCTGCGATCGGATTGCTCCTGCCAGCAGGCGCTTCAGCACCGCGCCAGCCCTGCCCGACCGTCCGGATAGCAGGCTGATAAGCGAGAGCGCCGTCCATGGTCAGCCCCCCTGCCCCAGCAGGGCGCGCGCCTGATCGGCGAGTTGCGGATCAGTGCGGCCGCGAAGAAATTCGACTCGGCCGCGGACAGCGTCCTCGGTCATATCGGGTTGGGTATCGACCCAGAAGCGGCCGGCCGCAAGCTTCTCGAAGATGATCCGCGCACCCTCGGCCAGATCCATGCCGTAAGCGGACATCAGTTCCCGCATCACAGTGCGGTGGCGGCTCGCACCGGCAGGCTCACCATCCCCGGCGCCTTCCTCGAAGATGCTGGTCTTCACCATCCCCGGGATGATTGAAGACACCTGGATCGGCTTGCCGGTCATCTGCATTTCAAGGTACAGGCATTCGCTGAACGACTGCACTGCATGCTTGGTCATGATGTAGGCAGTCTGCGTGGGCATCATGCCGAAAGAGCCGATCGATGCCAGGTTGGCGATGCATGCAGGCTTGCCGCTGGCCAGCATCCGCGGGGCGAATGCGCGGACGCCGTGCACGACGCCGTGGATGTTGACCTTCAGCGTCGTTTCCCACCGCTCCTTGGGGATTTCCCAGGTGTAGCCGATGGTCTCGATGCCCGCGTTGTTGACCAGCAACCGTACGTCGCCATAACAGTCGTGGACGAGCTCGGCCAAGCGGTCGATCTTGCCCGGACGGGTGACATCCACCACTGCAGCCAGCGCTTCACCACCCTTGGCCCGGATTTCACCCGAAACAGCCTCGGCGCGCTGTTCCGAGATATCCGCCACCACCACCTTCATCCCGATTTCGCCGGCGCGACGGGCCAAGCCCGCGCCGATACCGGCGCCGGCGCCCGTAATGACGGCAACCCCGCCACCGAAAACCTCGGATTCTCTCGACACTGTGCTCTCCTCCGCTTTTATCTCAACCGCTGCACACCGCTTACCTGTCTGCGAATCGGGCCTTGAGGAAGGCGCAAGCGTCGTCGACCGCCTGCTGCGCTTCCGGAAGGACGCCCAGCCAGGAGACGAAGCCGTGGACCATCCCCGCATAGCGGCGCGCCTGCACCATCACGCCGGCCGCAGCGAGCTTGGCGGCGAATGCTTCGGTATCGTCGCGCGTGGGATCGACCTCGGCTGTGGCGATGTACGCCGGGGGAAGCCTGCGGTGCTCCGTGGCGCGGAATGGCGAAGCCAGCTGGTTGTATTGGTCCTTGACGGCGTCCGGTAAGTACAGGCTCCAGAAGTAGAGGACGTCGTCGCGCGTGAGCAGCGGTCCTGCAGCAAATTCCCTCGCCGAGACCGTCTCCGCCGAGGGATAGTTGGCTGAACCGTAGAACAGCACTTGCGCCGACAGGATGGGTGCCCGGGCCTCGCGTGCAAAGAGGGCCACGCCAGCGGCGAGATCGGCGCCGGCGCTGTCGCCGGCGACCGCCAGCCGACTCGGGTCGCCGCCGAGGTCCGTGGCGTGCTGCGCCAGCCAGCGGGTGGCCGCCCAGCAGTCTCCCGGCGCGGCGGGAAACGGATGCTCGGGGGCCAGGCGATAGTCGACGGACATCACGATGCTGGAGGCGCCATACGCGAGGCCGCGCGCGATCATGTCCTGCGTATCGAGGTCGCCGACCACCCATCCACCACCGTGGAAGTAGGCAATGACCGGAAAAGCTCCCACACCGGCTGGCTTGTAAATCCGCACCTTGATCTCGCCGGCTGGGCCGGGAATGGTCCGGTCGACGATGGAGGCCAGCGGCACCTGAAGCGGCGGGAACAAGGTCGACGCCAGGCGAACCGCAGCACGCAGATCCGCGACGGTCATGGTCCTTGCCCCAGGCCACGCCGGTGACGCGGCAAGCATGGCGGCAAGTTGCGGGCTGACTGGCATTGCTGAAACCTCCGGGCCGGCGGTCGCGCCGGCTTCAGTTCAAGGTGAAGTGGTCCGGCTTCGGGTTGCGGGTCCAGGTCCAGTAGTCAACGAGTCGGTAGGGGAAGGACAGGAACACCCGGCCCTTGGAGTTGTTGTAGTAGCTGTTGGCCTTGGGATGGGTCCAGATCATTTCCTTCATGCGGTTGTCGATCTGGTCATTCCAGTCGTGGTAGGCCCGCTGCGTCGGCTCGATCGACTTGGCCTTGTTCGCAACGACCAGGTCCAGGCATTCGATGATGTAGTGAATCTGGGTTTCCGAAATCAGGTTCTGGCCTGCGGCATGGTTCGGCGCGCTGTTGGGGCCGACGGTGAGAAAGAAGTTCGGGTATCCCGGAACCGTCATGCCCATGTAGGCGCGGGGATCTTCCGGCCCCCACTCCTCGCCCAGGCTGCGACCGTCCTTCCCGATCACCGTCAGGGACCCGAGCATTCTGGACACGTCGAAGCCGGTCGCGCAGGCGATGATGTCCGCCTCGATCGTGCGACCATCCTTCATCCGGATGCCGTTCGGCAGGACGCGCTCGATGGGCTGGTCCTCGAGCGACACGTTGTCGCGCTTGAGGGCGTCGAACCAGCCGTTGTCCAGGATGATGCGCTTGGAGAAGATCGGGCAGTCCGGCAGCAGCTTCGCCATCAGATCCGGCCGATCGGCGAACTTTTGCTGCAGGTACCAGAGGCCGTAGTTCCGCATGGTGTCGTTGACGGCCGACACCGAAGGCGAGTCGGCTGGCCAGTTGGGATCTTTCAGCACGTTGACGAACAGACCGTCTCCGGCTGCCCAGTAGACCCGGAACCGGAACCACTCGAGGTAATGCGGGATGTGCCGCATCGCCCAGCGGCAGCCTTCGCTCACCTCATGGATGTATTCCGGGTTGAACAGCACCCAGTGCTTCGAACGCATGAACACCGTGAGGTGGGCCGTTTCCGCCGCGATGGCCGGCACGAGTTGCGAGCCGCTCGCGCCGGTTCCGATCACTGCGACCTTCTTGCCCTTCAGCTCGACGCTGGGGTCCCAGCCGGCCGTGTGCATCTTCGGCCCCTTGAAATCATCGAAGCCGGGCAGCTTCGGCCAGGACCAACGGTTGACCGGGCCATGAGCGTTGATCACGGCGTTGACCTTGAGCGCTTCCTCGCGGCCATCCCTGCTCTTCACCGTCACGGTCCACAAACCGGAACTCTCGTCGTAAATGCAGGCGACGACCCGAGTCTCGAAGCGGATTTTGTCCCGCAGCCGATACTTTTCGGCGACACGCAGGAAGTAAGCCTGCATGTCCTTACCCTTGGGGAAGTAGTGGTGCCACTCCGGATTCAACTCGAAGGAGTACGAGTAGAAATGGCTGGGAGTGTCCACGCCGACACCCGGGTACACGTTTTCGAACCAGGTTCCGCCAACGTCCGCGTTCTTCTCGATCGTGACGTAGTCGTATCCCGCCTCCGAAAGCTTGATGCCGGCCGCCAGGCCCGTCAGACCTGCCCCGATGACCAGCACCTTGAATCCCGGCGGAGGCGTCGGCCGCCCGGCGATCTGCTTGCGCGGCGGGGGCAACTCGAAGCCCATCTGCTCCAGCAGCAGCGGAATGAATTCATCGGTCACCGGTTCGCCCACGCCGACGCTCATCATCTTCTGCATGAGCTGGCGCGACGGTGCGCCCTTGGTCGCGGCTCCTGGACTGGTCAGAAGCTGCTGCAGCCTGCCGCGGAGATCCTCGGCGTCGCCTGCGGGAATCTCGGTCGGCTGGCCCGAATAGGCGGGGCGGATGTGGGCCGAGAAACGGTCCAGCATCGCCTCGTCGTGCGTCAGGTGGACATAGACCATCAGCAGCGTCGGGATGTTGGCTTCCGCCAAGGCCTGACGAAAGGCGGCACTGTCAGCGAGCGGCAGCGCGCGAGCCATCTGCCCCGCGGGGGTGTCGTCTCTCGCCATGAATCGATCTCCTCCGGCGCACCAGCGGCGCCTTGTTCTGGGTGATTGCCACATGTCAGCCGCGGGCTGCCCGCGGCTGGCGGGCTTACAGCATCTGCACGATTTCGAGCAGGTGGCCCTCGACGTCGCGGACGAAGGCAACCTTGAGCTTCATGTCCTCCATGACACGGATTCCCTCTGCGACCGTGCCACCGGCCTCGGCCACCCGGCCGAGGAACGCTTCGAGGTCGGGAGTCGTGAAGCCGAGGATCGACTCGCCGGTAACCGCCTCCGGCGAATCGGGAAACGAGAGCAGCACGAAGGTCGGCCCGCCCGGATAAGTGGCGTTGAAGAGGATCTCGTCGATCTTCCGGCCAGCGATGGTGGAGCTGTACCGAAACTGCTCTGTCAGCCCGCAAACCCTCTTGTAGAAATCGGCGGACTTCGCGAGTTCCGCGACCACCAGCTTGGTGAACCCGAAGTCGGACAGTTTGTTGTTCGTCATGTGAGATGCTCCGGCCTAGGCGGCGAGCGGCGGGGCAACGGGCGCTTCGGCCGGGTAGCTGGCCGGTCCCACCGCGTAGGTCTGCGCGAGCAGGCCGATAAAGGCGCGGTCGGCCAGCGGATTGGTCGGAACCTCGAACTTCACCCCACGCACCTTGAGATCCGCGATCAGCATTTCGCAGGCGCGCTCGGCCGTCATGTCGTCCAGGTGGTCGAAGTGGGTCACCATCTCCTTCCGGTCCATGAACAGCTGCGCGTTCCAGTGCACCAGCAGGCGCATCTGGTCGGGCTCGTAACGCGTGACCAACTGGGACCCGTTCTCGACCAGCCAGTGACCGGGACGCGACGGGTCGCCGCGCAAGGTTGAGTCCCAGGCCAGGCCCTTGGGGCGGCGCAGTTCGACCGGCCCGAACGACTCGGCGCGATGGAACATGGCCTCGTTCTGCGAAACCACCCCGCGATTCCACATCGGCGGCGTGATGCGCTTCGGCACGCCCAGCGGCCCCTCCGGCCAATAGGTAAAGCCGCCGCCCACGCTGTCCTTGTGGAACCAGGTGATGACCTGCGCCATCTTCACTAGCCACGGCTTGAACAGCCCCGACTTGCCCATGATCGCCAGGAGCCAGATGGGTGCGTTCTTGTGATCCAGGCCGCGGAAGGTCGGCGAATCCACGTGCCCCGGATCGGAGTCGAAGAACGGGCCGCCCATGTTGAACAGCATCATCGTTGGCGACGCGTACTTGGCACCCCAGAAGCTTTTCGCCAGACCCAGCAGCTTGGCGCTGAAGAAAGCCTCCTCCACTTCCTCGTAGAGCGGCACACCGTGCTCGGCGAGGTAGCCGCGGAACACGGGGGATACGAAGGCCTCCACCGGTGTGTTTGCCGGCAGTGCGCCGGAGGTGGTGGCGATCAGTTCCTCGAGCGACTTGAAGTGGTGAGCGATGATCAGCTTCCACGGTCCATGCTTGCTCACCGCATCCAGGATGCTGCCGTGTTCCCCCGGGGTGTAGACGTCCTGGATCACCTGCGGCGGAGCGAATGGCCGCAGATTGTCGGAAAGATTCTGGGACTGCATCGATGCTTCTCCTCGTGGAAGGGCGCTCAAACAGTGGTAGAAAATTGCCGCGCCTCAGATGTTAGTGAGTATTCACTAACTTATATTTCGACGTCAATACAGATTGGGAATCTGCATTGAATCAACGAGTGTTTTTGTGCGAACCCAGGAGCGTCAGGGACGACTGGAGATGGGTTCGCTCGGCTTGGGGTTCAGGGCGACGGACGTCGCGAACCGCTATTTCGTTGCGGAGCGCTTGGCGCGCGTCTTCTTGCCCAATTCGGCCGGGGACACAGTAGATCCTGCCTGCGCGGCCGCTTCGAAGCTGCTGCTGTAGTGCGAAATGTCGGGGGGCACGTAGTAGCGCCGGATGGCATCGTCGGTAAGGCCTATGCCTCGGGCACAGAACTGGACCGCCTGGCGCAGCAACTCGCCACGGTTCCCGCTGTAGACCGTTGGCGCGACACCGGAGAGCTGCATGTTGAGCATCTGCGCGCCGACGTGCTCGATGAAGCTCAGCACATTCTGCACGACCAGCTTCTCGCCGGTGAGATCACCGGAGGCACGGGCCGCGTCGATGGCCTCCTCCAGGCTACCCAGGCTCAGGCGCACGGCGCGCTTGTAGAGCAGCTGGGCGTATTCGCCATTGCCGGCCAGGCTTGCAAGCAGCAAGCGCTGGCCCGCCGCAAGCACGGCATTGGAGGACGCATACAGGCAGTAGCCCAGGTAGCCGCTGAGCATCTGCAGCAGGCCGCGGGCCGACGCTTCCGTCTTGCCCAGAACGGAGTACACCGTATCCTGCTCGAGGATTGCCTTCCTCAGCACGGCCTTGTGCAGCGCCACCTTGGACGGGAAATGCCGATACAGCAAAGGCTCGGACACCCCTGCTGCCTTGGCAATCTGCTGAGTGGTTGCTCCGCTGAATCCGCGATCCGCAAAGACGGCCGTCGCCGCGATCAGGATCTGGTCGCGGCGATCGACACCCGACAATCGAGCCTGCCTGGCAGGCTTGCGCTGAGCACTTGAGTCTTTCAATCGCGAACCACCTGAACGCCAAACACCTACCCGGCCCCTGTCTTAGCTGCGTATTTCGTAGGCAATGGTCCGCTCCTGGTTGGCGCTCTACGGACGCACCAGTATCAGCGGTTTATACGCGCTTCGCAAACAAAAGGCGGCGTAGAGGGCTGCCTGTCCGCAATTGAAAAGCGAAAGCGATTTCGCGTCAACCTCGCTTTGGACGATGTCCGATGCTCGGAGAGCAGCTTGGGGGCCAGCCTAGGGACGTACGAGGCCTGGAATCAGAATTGGTATTTGACGTTGAACCCCACGGAGTCGCGATCGGCGTACGGATGCTGCCCCAAGTCCGGCCGTCCCAGGAAAGCGCTGTAGGACAATCCCAGGGTGAGACGTTGCAGGTAGCTGAAGTTCACGCTGGCCGAAGCACGCTGGTCGCCCTCGCCCCACAGCGCGCCGAACGTGCCAGGTGGCGGACTGCCTTTGGCGATGCCCTGGAAAGTGATCGGCACCGTGACGTCCCATCCCGCGAACACGTTCTTCCAGTCGAAGCTCGCGAGGAAGGAGTAGGCCCAGGCATTTCGGCTGGCGGGCCCGGTGCCATTGGCCAAGGCGGTCACACCCGCCACCGGCTTCACCGCGTTGACGTGGATGTAGCCGAACTCGCCGATCAGGTTGAGGTCGTCCCAGAACCAGCCTGGGCCCAGCACCTGCAGCGCGCTGAAGTCACCCTGCAGCGTCTTGGCGGGTGTCGACGCCGGGGCCGCGGGATTGACCAGCAGGTCAATGCCATCGCGGTAGCTCGCTTCTCCAGCAAAGCTGACGCCAAAGGCCTGGGTGGAGAAGCTCATCGCCCCCATGTGGATGCCCTGCTGGTAGGCGACGTTGTACGACACCGGAACCTGCACGCCGATGGCCTGCGAGGTCAGAGCGGTGTTTGCCGGCGGCGCCTGCCCGCCGAGCAGCCCGGCTTCGACTGCTTGCACCGCCCCCTGCAGGGGCTGTGGCAGCCCGGCAATGGGGTTGAGCAGTACCTGGTAGCCTTCGTTGAGGCGCACCATCGGGGCGGTATCCGTGTACCGCAGATAGTAGCCGCTGAAACTGGTCTGCGGCGTCAGCTGATAGTTGAGGCCCACGCCGAACTGCCCCCAGTTACTGGGTTTCAGGTCTGGCCCGCGGCTCGCAGTCCACACCTTGGGCGTGCCAGGAACGAGCTGGCCCAGGGGAATGTTGAGCGGTGCGGGAAGCGGGGCCAGGCTGTAGAACGGATTGACCGCCAGGTAGATGAACTCGGCGCCGGGCCCTACGGCATCGGTGGTGGAGAGGAAGTCACCCACCGGGCTCAGTTCGGTCGCCTTGTACTGCAGCTTGTAGTAACCAAGCAGGCTCAGGTCCTCGGTCAGGCCCATGCGCAGCGACACCTGGTTGCTGGGCAACAGGATGTCCTTGATCTCGATCCCGGGAATGAAGGCCTTGGACGCGTCGGCCGGCGCCTGGGCGGTGGAGATGCCGGAGAAGAACAAAGCCTCACCCCACGCGACGACTTGCTTGCCGATGCGCAGGTCCACATCCTGATGCGGACCGAAGCGCCAGTTGCCGTAGACATAGGCGTCGAGCAGGCGCAGCCGCTGTCCGTCGTAGTAGCGAGCCCCGTCGGTGAAGCGGCTCGGCGGCGGCTCGGTCTTGTTGATGGTGTCGGGCGAGTTGTTGTCGTTGGGGCGGTGGAAGGCCTGGTCGTAGAAGCCATCGCCGCTCAGGGCGATGCCGTAGCTCGGGCCGCGCACAATCAGTTCCGCCAAGCCGCTGATGCGGTTGTTGACCAAGCTGCCAGCTTTGAAGTTGCGATCGCCATCGTCGAAGTTGATGGTGGTCGGCAGGCTGGTTGTGGAATTGACCGGGCCGTTGATCAGCGCATCGCTCGGGTCCTTCAGGCGCATCGAGGCGCTGTAGTTGATGGTGACCTTGTACTCGGCGTCGATGTCGTCGTTGAGGCTGAAAGTGCCGGCCTGCAAAGGGCCGGCGAGCAGCAGCAGTGCGGCGCCGCTGCCGCGCGCAAAGTTGTTCATAATTCTCCCCCTATTGGTATGGTCCGGCGGCGCGTTCAGTGCCCGGCGGATGCCGCGCTCTTCGGGCTGTAAAGATCCGGTACGTTTGCCGGATCATTGAGCTTCCACCAGCCAGCGGTACCGGTTTCGTTCACCAGGTACGTCGCCTCGTACGAGTTGGCCGTGAGGTCGTGGTAGACCGAGACGCCCCGGTGGTAGCACTGGCACTCAGCCGAATAGTTGTAGTCGATGAACGACGTGCGCCAGAGCTGGCCCTGACCGTCGTAGGCTTCGGACCACAGCGAGAGCCACGTGTCCTCGTCGACGTACAGCACCTTGCGCTTGTAGATGTGGCGGAACTGCGGGTTCAGACCGGCCTCGACCACCCACACCCGGTGCAGCTCGTAGCGCTGGTAGTCCGGATTGACGGTGTTGGGCTTGACCATGTCGCCGAGCTTCAGTGACGGGTCGTTGGAGCGGAAGTTGTTATAAGGGACGTAGTATTCCTTCTTGCCGACGATCTTCCAGTTGAAGCGTTCGGGGTTGCCCTGGAAGAGGTAGTCGTCATCTGCCGTGCGCAGGCCCGCCGGCGGGAAGGGATAATCGAAACCGACGTCCGGAGCCTGCCGCACACGGCGGGTACCCGGGTTGTACTGCCACGTCTGGTTGCGGTCGTTATGGAAATCGTTCGGCACCCACCCGACGTTGATCGCACCCTTGTCGCGCGGCGGCAGGAACTCCTCCTCGAAGTAGTAGGCGTTGATCTGATCCTGGTAGGCGCCGCGCGCCTTCGGATCGTTTGCGACGCTGAGGGTGCGCAGGTGCTGCCGGCCCCAAGCGATGCTGCCATTGCCGTAGACGTCGGCCAGGTCGTAAACCGCCGATTCGTTCCAGGCGCGATAGGGCTGGATCATGTTCCACACCGCTTCCTGGCCGCTTGCAGGGAAGGGGTAAGGGATGCCGCCAGTGACGCCGGTGGTACCTAGACCGTCGTGCACCAGCTCGGCGCTCACCGCGTTCTTCTTCACCGTATCGCACACCCAGTCCGGCACGCGGAAATCGCGGCGGCTGGCATAAATCGGCATGCGGAAGGATTCGGGATAGCGCTTGAACAGGGCCTTCTGGCCGTCGGTGAGCTTGTCGGCATACTGGCCCATGTTCTGCGCCGTGATGACGAACAGCGGTTTTTCCTCGGCGTACGGGCCGGGCTCGTAGCCGCGCTTGTTCTTCATGCCGGGCCAGGAGTCCAGCCATTTGCCGGAGAACGGGGCGACGCCCGACGGCGTACCCGCCTTTTCCGCGCCGATGCAGGTGTACTTATCCCCGCCCAGCTGCGCCGCCTGATCGGCGGATACCTTCGCCCAACCCGGCAGCGGGGCAAGGATGCATGCTGCAACCACGCCACCCACGGCGCTCAATACACGCTTCATCTTCTACTCCTCCTCAGATACGGCGGCCTCGCCTTGGCCCCGGTCGGCGCCGCGCAGGCGTGCCACTCATTGCGCCCCTACGCTACTCCCGCACGGGTGCAATCTCGTTGGCGAAACTGGAGGAACTTGGTGCTTTGCCGTGTTGGAACGACGGTCACGCCGAAAGGGCGGGAAAGGCTTAGAGTCGCGCGACCTCAATACGAAGGGCAGCCGGTCCACCTGAAAGCACCGTCTCGGCCAGCCCCACCGCCTGGGTCAGGATATGGTCGGCAAAGAATCGGGCGGTGGCGATCTTGTCCTGCGCGAAGGCAAGGTCTACGGCGTCGGGGCTGTCGGCGCAAATCAACGCTGAGCGCGCGAGCTGCCAGCCACCCGCAACGACGCCCATCAACTCGAGGAACGGCACGGCGCCGGCGCCAACGTCTCTCGGCCGCAGGTGATAGCTTTCGACGATGAAAGCTGTAGCCCTCCGCAGCGCGTCCAAGGCCTGTTTGAACCTGGCTCCTATCGCGCGACAATCCTCATCCGAAGACCCTAGCAACTGCTCCTGCGTGGCCCCCATCCTTGCCGACAGAGCGACCATCGCTGCGCCACGGTCCCGGGCAATTTTCCTCCCGATCAGGTCGTTGGCCTGAATCCCGGTGGTGCCTTCATAGATGGCCGTGGCACGGGCATCGCGCAAATGCTGCGCCGCCCCGGTCTCCTCGACGTAGCCCAGCCCTCCATGTACCTGCAACCCAAGGCTCGCGACCGTGATCCCCGTCTCTGTGCACCACCCTTTGACCACCGGAGTCATCAGGTCGACAAACGCCTGGTGGCGCGCGCGTTCGCCGACGTCCTCGCACTGATGCGAATGATCCATCGAAGCAGCCACTACGTAGGCAAGTGCCCGCATAGCCTCTACCTGGGATCGCATCAGCATCAGCATCCGTCGGACATCCGGATGGTGGGCGATGACCACCGGCGCCGAGCCGCCCTCGACCGGGCGCCCCTGCACCCTTCCCCGGGCGTAGTTGCGAGCCTGCTGGTAGGCTCGCTCCGCCAGCGCCAGCCCCTCCAGGCCAACCGCGAATCGCGCGGAGTTCATCATCACGAACATATACTCGAGGCCGCGATTCTCCTCGCCTACTAGGTAGCCAAGCGCGCCGTCCCGCTCGCCGTAGACCATCACGCCGGTGGGCGCCGCATGGAATCCCAGCTTGTGCTCGATTGACACGCAGCGCAGGTCATTGCGCCAGGCAGGCTGTCCGTCATTCCCATGGATCAGCTTGGGTACGAGGAAAAGCGAGATCCCCTTAACCCCGGCTGGGGCGTCCGCCGTGCGGGCCAGCATCAGGTGGACAATGTTCTCGCTGAGGTCGTGCTCGCAATAGGTGATGAAGATCTTCTGTCCACGCAGGCGATAGCTGCCGTCAGCCTGGCGCTCCGCACGCGCGCGAATGGCCGAGAGGTCCGAGCCAGCCTGTGACTCGGTAAGGTTCATCGTGCCGGTCCACTGGCCGCGCACCATCTTCGGAAGATAGTTCCGCTTCTGCTCGTCGCTCCCGGCCAGCAGGAGAGCCTCGATAGCGCCATGCGTCAGCAGGATGCAAGCGGAGAGCCCCAAATTGGCCGACTTCCACATCTCTTGTACCGCGGCAGATACAACACGCGGCAATTCCTGGCCACCGAACTCCTTGGGAGCTGCCAGCGCGCCCCATCCCGCCTCCACGTAGCTTCGATACGCCTCGCGAAAGCCGGGCGGCATGCTGACCTCCCCCTCCCGGTAACGGGCACCCACCCGATCCCCGACGGTGTTGATGGGCGCAAGCACGTCTGCGGCGAAACGTCCCGCTTGCTCCAGCACGGCGTCCACGAGGTCCGGTGTAGCTTCCTTGCACGCGGGATACGCATTGACTTCGGCGAGTGTGGCAAGCTCCCGCAACACGAACCTCATGTCTTGAACCGGAGCGAGGTAGGCGCTCATTGGCCCCGGATCGCCCGGAAGTGATAGTTGCCGGAACCGACGCGGTACACGACGCGACCTTGCTCCGTTCCGAGCAGAGCGACGCCGGTGGCGCGCTCGGCCACGACGGCCTGTCCACCCTCGCCTTCGAATACGCGAGCCGAACTGTCTGCCGGAACCGAAACGGTGGCGAGGCTCCCGCAGGGGATGGTTACGCGCAAATCGAATGCGCCCGCATTGAGACTCCAGCTCGACGCAACCTGGCCGTAGGGCGTTCCGACGTGGGCCGACGCCGCGGAAAGCACCCCCACGGGGTAGGGCTTGATCGACACCTGGGAGTACCCGGGCGCCATTGGCTCGATGCCGGCAACGGTCTGGAAGAACCATTCGTCCACGGTTCCCAGGAATGCGTGCTGGTGGGAGCGAGCATCGGGTCCCCACTGCTCGAACAAGGTGCTTTCGGACTGGAGCCATTGGCCCCAGCTCGGATAGTCGGTCTGGTTGGCGATTGAATAAGCCAAATCGCCGTAGCCTTGCTGGGTCAATATGGGCAGCAGGTATTCCGTCCCGATCGCTCCAGTATCCAGGTGATTGCCCTTAGCCTTGACGTCGGCCGCGACTGCCGCGGCGACCGCGGCAATTCGATCGTCTGAAACCAGACCGAAGGCGATCGCGACCACATTTGGCGACTGGCGATGCGCATCAGAAGCATCGTATCGATATGACCGACCCATGGCGTCGTAGAAGCGGGCGTTGAACGCCACCTTGATCAGGCCGGCGACCAGCCTGTAGTGATCGGCCTCCAGCCGGCGCCCCAGCACCGTCGCAATCTGCGCCAGTGTGCGGAAGGCGTCGTACGCGTGTGCTGTCCCCATGAACTCGCGCCCCGGCTGCAGCGCAAAAGTATCGGCGGTCTGGCCCGGAGCCACCCAGTCGGCAAAGTCATAGCCCTCCCAGACATAGCCGGTAGCGGTGATGGCTCGTTCCAGAAATGCTCCGTAAGCCACCAGGCTTTCATAGGACTCTTCGAGAATCCTCTTGTCGCCGTAGTGGAGGTACACCGACCACGGCACCTTCCACGCCGCGCGATGCCAGCTGGGTGAAATGAACAGATACTCGGTCTCCCTCAGCCCAGAGGTCGGGGATTCGTAACCGACCAGGCCGTCAGGGAGCTGATCGTCGCGAATGTCCTGGGTCCACTTGGCGTAGAGCAGGTCGGCATCGTTGTTCAGCATCACCGAGGTGGCGAACAAGTGGCCGTCTCCCATCCAAGGCGTCTTTTCGTACATCGGCGTATCGGTGGGAACGCTGTGGAGATTATTGAGTGAGGTCTCTACCATGGCCTGATGTATCTTGTTGAACAGCGCATTGCTGCTCGTGAAGTCTCCGGTGCGCCGGATGTCGCTGTGGGCAATGCGCGCTACAACTTGCGTAGCGGGCGGCAAGGCCATCGACGTGGTCCGGAGCTCCACATAGCGGAAGCTGTCGTAGCTGAAGCCAGGCTCCCAGCTTTCCCCCGGTAGACCCTTCAGGATGTAGAGATCCGACTGAAGGGTCGTTGCGCCGCTGACGGCGCAGCAATGCACCACCGTGCCATCCGCCGCCAGCTTTTCGCCATAGTCGATCTCCACCTGTGTTCCGGCTGGGCCGTTGAAGGCGATCCGTGCCCAGCCGGTCGTCGCCTTACCGAAATCGTAGACGGCCACGCCCGGTAAAGGGTGAGCGACGGACACCGGGGACATTTCGCCGACAACCCGGATGGGCTCCATCCGCTCCGCCTGTAGCCCACCGGCTGGTGGTAGCGCGGCCTGCGCCGCCACCCAGGCGGAGTCGTCGTAGTCCGGCAGGGTCCAGCCGTCGTGATCGAGGCGCGCGTCGTACCATTCGCCGGAAATCAGGGAGTCGCGCAAAGTCGGGCCTTGAACGACTTTCCAGGCCGGGGAGCTGACCACCGAGCTGCGCGATCCGTCGGTGTACTCGATTTCCAGTTGCAGGAGCAGCTTAGGCTCGTCGTGCCACTCGCGTGCCGCATAGGCCCCATCCCAGGGACCATACATCCCTCGGCCGAGAGTGACGCCCAGCGCGTTCCGGCCCTGGACGATGTACGGTGTTGCATCGAGCGCCACGTACGGCACGTGCCGGTCGTACACGGTCCAGATCGGATCCAGGTACCGGTCGCCCAGCTTCTTGCCGTTCAGGTAGGTGTAGGCGTAAGCGAGGCCGCTAACGTACAAGCGTGCCTTTTGCACCGGCTTGCCGACATCGAAAGTCGTCCGCAGCAGCGGCGCCGGAGCGCCGGGCGTGGGAGACACCTGCGCAGTAACTCCCGGAGGGACCAGGGAGGCCAGGGTCCGCGGCTGGTAGATCCAGCGGGCCTGCCAGTCTCTCGGGGAAAGCAGCCCCATTTCCCACTGCGAGGGCGTGCTCCAAGCCGATCGCGCGCCCTTTTCGTCCCAGACCCTGACCTTCCAGTAGTAGCGGATGCGCGACTCCAGAGGCTGGCCGCAGCAGACCGCACCGAAAGGCTGCGTCGTGCTGACGCGGCCCGAATCCCAGACATCCCCGATGTCTTGCGCGAGGCGGTCCGGCGAGGATGCGACGAGGATCTGAAAGGCGCCTTGCATCGCCCCTCGGCGCTGCGAATCAAGCTTCCATGAAAGACGCGGATGCTGGATGTCGATTCCCAGGGGGCTTGTCTGCCATTCCGTACGCAGATCGAGGACCTGCAACCCCTGCGTACCCGCACCCGACGCGCTCCACGCCGTCGGCACCAGGCTACAAAGCATGCACAACAAACAAGCCTTGATCCACAGACTGCAACGGCACATGGCTGAGTCCTCGCGCTTGTCTGGCAGCTGCGGCATCCCGTTACTTCGGTGTGATGCTGACGCTTACCTCGGATGCAGCCTTGGTCGTGCGCAGCAGCAGGTGCGAATTTCCGGGCGCCGAAACCACGCTCGCACCGGATACTTGCACCTGGTAGCCGGAGGGATATTGAAGTGACGGGACGTATATGTCTGTGTTGGCGTCCGGCGGCGCCCCGCTGGCGGGAGAGGTCGTCGCGTAGCGCAGCGCGAAGAGCTTGGAAGATGGATCGAAAGAGATCGCGAGTGGCGTGCCGGCAACCGCCATCGGATACGGACGCTCCACCGCAGTCAGGATGGAGGCGTTGGGTTGCGGTGCCTGGGACCAGCTACCGGCGACATCCGTGTAGTCCCAGAGTATCCAGGGCACAAGGTATTGGTCCGACAGGGCGGTCAGCTCGGTCCAGTATCCCGGATCGGTGGTGGCGCCAAACTCCGTGAACAGGATCGCGGAGCCGGTAAGACTGGAATGGGCCACCGTGCCGGAGAACACGTTGTTGAACGCCGGATTGCAATAGAGGTCCGTAATCGGGCTTTTCGGCAGCCCGAGTGCCTCAAGGCAGTACGCGTGCATCGAGATACCGCTCATCTCGTCCGATGGGGCAGGCTTCGGCATGTAGTTGGGCACGCCGGTGTAGGTGTACTGAGCTGGCTCGTAGAAGGCCAGGTGATCCGGATCGATGGCGTGCACGGCCGTAATCAACCGGTTGTAGAACCGTGCCAGGACTTGGTCAAACGCGGGGCAACCGGTATTGAGCGGCGACCAGCAAGGCAGCGGATAGGGGTAGTCTTCGCCCGGGTAGGGCTCGTTGAGGATGTCGTACCCGATCACCGCCGGGTTGCCGACGAAGCGGCTGGCCACGTGCTGCCACTGCGCGGCCAGGACATCCTGGACACCGCGCCCATCGGCAACGGGCTTGTTCGCCCAAAAATTCTTGAAGGCGCGGTTGATGGCCGGAGATGTCCAGTAACCGATGGGATGTTGCTGCCCCGTGGGTGGAGCGGGCAGCCCGTCATCCAATGTCATCCAGGCTGGGAACCCTCGAATACCGATCGACGGCCCCCATTCGTCCTGATGCATGTCGACCAAGGTGTAGATGCCGTATCGCGCAAAGCGATTCACCGTGTCGACGAGGGTTTGCAGGTACTGCTCGTCGTAGTGGCCGGGTTGGGGTTCAAGAGCACTCACCTGCCATCCGAGCCGCACGACAGTGAATCCGTGGGCAGCAAGGAAGCGGATGGCGTCGTCGCTCACGGTCGCTGACGTTGCCGGCGCGGTAGGAACCACATTGACGCCGTGCACCATCACCACCCGACCCCAGGCATCGATCAGCCACCGTCCCGTGTGGCCCACCGGATGCGGCGAGGCTGTGACGCGCCGCTCTACGTCGTCGGGAATGGTTGCGGCGGTTTGCGAATCCCCGCCCTGTGCACTGGTGCCTGCTCCAGAACTCTGACCGCATGCCGCCAGCAGCATCAACAACCCCAATGACATCAGCTTCATTGGCACTCCCCCGGAGCATTTGTATGGTTGACCGTCGCAGTTCGCACAATTGCCAGCGCTTTCTCGACAGCCTTGGCGCACCGCGCTTGCCAAACTACTCCCACTGTCTCGACATCTCGTTGGCGAAAGCGAAAGGACTTGGTGTTTCCACCGATGTTGTCGTCGGAATGTCGAACGACCTATAGTCGGCCGGGGTTCGCAGCCGCTTGCCGGGCACTTTCAGGGCGAGTCACTGCCAACCCATTCGGATCAATCGATCCTGACGAATGCGGAGCCGTTTTATGCGTTACAGCGACAGCTTGCAGACAACCATCCAACGCGCCAGGAGTCACGGGATCGGCGATCTCCTGCGCCGCAGCGCCGCACGGTTTCCACACAAGACCGCAATCGTCGACGGCGGCCTGCGCCAATCATTCGCAGACCTTGACGCGACGGTGAACCGAGTGGCACGGGCGCTATCGGCGCGGGGCATTTCACGTGGAGATCGCGTGGCACTGCTCTCGCACAACTGCCACGCCTTCGTCGTGGTCTATCTCGCGCTGGCGCGTCTGGGGGCGATTTCGGTGCCGGTGAACTTCATGCTCAACGCCACCGAGGTGGCATACATCCTGGACCACGCTGGAGTAGTTGGTGTGGTGACAGAGGATGCCCTGGCGGCAACCGCACAAGAGGCCTTAGGCATCAGCGGTGCGCAAGTCCGGGTACGCGGCGTGATCCCGGTGAAAGGAACTTTCGAAGGCGACGGCTGGGAGTCGGTGACGGACTGGATGCGGCACGCCAACGCCGCCGAACCCGACGTTGTTGTGGCTGACGACGATCCGGTGCAGATCCTCTACACCAGCGGCACCGAGTCCCGGCCGAAGGGCGCCACCTTGTCCGCGCGAAACTTCTTCGCTCAATACGAGAGTTGCATCGTAGATGGGGACATGAGTTGCGACGATGTCGAACTCCACTGCCTGCCGCTGTACCACTGCGCACAGCTTCATTGCTTCTTGTCGCCGGATCTGTGCCTTGGGGCAAGCAGCATCATCCTGCCCGGAGCCGACGCCGCGACCATGCTCGAAACTATCGAGCGCGAGCGCATCACCAAGCTGTTCTGCCCACCAACCGTGTGGATTTCGCTGCTCCGGCATCCCGATTTCGAGCGGCGCAACCTGTCCACGCTATGCAAGGGTTACTACGGCGCATCGGTGATGCCAATGGAAGTGGTCAAGGAATTGCGCCAGCGCCTTCCCGAGATGCGGCTGTACAACTTCTACGGTCAGACCGAGATGTCCCCGGTGGCCACGATCCTCAAACCCGACGAGCAACTCGACAAGCTGGGCTCGGCCGGCCGCCCAGCTCTCAACGTCGAAACCCGGGTTGTTGACGACAACGATACTCCCGTCCCGCACGGCACCGTCGGGGAAATCGTCCACCGCGGCCCTCACGTCATGCTCGGCTACTGGAACGACGAGTCAAAAACCACCGAAGCGTTCCGCGGCGGCTGGTTTCACAGCGGCGACCTGGGGGTGTTAGATGCGCAGGGCTACCTGCGGGTCGTCGACCGCAAGAAGGACATGATCAAGTCCGGCGGAGAAAATGTTGCCAGCCGCGAAGTCGAGGAAGTGATCTACACTCATCAGGCGGTGGCGGAGGTCGCGGTCTTTGGCCTGCCGCACGACCGCTGGATCGAGTGCGTAACCGCAGCGGTGGTGTGCCGGTCTGGTGAAGCGGTAACGGAGGCAGACTTGCTGGAGTATTGCCGGGGGCGGCTAGCCGGCTACAAGTCCCCGAAGAGAATCATTCTTCTCGATGCATTGCCGAAGAATGCCAGCGGCAAGATTCTGAAGCGCGAACTACGGGAGCGATTTTTGCGCTGAACCTCGTTCGAGGTGATTCCGAATTACAAACCACGTCAGCTTTGGGCGGCAAGGCGGACCTCATCGCGAAATCCCGGAAGCGGACACCCAAGCAAATTCACAGGCCGACGTGGCCAGCTTCGAGAATTGAAATTACCCCACAAATTACCCCACAAAATGCGCCGGTTTCAGTTGGACTGGACGCCCTCGGAATCGCCCGGACACAAAAAAGCCCGCATCTACGCGGGCTTTCGGACGCATCCGGCCGTGCTCGGACAACCGGAGAGGTGGTGGCTGGGAGACTAGGACTCGAACCTAGATAAACAGAGTCAGAATCTGTGGCCGTGCCAGGAACAGAAGCCGCTTGTTCTGTAATTTCTTAATTTAAATAGCCACTTGAACAGCCATGACGACTCTTGACCAGTCACAACTTGGCGCGACTTGTTTCTCGAATTGCACCAATTCTGCACCACCGCTCGACCGCTTTCGTCTCACCCGACGCGAGTACTTCCGCTCCCGCCACTTTGCGGAAATGAGCCTTCAGGTCATCGGATCTATCGCCGATAGAAAAAGCACTCGGCTAGCTGTCGAGCTCAGCTGCCGGCGAAGCCCTTGTTCGGAAAGGCCTCGACCAGCGCGTCGATGAAGGCGCGCACCTTCAGGCTGAGCAGGCGGCGCGAGCTGTATAGCGCCCAGATTTCCACCGGCGCGCCATCGTCGCTGCCCCAGCAGGCGAGGTGGCCGGCGCGTACGTCCTCCTGCACCAGCAACTGCGGCAGCAGCGCGGCGCCGCCGCCGGGCGGATTCGCCACTCCTGATACTGAACACCACCGGAACGTGAACTAAACTCATCTCCTCCGGGCGCAGCCCCGTTTCCCTACTCGCTTCCGCTTTCATCGTAGATAGGGTCAACAAGGCCTCTCTCGCCACAAATTTAAGTGGAATGTGTGGTGAGTTGCGCGGCGCACGCAATTGCCACGTTCAGCACCAATGACGCAGCTCAAACGGCAAGGTGATTTCAGGCACTGAGACAAATGCGCAGGCTCTCTGGCTGTTGCGTGTTCATGCCCATGCCCTCAACCGATTCATGCCAGCGCGACTTTTCGAGCCGGCTTGCATTTAGGCCCCTTCTCGAGAGAATGAGCACTCATGCACTGATCTGTTGGTAAGCATCCAGAGCTCGCTGTCGGCTCTCCCCAAAGTCGACCAGCGGTTTCGGATATGCCGGACTGAGCAGGGGGATCTCCTTGAGCTCCGGCACCCAATGGCAGACGTACTTCCCGTGCTCATCAAACTTTTGAGCTTGCAGGTATGGGTTGAATATCCGGAAGAAAGGTGCGGCGTCCGCTCCGCATCCAGCGCACCACTGCCAACCCATCGTGTTGTTGGCCAAGTCAGCGTCCACCAGCGTGTCCCAGAACCAGCGAGCGCCTTCCTGCCAGGGAATTCTGAGATTCTTGACCAGGAATGACGCCACCACCATGCGAACCCGATTATGCATCCAGCCGGTGGCCCACAGTTCGCGCATTCCCGCATCCACCAGCGGATACCCGGTCTGACCACGCTGCCAGGCTGCCAGCAGATCCGCATAGTCTTTCCGCCAGGAAAACCTTCGGAACTTCTGCTGCAAAGGCTCCTCGGGAGAGTTGGGGAAGTGCGCCAGCAAGTGATGAGCGAATTCTCTCCATGCCAGCTGCCGGCAATAAGCGTCCGCGGAAGCCGACGGCACAATCTCGCCTCCCCGCGCCTGCACCGCCAGCCACACCTGGCGCGGCGAGACTTCACCGAAGTGCAGGTGCGGGGAAAGTCGTGATATTCCCTCGCGCATCGGAAAATCACGGTCGGCCTGATAACGAATGACCCGGTCGATGCCAAACCGGTCCAGTCTGTCCCGGGCCCCGCTCTCTCCTGGCCTCCACATCGCCGACATTCCTTCGGTCCAGTTGATCCGGGGCAGTAAGGCTAGCGAATCGATATCCAGCGTTTCCGGCCAATTGCCGGCGGGCTTCAAATCCGTTGGGATCGGCAATGCCGCGCCTGGGCCGCACGTGTTCCGAAGATTCTTCCAGAATGGGGTAAAAACCCGGTAGGGCTCGCCCGCCGCGGTGAGCAATTTGTCCGGGGTATGCAGCAACGTGCCCTGATGGGACTGAACGTCCACACCCTGCTGGCGCAACCGCTTGGAACATCGATGCTCCAGCGTAGCGGCCGCGGGTTCGTAAAGAGCACTCCAGTGCACGCTGCCCGCTGCCACCTCCTGGGCCAGCCTTGAAATCAGCTCCTCGCTGTCGCCAGCCAGAACGGTTAAGCGCGAGCCGCGCTGCCTCAAGGATTGGTCCAAAGCGACAAGGCTGTGGTGCAGCCACCAGCGACTGGCTGCGCCAGGGCCCCAGGGATGCTCCCCGACCGGATCGTAGATGAATACCGGAATTACCTCGTCTGCTTCAGTCACCGCGGCGCTGAGAGCGGAATTGTCGGTCAGGCGGAGGTCGCGCCTGAACCAAACGATCGACCGTCTGGGGCTGTTCATTTTCTTGCTCAACTCGACCTTATTTGGCTGACACGAGAACATTCTTTGCCGCGTCCAATCGCAACTCGAGCCTGGATCGCCATGGATAAAGGTCCGGGTTACTGATTCCGGGTTGCCCGACATGACGTCGGCAACAGCCCCAGCCAGCTGAATATGCATACAGCCGACGCCTCGGCTCGGGAGAACTGCGGGTGGGTCCGGCGCTGTCGCAATGAAGCAAGCTCCCGGGTCTATACGAAGAAAATCGGGCAAACGGATGGGCCTGTTTGCAACTTTGAATCGCTCGCTGCAATATTATTTAAACAATTCTTGGACAAAACGACGTGCCCAAAGAAAAAGGCAGTACAGGGCTCAGGATCGGGATGATCTCCCGCCTTTCTGGTGTGCCAGCCGCCACCATCCGGATGTGGGAGCGGCGCTATACGGCGCTGACCCCTTCACGCAGTCCGGCGGGCGGGCGTCTTTACTCACGCTCGGATGTGGCGAGGCTGGCCCTGCTCAAGCAGTTGGTGGATCGCGGACACGCCATCGGCACAGTAGCGGGACTGACCGAGCAGAGCCTGCAACAGCTCGCCGCCGATTCAGGCCCCGTCACGGCCAGTGCGGCACCGGTTCGCGTCGCAGCGGTCGGCAGCATTTTGCCGGCCCGCCTGAAAGCTGCCGCCGCGGCACTGCCCCAGATCCGCTGGGGGGGCGCCTACGACGGCATTAAGCGGCTGCTGGCCGAGGTCAGAGACCAGTCGCTGGACGCCATAATCGTTGAAATACCCACCTTGGGCCCGGCGCAAGCCGCTCAGGTTCTGGACCTGGTGCGCCAAGCCGAGCCACGGCTAGTGGTGGTGGTTTACTCATTCGGAGCAGGGCGCGATCTGGCACAACTGAGGATTGACCCGATCCTGTTGCTCAAGGGTCGCAGCGACGCCACGCAACTCTTGCGCATCTGTCAGCTCAGCTTGAGCTTACGGCCGCACGGAGCACTTCCGTCTTTTGACGCCTTGGTCAGCCGGAGCGTGCCCGAACCGATTTACTCGGAAACGGATCTGGCGGAGCTATCCGCCGCGCCCAACACGATTCGCTGCGAATGCCCCCGACACCTGTCGGATCTGCTGCTCAGCCTGGGCGCTTTCGAACGCTACAGCATCGGCTGCCAGAACCTCAACGAGCAGGACGCCGCCGTGCACGCCATGCTGCGCAGCGTCTCGGGCCAGGCCCGCGCCCTTCTCGAAGAGGGATTGCGCCGCGTCATAGCGCTGGAGGATGGCTCGCCCCTCTAGCCCGTGACAGGCGCCGGATTCCGTTCCGGCAAGCAAGCTCGAAGGACAAAAAAAGACCGGCCGTCAGGGTTCGGCCGGTCGAAGCTCCTTTGCGGAGTGGGTCTGGAGTTACAGAGGCAGCTTAGACCAGGTCTGATTTTGTGTAAAGGTTGTGTTTATATTTTTTTATACATAATATAAACATTACTTCTATACGGAACTCCCGCCATGGCCTACGACGTCCGGCATCCAAACCCCATGCTAGGTGCGAGTGATGAAACACAGCTGGCAGGCTTCTACGAGGAGATCCTGCGGAGCGTGGGCGAGGACGTGCAGCGCGAAGGCTTGCTTCGCACGCCGCACCGCGCCGCCAAGGCCATTGGCTTCCTGACGCAGGGCTATCGCGAGAGTCTCGACTCCATCATCAACGGTGCCGTATTCACCAGCGGCAATAGCGAGATGGTGATCGTCAGGGATATCGAGCTCTACTCCCTGTGTGAGCATCATGTGCTGCCGTTCTTCGGCCGGGCCCACGTCGCCTACCTGCCTGACGGCAAGGTGATCGGGCTGTCGAAGATCCCTCGCATCGTCGACATGTACGCGCGACGCCTCCAGATCCAGGAAAACCTCACGCAGCAGATCGCCGAATGTGTGCAGTCGGTCACCGGGGCCAAGGGTGTTGCTGTGGTGATCGACGCTAAGCACATGTGCATGATGATGCGCGGCGTCGGCAAGCAGAACAGCGGCCTCACCACCTCATCCATGCTCGGCGCGTTCCGCGACGATCCTCGCACACGCTCCGAGCTGTTGAGCCTGATCGGACGCCCGGGCCAATGAACGCGTCAACGCCAATCAGCTTGTTTGGATATGCAATCAGCCTGGATCTGACGGTTCTGGCCCTGCTGTCCTGCCTCGTGCTGCTGGTCGTACGTGATCAGCCGGCCTGGCGAGCTGCACGCTCCGGCGCCAATGACGGTTCAGAAGGCGAGCTTCATGGCTGCCCCGGCTGATTGCGTAGGGGAATTGCTGGCCGCAGTCGGAGCCGGCGACCAGCGGGCATTCCGCCGACTTTACAATGCCACGAGCTCTCACTTGCTGGGCATACTGATGGCGCGGCTCGGCCGACGCGACTTGGCCGAAGAAGCCCTGCAGGAGTGCTTCCTCAAGATTTGGCAGAAATCGAGATCGTATGATCCAGCGCGGGGACCGGCCATGCCTTGGCTAACTACCTTGGTGCGCAACCAGGCCGTCGATCTGATTCGCGCACAGCGCCCCGATGAGAGCGGCCATGACTTCGAAGCAGAGCTGAACGAGTTGGCAGATGCAGGCTCTGATCCCTGTCGCGATGCGGAGCATGCGGAAATCATCAACCAGCTGCGTACTCCTCTCGCGACTCTGACGCCTCAGATGCGCGCCGGAGTGCTGCTCACTTGCTATGCCGGTTATACGCACCGCGAAACCGCGGAACTGATGCGAACGCCGCTCGGCACGCTCAAATCCTGGGTGCGCCGCGGCCTCGACCAACTTCGAGCGGAAGCCATCGCGCGCCATGTCGAAGGCGCTCCTATTTAGGGCCGACTGATCAATCAATTTCCGATTGAGGACATCTGATGAGCCGGATCGAGCAAAGCGCCGCGAAAGCCGCAGCAGCAAGTCGTCTCCAGGCACGCGTGCACGCATTGTTGCCGGATATCCGCTCGCGCGCCTCGCAATCCAAAGCGATGCGGCGGTTGCCGCACGAAACCGTTGCGGATCTCAAATCGGCTGGGTTCTTCCGCGCCCTGCTGCCGGCCAGGCTTGGCGGCCTGGAATTGCCGCCGGCCCAGTTCTTCCGCCTGCAAATCCTCCTCGGCGAAGCCTGCATGTCCACCGCCTGGGCCGGCGGCATCATCGCGGTGCATCCGTTCCAGATCGCATTGATGGAGCGACGCGCCCAAGAAGATGTCTACCGCGACGATCCAGACACTCTGGTCTCCTCGGCATATGCACCGGTCGGCAAAGTCACGCCGGCTGAGGGTGGCTTCCGATTGTCCGGTCGCTGGGCCTGGTCCAGCGGCTCCGATCACTGCGCCTGGGCTCTCCTCGGCGGTATCGTCCCAGGAGAAGGTTATCGGACTTTTCTCCTACCGCGAAGCGACTACCGCGTCGAGGATACTTGGCGCTCGATGGGCCTGGAAGGCACTGGCAGCAACGACATTGTCGTCGATGAGGCCTTCGTGCCGGAACACCGCACCCATCGCCAGCTTGACGGCTTCCGGCTGAGCAACCCCGGAGTCTCCGCGGACAGCCATCCGATGTACCGCATTCCGTGGGGGCAGTTGTTCGTGCGCACCGTTTCCTGCGCCGCCATCGGTGCATGCAAGGGGGCGCTGGCGATTTATATCGCAAACGTGAAGGGGCCGGCATCGAACGATCCGACCAAGCTGGCAGCGGATGTTGATACCCAGCGCCGTATCGCGGAGGCCGCGAACACCATCGACGAGATCGAGGCGGTGATGTATCGCAACCTTACCCGGCTGCTGGAGCTCGCCGCGGCGGGCGAAGAGATCCCGATGGTCGAGCGCGTGCAATATCGCTACCAGGCATCACTGGTTGTCGACAAGTGCCTGGCGGTGATCGATAGCCTGTTTGCCGTGGCCGGTGGACGCTCGGTCTATCAGGGCAGCGAGATCCAGCAGCGCTTCCTCGACCTGCATGTGGCGCGCGCCCATATCGCCAATCATCCGGTGCCCTTCGCTCGAAACTACGGGCACATGCTGCTGGGTGGCGAGAACCGCGACTTCTTCCTCTGAGCATGCCGACCGCTAGGCGCCATATCGGGGCTAAGTGTTGCGTGGTCTGCGGGCGCAGTTTCGACTGGCGCTGCAAATGGGCGCGCTGCTGGGATGAAGTGCGGCACTGCAGCGAGGCCTGCCGGCGAGGGCGCCGCCGAAGCGCCTTCAAGCCGCGATGAACCGGGAGGTGCGCCGCCTAGTCGTGGTCCTGGGGGACCAGCTGGACGTGTCATCGGCTGCTTTGGACGGCTTTGATCCCGCATGCGACCGGCTGTGGATTTGCGAATCCGTCGCCGAAGCGCAACACGTCTGGAGCCACAAGGCCAGAATCGCACTGTTCCTGTCGGCGATGCGCCACTTCGCGGCTGCGATGCGGACACGCGGCCTGCCCCTGCTTTACAACCACCTCGACCAGGGAAGCCTGCCCTCACTCAGAGAGACACTGTACCGCGACCTTCTGGTATTGCGTCCCGAGCGCGTGGTGCTGCTGGAACCCGGCGAGTGGCGGCTGCGCCGCGATTTTGAAACTTTGTCCGCGGAAACCGGCATTCCATTCGAGTTCCGGTCCGATCGACATTTTCTGTGCAGCCTGGAGGACTTTGCAGGCTGGATACGTGATCGTCGCCAACCCCGCCTGGAACACTTCTACCGCTGGATGCGGGGGCGCGGCGGCTGGTTGATGGAAGACGGCGGCAAGCCGGCCGGCGGCCGGTGGAACTATGACGCCGAGAACCGGCGCGGCTTCGGGGCGGATGGCCCAAGCCGCATTCCGCCCGCACGAGGTTTCAAGCTGGACGTGTTGACGGCGGAAGTTCTTGAGCTGGTCGCCACTCGCTTTTCGGATCATCCGGGCAGTCTGGATGAGTTCGACTGGCCGGTGACGCGCGCCCAAGCGCTGAGCGCCATGCGCGATTTCATCACCTACCGCCTTCCGCAATTCGGCCCCTGGCAGGACGCCATGTGGAGCGGCGAGGAGACACTTTGGCATTCGCGACTGTCCGCGGCGCTGAATCTGCATCTGATCCACCCGCGGGAAGTCTGCGAGGCGGCGGAGCGCGCCTGGCGCAGCGGCGCGGTGCCTCTTGCCAGCGCGGAAGGCTTCATCCGGCAAATTCTGGGCTGGCGCGAATTTGTCCGCGGCATCTACTGGCAAAGCATGCCCGCGGCGCTGGACGAGAATGCCCTCAAGGCTGAGGCGTCGTTACCGGGCTTCTACTGGACCGGCGATACGCCGATGAACTGCATGCGCCAGTGCATCGGCGACACGCTGCGAACGGGCTATGCGCACCATATTCAACGCCTCATGGTGACCGGTCTCTATGCCCTGCTGCTGGGGGTCAGGCCGCGCCTGGTGCACGAATGGTACCTCGCCGTGTATGTCGACGCGGTGGAGTGGGTGGAGCTACCCAATACCATGGGTATGAGCCAGCACGCCGACGGCGGCAGGATGGCCAGCAAGCCCTATATCGCTTCCGGCCGTTACATCCAGCGCATGTCCAACTACTGCAAGGGGTGCAAGTTCGATCCGGCACTGGCCACCGGCGACAAAGCCTGCCCATTCACAACCCTGTACTGGGATTTCCTGGATCGCCACCGCGACCGCTTCTCCGGGCATCCGCGCCTCGGACAGCAGGTGCTGAATCTCGAGCGCAAGCCGGAGACAGAGCTGACCGCGATACGGGCGCACGCCGCAACTTTGCGCGCCCAGGCGTCCAGTTGAGAATCGCTGCATGAGGCGACGGATCAACTGGGAGCAGGTCATCCTGGACGCCCTTGCGGAACGGCAACCGCCCGCAACCCTTTGCCCGTCCGAAGTTGCCCGGCGTGAGGCCGGCCACGAATGGCGCATTCGCATGCCGGAGATACGTACAGCGGCCATCGCCTTGGCCAAGCAGCGGCTGATTGTGATTTCACAGGGTGGTGTCGCCATTGCCGATCCCGGCTCGATCCGCGGGCCAATCAGACTCGGGCATCCACCTCAAACGGCCGGTCAGGCCCATCCGAATGGCGACTTCGAGCGTATTGAGACAGAAGATCGGGACGGCGCCGGCATTCATCGGCGATCCATCCGATCCGGAGCTGTTCGAACCCGGGGATCTTGATGAGCGGCAAGGACTATGAAGCCCCGAAGCGGGCTGGCGGCAACCGTCTGATCACGATACCGGCGTCGCACTACTGCGAAAAAGCACGCTGGGCGCTCGACTATTGCGGCATTGCCTATTCCGAGGAAGGCCACCTCCCGATATTCCATGCCATCCCGGTGAAGCGCGCGGGAGGCGGGCGCCCCGTGCCGGTTCTGAAGACACCCGATGGATTGATTCAGGGGTCGTCGCTGATTGCCGAGTGGGCCGATTCAATCGCTCCTGGCACCCTGATCCCCCCAGCGCCGCCAGCACGCAAAGAGGCGTTGACACTACAGCGCACTTTCGATGAAAACCTCGGTGTCGCAACACGGCTCTGGGCTTACCATCATGCGCTGCCCAACCGCAGCCCCCTGGTCAAGATGATGGCTCAGGGTGTGCCAGCATGGGAGCGTTCAGCATTTCTGGCGGGGTACCCGTTCCTCACCGCACTGATTCGGCGCGGGATGAATATCTCGGCGCGCTCGGCCAGCTACGCCGCGGAAGACATCGACCGCGCATTCCGACGCGTCGAGCGGCGCCTGGCCGATGGTCGTCCCTTCCTCGCTGGCGATCGCTTTTCAATCGCCGATATCACCTTCGCCGCGCTCGCCGCCCCGGTCCTTCTGCCGGAGGAGCATCCGGCCATGCCGGGTGCGCTCGACGCGTTCGGCGGTCACGCAAGAAGTCAGATTCAGGCATGGCGAAGTACTCGCGCGGGCGCATTCGCCTTGGAGCTTTACGTAAACCGCGATGGCAAGGCAGAGTGGAATTCGATCACTGTTTCATAGCTGATCGCTGGAAGAATGGCTTGATTTTGCGCATCCGCCGCGCGGCTACTTTCCTGCGCCAGCGTCACGCTAGATTTTGAACATTGGCTGTATCTCTCCCCATGGGAACAATTCTCTTGTTCAACGATCTGACCAGCAACATGGGCGATTTTGTCCACGGGCGATCACGTCGACCGTGTTTTAGGATGTTCCTATGAGCAGGAATGCATCCAGATAAGCTTTTTCGCCGTAGCAAATTATGCATGGACGCTGTGACCATATTTGTTATCGATGATCATGCCGACAACGCTTTGATGGTAGCGATGTTGCTGCGCATTTATGGCTGGAAGGCTCGTACCTTTTCAAATGCTCAAGAACTTGTGGCCGAGGCACTTATCCAGCCACCCGCATGCGTCGTCACGGATCTCAATATGCCCGGCACTGATGGCATCGCGCTGATAGAGGCACTGCGTTCGAATGGTCTCGAGGTGCCCGTTGTCGTAATGACCGGTGCGACGCCAGGCTCGCCTGAACTGCGGCGCGCTCGGGACCTCGCCAACGCAATAGTGAGCAAGACGCATGAGGCGACGGAGCTTGAAGGGGCCGTACGCGATGCGATCGCAAGCTCCCATTCAACCCTGCCCATACCTCCTGAAACTTCGGCAGGACAACTTCCTTCAAACGAGTCACTCGAAGACAAGGAAGGCTAAAAAGAACGTCTTAAAGCCCGACGCCTCGAATAGACCTGATGAAGCCGCCGGGGCCTCGGCAGTCAAGTCTTCGCGTATTATCAATCTGCGATCGACAGGATGATTCTCTTATGCCCGGAGCGGTTGGAGGAAATGGCGCAACACAAACCATGCGTGCTGGATGACGAGAGGGAAGCACTCGAGCGGATCGACAAAGCCATAAGAGCCATTTCGAAGCAGAATTGCCGTGATATTCCTCCACATCTGATCGCAGAGCGCGAAGCGTGCCTTCAGCGGATACGCGACTTGGAGGCTTCTCAGGGCCCGCGCTAAATGTCTGGTCGTTCGCATTAGCTAGAAGTCCGCCAGCGGTTTAGCGGCCGCCGCACCATCCTTGCGCTGGATGGTAGCCGTGAGATCGGTCATGTTGATGGAGAGGCCCCACAGCGTTTCCACGGGCAGGCTTCCCAGGGCATCCGGCAGTACCCCGACGGTTGGTGCCGGCGCGCGCGACAGCAGCTGCCGCCCCTTGTCCGTCGCCCTTAGCCACTCCAGACGCTGGTCTTCCCTGGTTCCGGACTTGGCGATCAAGCCCAAAGTCTCAAGGCGCTCGACCGGATTGCTGGCCGTCGACTGGTGCGATCCGCACACGCGCGCCCGAGTCCAAAGCAATCGACTCCTGCTGCTACCCAGGGAAGCTCCTGAGCCGTTTACGTTCGCTTTGACGCATGGAACGTAAACAAGTGACAGCCGAACTCCCTGTCATTGCCTTGACCGCGTTAGCGTGGTCCGTAGAGCGGACGTGAGCGCTGCTGGCAGGATTCGTGGCGAGCGTCTCCAAGCTCTTCTAACGCCCTGAAATTCTCGTGGCCATCGCCTCAGTCGCCGGCGAATCCGGAGCAAGGCGGACTCCATGATCCGGAACTAAACAGTCATCGCAACGGCTTTGTGCGCTGGAGCTTTAACTATCCATCCTCATCTGGCAGATTTGGCCCTTCCAAATGGGACTTTGGCGCCGCTGTGGTCTTTGCCGTCGCTCCCCGTTGAAAGGTCTTCCGCAAGACACCATCTGCTGAATGAGGTTTCCATCAACCCTCCGGTAGGAAGCATGCCAAAAACCAGGGTCAGCTGCCTGGGCATGGTCCAGGCCACAAATGAAGAGTTGCAGCGCAGCTATCCAGGCCTCGCGCGCTTCCGTTGGTCCCCCGACCAAGGATGCGTACCTGGGATAGATGCCAAGCCGGAGGACTTCATGAAGTACAAAACCGTGCTGGACAAGGTGCTGCTGAACTATGAGTACGACCGCAGTCTGGACGCGGCGCCCTAATGTTCGGCGGGACTTCGTCATGGCAGCCTGCGGTTCGTGCATAACTTCGCTTGAGCATCACCGACACCGCAGAGCACGGGGATCGCGGCATCGTACGTTTGCCAATTGAATTCGCGAAGCGCTCCGCCCCCCTTACGGACTGCCTTGAAAAAAAAGGCCCCGTTGCCGGGGCCCAAGGTACTACTCTGCAGTCGTTTCAAAGGCTTAAAAGTCGTCTCCCCCCATGCCAGCCGGCGGCATGGGCGCCTCTTCCTTCTTCGGCAACTCGCCGACCATCGCCTCAGTGGTCAGCAGCAGCCCGGCCACGGACGCCGAGTTCTGCAGCGCCAGCCGGGTGACCTTGGCCGGGTCGATGATGCCCAGCTCCAGCAGGTCGCCATAGGTGTCGTTGGCGGCGTTGTAGCCGAAGTTGCCTGCCCCCTCAGAGACCTTGTTCAGGACCACGGAGGCTTCTTCACCGGCGTTCTTCACGATCTGGCGCAGCGGCTCCTGGATAGCGCGCTGCAGAATCTTGATGCCGACGGTCTGGTCGTCGTTGGCGCCCTTGAGCTGATCGAGCACCTTGGAGCAACGCACCAGAGCGACGCCGCCGCCCGGGACGATGCCTTCCTCAACGGCCGCACGGGTGGCGTGCAGGGCGTCTTCGACGCGGGCCTTTTTTTCCTTCATGGCCACTTCGGTGGCGGCACCGACCTTGATCACGGCCACGCCGCCGGCGAGCTTGGCGATGCGCTCGTCGAGCTTCTCGCGGTCGTAGTCGCTGGTGGCGTCATCGCGCTGCTTGCGGATTTCCTTGACGCGCGCCTCGATATCCTTCTTGCTGCCGGAGCCGTCGATGATGGTGGTGTTCTCCTTGGAGATCTGCACCTTGCGGGCGGTGCCGAGGTCTTCCAGACTGACCTTCTCCAGGGTGAGGCCCAGTTCTTCGGCGATGACCTGGCCACCGGAGAGAATGGCGATGTCCTTGAGCATTTCCTTGCGGCGGTCGCCGAAGCCGGGAGCCTTGACGGCCGCGGCCTTGAGGATGCCGCGCATGTTGTTGACCACCAGGGTGGCGAGGGCCTCGCCCTCCACGTCCTCGGCGATGATCAGCAGGGGCTTGCCCTGTTTGGCCACGCCCTCCAGCACCGGCAGCAACTCGCGGATGTTGGAGATCTTCTTCTCGCTGATCAGGATCAACGGATTGTCCAGCTCGACCTGCTGGCTCTGCGCGTTGTTGATGAAGTAGGGCGAAAGGTAACCGCGGTCGAACTGCATGCCCTCGACGACTTCCAGTTCGTTTTCCAGGCTCTTGCCGTCCTCGACCGTGATCACCCCTTCCTTGCCGACCTTGTCCATGGCGTTGGCGATGATCTCGCCAATCGCTTCGTCGGCGTTGGCGGAGACGGTGCCGACCTGGGCGATGGCCTTGCGGTCTTTGCAGGGAGTGCTGAGCTTCTTGATTTCGGCGGTGACAGCTTCGACCGCCTTGTCGATGCCGCGCTTGATGTCCATCGGGTCTACGCCGGCGGCGACCGACTTCAGGCCCTCGTTGAGGATGGCCTGGGCCAATACGGTGGCGGTGGTGGTGCCATCGCCAGCCTCGTCGCTGGTCTTGGAAGCGACTTCCTTGACCAGCTGGGCACCCATGTTCTCGAACTTGTCCTTCAGCTCGATTTCCTTGGCCACGCTGACGCCGTCCTTGGTGACGGTCGGGGCGCCGAAGGACTTGTCGAGAATGACGTTGCGGCCCTTCGGGCCGAGGGTGACCTTCACCGCGTTGGCCAGGATGTTGACGCCGGTCACCATCCGGGTGCGGGCGTCGTCGGAAAATTTGACTGCTTTGGCTGCCATGGTTCTGATTCCTCCAAAAAATGGGCCTGGGGATCTTTACCGGGCGAAGACGGCCATGATGTCGTCCTCGCGCAGGACCACCAGGTCCTCGCCGTCGACCTTGACCTCGGTACCCGAGTACTTGCCGATCAGCACCAGGTCACCCTTCTTAACGTCGGGGGCCTGCAGCTTGCCGTCTTCGGTGATCTTGCCGGGACCGACCGCGATCACTTCAGCCTTCAGGGGCTTTTCAGCCGCCTGGTCGGGGATGATGATGCCGCCGGCGGACTTCTTCTCCTCTTCCAGGCGTTTCACGATCACCCGATCTCGGAGGGGACGCAGTTTCATGGTAAAGCTCCTCTAAGATGTAGAAACAATGTCTATACAACCCTGGGATAAGCCACGGCCGTCAGCACTCCGCTGCCGTCGCTGCCAATCGCGATGCTAGGGACGACCGATTCGATTTCAAGGGGGCCGTTCACGGTCCAGACAACGCCATTGAAGCTATGAGGGATAGCCGGTCGTCGAGCACCCTCCCCGATCGCCTCTCCCTCTGGCTTGCTGGCCTTCCACGACTGGCGGGCGCCGGATCGGGAAGCGTCTCTTGAATAGCCCTATGCAGGCATTAATGTCGTAGTGGAAAAGGGCCGCCCTATTCCGAAGCCCTTCTTCGTGGATGCAGGGATCGGCATGACCGGCAGGGCACAAGCTAATGCGACGTTGACGTGCGCCGCGCTGCTTCTGGCGGCGCCCGCTTGGGCCTGCTTTTGCCTGCCCCGGAGTCCGTCGGAGCAGAGTTACACCAGAAACTTCCAGGAGGCGGCGCATCTCAAACCGCTTTGCCCGGATATTCTGGCGGGGCTGCTACTCGAAGCGGACGATGACTTGAGACTGAGCGGCCTTCCGTCAGCTGTTGGCGAAGGTCCGGCAGGAATGCCGCGAGTTCCGGTGCCTGCCGACGGCTTGGAAGCTGCGTCGATGCCTGACATTGATTTGGCCCTTTTGTCCTGCAGGACCCGAATCGCCGGCGGGAATGCCGCTGACAGCCCCGCACGCTAGTCCTTGTCGGACACCTATCTCAGGCCACCAGCCAAGCCACAAACGAGCATGACCAACCCTGCACAAGCTCAGCGGCTTGCGTTAAGAGTTACCGCAGCCTTGATTCGATGGCTCCCTCTTACGATCTCGACAGTTACGACGTCTCCCTCTTTGAAGTCATCGATTCGCGTGATCATCCCGGAGACAGAGTCAACTGGTTTGCCCTCGATGGCGACGATCACGTCACCGGGCACTATGTCCCCTTCATCTGTAATCTTGGCCTCGCGCAAGCCGGCCATGGCTGCCCCTGAACCCGGCTTTACCTTCAGCACAAACACACCTTGCAGCCCAAACACCGATGACAATCGTCGATTCAGCCCCTCATCGACTTCGATGCCGAGAGAGGGCGGCGTATACCTCCCATTCTTGATCAACTGCGGCACAACGCGCATGACGATGTCCACAGGTACTGCGAAGCCGATACCGGCAGAGGCCCCCGAGGGACTGAATATCGCGGTATTAATGCCAATCAGGCGCCCGGCAGAATCAAGCAAAGGGCCCCCGGAATTTCCGGGATTGATCGGGGCATCCGTTTGGATCAGGTGTTCAACCATGGAAGCGCCACCCTCAGACGGCAGGCTGCGGTCGAGAGCCGAGACGATGCCGCTGGTCAGGGTCCAATCGAGGCCAAACGGATTGCCGATAGCGAAGACCTTCTGCCCAACCTTGAGGTCGGCACTGGTTCCTATGGGGACTGGACGGGGGTGTTTGAATCCAACGCCGATTCGCAGCACGGCGATATCGTGTTCCAGGCTCGCGCCGACCAGGGTCGCTTGATAGTCGCGGCCATCCGCAAGCCGCACTTCGGCTCGTGCGGAATCCTTAATGACGTGGAAATTGGTGACGATGTCACCCTCGTCGTCCCAGATGAAGCCGGAACCCGTGCCACGCGGTACGGCAAGCACATTGCGGCTCCAGACATCTCTCACGAGCTGGGACGTCCTGATATACACCACCGAATCCCGCGAATTTTCGAATAACTGGATGGTCGACTGCTCATCGGCACCCAAATCGCCCCGCGGGGAAACAGTGCGTTCTGATCCCTGCATTTGGGGCAACCACGACGAGAACGCCGGGGGCGCAAGCCAAAATAAAGATAGAGCTGAAACGATCGAACCAAGCACCAAGCAACCAGGAAGCGAGGGTAGTTTCGAACGACCCGGGTTATGACAACGATAAATACGGCGCGTCATGCGGGACTCTCTCTTGATCTAAGGCTCTTGTGGAAGCACTCGTTGGAGATAGGTGGGGCCAAGCAGCCTTGGAAGCTTGGGGACTCAGCGTCACTTGGCTTCTGGCTTATATGAATGTCCCTTCCGAATTTCAAGATCGTCCGCGGATGGCGGGCCGTATCGCCCGCCGCCGGGACGGTGTGCCCAGCCTTCATTCCGTTACGACGCTGTGTGAGGGCTGCGGGACTCTCACCTAGGGATCATTTCCCTCGGGTGGGAGCGATCGATGATGCACACTCATGACTTTGGCGAATGCTACAAAAAATAAGAACCGGCCCGATCATCCGGTGGAACAGTGCATGACAATCCTGCCGCTCGACCGGGAACTTAATTTGCGCTGAAATCTCTATATCAACCGCCGATCCGAGGCGTCACGAGAACCGTCGAATGGAAGACCGCAGTACCCCGGACACAAACAAGAATTCAGACACCGCCCACACCGCGTTCGACGGCCTTCGCCGCTACCTCAATTCCCAGATCCTCGGCCAGGAAAACCTGGTCGAGCGTCTGCTGGTGGCCCTGCTTGGGGACGGCCACCTCCTGGTGGAGGGGCCACCGGGCCTGGCCAAGACCCGCGCCATCAAAGCCCTGGCGCACGGCCTGGAAGGCAATTTCCAGCGCGTGCAGTTCACGCCGGACATGCTGCCGGCCGACCTCACTGGCTCGGACGTCTACCGGCCCGAGCAAGGCGTGTTCCAGTTCCAGCGCGGTCCGCTGTTCCACAACCTGATCCTGGCCGACGAGATCA
>CAYWPB010000002.1:11728-67342 GCA_964458725.1 uncultured Nevskia sp. | reverse complement strand
CGCAGCGGACTCAAAATCCGCCGAGGCAACCCCTCGTGAGAGTTCGAGTCTCTCCTCAGGCACCAAGGCACCCCTTCATAAATCACCACAACGCGTCAAAGCCCTTGCTGTTGCTGTGGTTTTGCTCGCGGCGATCTCACCATGGGGCGTCATGGGTTTCCTTGACAGCCCGTGCGAGGTGGGGGTAACTATGGGGGTAGTTTTCCCCTCCCGACAGAGTTACCCCCAGACGATGCTCTCCGACATCGCTGTGCGCAACGCGAAACCGCGTGCGAAACCGTACAAACTGGCCGACGAAAAGGGGCTCTTCCTGCTGGTGAATCCCAACGGGGGAAAGTGGTGGCGGTACAAGTATCGCTTCTTCAAGAAGGAGAAGCTGCTGGCGCTGGGGACCTTCCCGGAGGTGTCGCTGAAGGAGGCCAGGAACAAGCACGCGGAGGCGCGCCAGCGCTTGGCCGAGGGGAAGGATCCAGGAGCGCATCGGAAGGCCGAGAAGGTCGCCGCCGGCGCCATGGCGGAGAACACCTTCGGCGCCTGGGCCGAGGCGTGGTACAAGCGGATGGCGAAGCGGTGGGCCAAGTCGACGGCGGACAAAGCCCGCGCCTACCTGGACAGCGACATCCTGCCCGGCAATGCCCATCGGCCGATTAGGGATATGCGCCGGGCGGACCTGCTGGCGATCCAGCGCAAGATCGAGGAGCGCGGAGCCTTCGACGTCGCGAAGAAGTACCGCGGCTGGATCCAGGGCATCTTCCGGCCAGCGCTGGTGGCCGAGGTGATCGACTTCAACCCGGCGACTGACCTCGACGCGGTGGCCGAGCGCGGCCCTCGGCGCCGCAAGCACCCCCACATTCCCTACCGGGAACTGCCGGCGCTGCTCCGCGCGATCGAGGCCTACCAGGGCGAGTGGCTGACCAAGCTGGCCATCAACACCCTATTCCTGACCATGGTCCGGCCCGTCGAAATGCGCCTGGCCACGCCGGAGGAGTTCGACCTGGATCATGCCCTCTGGTCGATCCCAGCCGAGCGGATGAAGATGCGGCGGCCGCACCTGGTGCCACTGTCGGCACAGGCCGTGGCCGTGCTGCGCAAGGTGATGGAGATCCGCGGCGACGCCCCGCTGATGTTCCCGGGCCGGGATGACCCATCCGTCCCGATCAGCGAGAACACGGTGAACAAGGCGCTGGCGGCAATGGGCTACGCCAGGCTGCACACCGGCCACGGAACCCGCCACCTGATGAGCACGGCGCTGAACGAGCAGGGTTTCAATAAGGACTGGATCGAGCGCCAGCTGGCCCACTCCGACGAGGACGAGGTGCGGGACACCTACAACGAGGCGGAATACTTGGAGGGGCGGCGGACGATGCTGCAGGTCTGGGCGGACCAGCTGGATGCGCTGCGTGACGGCCGGAAGGTGGTGGCGGGGAAATTCGGGCGGGCCAACACGTAGCAGCGTCAGCAGGCGAGGGTGACCTGGGCCTTTGTGCCGTCGTAGATCATGACCACCAGAGCGAGGAACGAGCGTCCGAGAATCACGCGATGGTGCTGATTGCCATCGGCAAGGCGAACGCCCATGAAGCGACCGTATTGGGATTTGCCGAGCGAGGGAATATTAACTACAGCCAAATACACAGGGTGTTCCGAAACACCGCCGGCCCCAGACGTCTGCTGGATATCGATGGGCGTAAGGCCTAGTTCGGTGGCGAACTGTTCGTCGATGCAGCTGAACGTTGCCCCAGTGTCGATCAGCGCCGGCGCAGCAACTGTTGCAGCAGCCACCTTGGGATCGTGGGGTGTTGGAGCGCCCACCAGCACTTCAATGGTAGGTCCATTGAAGAGAAGCGCTTGATGGTCGGGCTTTTGATCCAGTCCTTGGAAGCCGACGTCCTTAAGCGGCGGCACGTCGTGGTCGGAATAGGACCGAAATCGGCATGGTCACAACCTTGCCCTCATCCGTCACTTGGCGGATCAGGTAGGGGCCCTTGCCGAACTTCTCCACGGCCTCATTGGCCGCGTTCTGGAAGGTATCATAGGCGCCGCGAAACTGGCCTTCGAAGAACACCACAAACTTGCCGGCGTGGTGCTTGAACAGATCCGCGCGCTGGGCTTCGAACGCAGCGATGTCCCGCTGAAGTGCGTTTCTGGTGGTGTCTTCTGCCATGGCCGTCTCCCCCGGTTGGGGTTGATCCTACAGTAAATAATCGGACAGGCAAGCCGAGCCTGTGTTCCGCATCACAAATCAGACCCCTACAAAGGCTGTGCCAAGTCGCGCAGGGGTGCGAATTTTGCGCCCAATGGCAATGTAAAGCGAGCGTACATGATCCATGCGTCAAAAATACGTCGCCTACCCCACATAGCCGTTGGGTTATTGACTGTACGGCTGTGCAGGCCTACTGTGGCTGCATCCCGATGGGCGGGGGCTCCTTCCACGCTGATCCGCGCCGTTCCAGTCCGGCGCGGCGGAGCCTGCTGTGACGCGCCCGAAACCCGATCAGGAAGTCCGCCCCGCGCCGCCCGGCGCCATCTTGGGATTACTCGGCCGTGGCGACTATGGCCGCCTGCGGCCGCGCCTACGCCACCTGTTGCGGCGCCTGCGTGTCGGGACGGTGGTGGGGATGACGCGCAACACCGAGCTGACTACCGCCCTCGCGGCCGAGCTGAAGGCAGAATCCGGAACGGTGCTGGAGCATTGGAAGGTAATTGACGAGGCGACCCATCTGATCTTCCTCGGCCCTTGGGCCTCGGACATCCTCCAGCGCGCGAGAGCGACAGGTAAGCCGGTGAGGGTCATTGAGCGGGGGCGCTTCCTGGCGCCACCTGGTGGCTGGCCGAAGCGGCTGCCGCGCGGGCCGAAGCTGCCGTCACTGGAAGAGTTGGAGCGGCTTGATGCCCTGGAGGAGCCGGACTGGATCAGCCCGCTGTGCGATCCGCCGCTGAAATGGGATCCGCGTCAACTCGGTGGCTGAAGCGGACCGACGAACTCGCCTTTCACGAGACCAACGGTCTTCGTCTTCTTGAACGCCTCGGACAGCTCGAACTCGGCGTCCGTGCCGGCGTAGGCGAGGATCCAGGCGCCGCGCTGCAGGTTGGCCTGCACGATCAGCCAGGTCTCCGAGCCGTCACGGCGGAACCAGTAGAAGCCGTCTTCGGTCGGGGCGCGCATGCCTGGATTGTAGAGCGCGGGCTGTCGGGCAGCGTATTCCTGAGACAGCCTGCATTCGATGGCGTCGAGGAGCAGGACCAGGCCGAGCAGGAGGATCAGAGCCCAGCGCGGCATTTCCGCCAGCCCCTATGGCTCCAGCGGCGACGCCGGCGGCAGCCTGGGGATGCTGCCGGGTCGTAGCAGCAGCGCAGCTGCGCGGTCCGCTACGGCGTTCAGATCCTCGTTGCGGATCAGGCTGTAGCCACTCACCTGGCCCACCGTGGTATTCGCCCGCATGACCAGGATGGCCTTCAGCAGTTCGACCTGCTCCTTCGCCATCCGGCGCAGCGCATCGGCTACGACCTGCGCGGCCTCGCGCTGCTTCTCGTAGGTGGCGGGGGTGAGCATTTCGAGCTGGCCGGCTGGCGGGAACACCGCCAGGGCGTCTTTGAGTTCCATGCGCGCCCGACCGTCAGGCGCTCGCCGCCGGGCCCATCTGGCCCTGAACCTCCGCACCCGGCTTCCGCGCCTGCTCTGGCTCCAGCATCAGCTCCAGGAAGGCCTGCGGCACGTTGCTGCCGTAGGTGCTCAGCACCAGCGTCTGCAGGCGATCGAGCTTGTCGCGCAGCCGCTGCGTCTCCCAGGCATGCCGGTCTTCCCATTCCTTGAGGCGAGCCTCGAGCTCGGCGATGCGCGCCCGGTACTGCTCCTCGAGCTTGCGCAGCGCGATCTGGTAGCCGCGGATCGCCATTAGGGCCGCCGACAGCGTGGCCAGCACGAATACCCACAGCGCCAGCTTGTCGGCCCATCCCTCGCGCTGGGCCGCCGCCAGCGTCTCCAGGAAGGTCCGCAGGAGGTCGCTCACGGCGCGGTGCTGCCGCCGATGTCGGCCTGCAGCTTCGCCACCGCGGCGGCCAGGTGGGAGGCGAACGGCGCCAGCTCGGCCGACGTCGGGTCGCGGTTCTCCGCGGTGCAGGTTTTGATCATGGTGTTCAGGGCGATGGCATCGGCCGACGCCGCGGCGACGCCCTTGATCGCGGCGTCGATCGCGGCGGCGTCGCCGGAGCTGTGCGCCGACAGCAGGTTGGCGATGGCGGGCTCGAGTGCCGTGATCAGCTGGGGCAGGAGGGTCTGGGCGAGCATCATTAAGATGGCGGGCATGGCGGTCCTCCTACGGGCTTGTGGCGGGATGGGCGGCGAGGAACTGGGTCAGGGTGTCCAGGGCGGCGGTGTAGGCCGCACCGGACAGGAGCGCCTGGGCGGACGCCTGGTCGCCGGCGGCGCTGACCTGCGCCAGCACCGCGGTCAGAGTCTTAGCGGCATTCAGGACGGTCTGCGCCTCGGCTTTGCTGATCTTGCCGGCGAGGTAGAGGCTGTCCGCGGTGTTTACCCCGGCGGCCGCCAGGACCTGGACGCCGGCAACGGCCTCCGATGGCTTGTTCGGCACGCTGACGCTGGCGCACCCGCCGAGCCCGAACAGGAGCAGGCCGGTCACGGATACCATGGCCACGGCCAGCAGCAGGTTGATCCGGGCAAAGCCACCCTGCTTGCCGGTGGGGATGCTGCCCAGCGGGGCCGCGGGGACCGCCGTGGCGCTCTTGTTGAGCGTGGAGTCCAGGGAGAAGCCGGTGGTGAAGGCCGACAGGATCAGCGCCTGCAGGTTCAGGCCGGTCAAGGTGCCGGTGACGTAGGCCGTCGCCGCGGCCGCCAGCACACCGCCGAAGGCCAGCACGGTGCTGCGCGCGTTATCGCGGAACAGGTAGTCGATCAGGTTTCCGGCGATCTCGCCCTTGGCCCAGGCCTTGACGTAGTGGGCGATCATGCCGGCGCAGGCCACGCCGGCGAAGATCAGGGCGTTCTTCAGGGAGGGGTCCATCGGGCGCTACTCCTGGCCGGCGGTGCCGGCGGGGTTGGGGGAAGGTGAACCGGCCACGCACAGCTCGTCTCCGGTCCATACGAACTGCGACAGCAGGCCGCGGGTGAGGCTGTCGCGGACGCGCTGGTACGCTTCGCCGCGGGTGATCTGGCCGTTCTTGTTCCAGTCCAGCCCCTTGTTCTCGACGTACAGCTTGGGGTGGCGCGGGTCGGCCTGGTCGAACAGCACCGCGTCATCCGACTTGCCGATGCCGGCGGGCCAGAGGATCGCCATGTACACGTCGCCCAGGTTGTGGAGGTGGCCGCGGTAGGGCTCGAAGTACTTGGCGACGTAGTCCAGCTGCTGCTCCGGCGTCATCACCACCATGGCGGCGACGGTGGTGCCCAGGCGCAGGGCCGTGGGCGGCATGAACTGGATCAGCCCCACCGCGCCGCTGCCGGCGCCGTTGCGCACGTCCGCGCGGAAGCTGGCGGCGCTTTCGAACGCCATGCACGCCATGAATTCGGACGGATCGCGTCCATGCGCCGCGGCCAGCGCGCGGACCTTGTTGCGGAATTCGGCCGAGACAACGCGGCCCCAGGCGAGAGGAGTCATGGTCTATCTCCAGAAATGAAAAGGCCCCTTGCGGGGCATGGATCAAACTCCCTGTGATCCCCAGACGCTCTGTACGCGGCTGTACTGATCAGCGATCTCCGGGCCGGTCAGTACGCGATTCCACTTCGCCGCGGCAAACATGGTCGGAATCTGGCCGGCCAGGGTCGAGTTGTTGAGGTAGTGGCCGATCGCGGCGTTCTGGATGACGTTAGTCACCGTGGCGATAGCCGAGGAAATGCCCAAGCTGGTATTGGTGGCCGCGGCGGTGACGCCGCTGGTCTTGTTATAGAAAGTCCAGGTAGTGCCGTCGTAGGTCAGGATGCCGCAGTTCTTCTTGGAAGCTGAGGCATTTGCGGTCGTGACATTCTGCGTGCCGCTCTTGACACGGCACCCGAAGGACAGGTCACTGGCGCCCCCCACTTCAATATCGAAGCTATTGCCGGCCACATTGGTGCCGAAGTCAGTGAGGGCACAGATCGTCGGCGTCGAGCCATTCTTGCCACTCGGGAATGCGGTCCCGCTGTAGCCGCCAACCACCATGAGGCTGAACTGCATCGAGCCGTCGATTGGGATCGACGCCGGGATCGGGAAGCCGGTATCCAGGAAGCCCAGCTGCACCTGCACACCGAGGCCGCTGGCGTCCTGCACGATGATCGAGTTGTCTGGCACCTTGATCTGATTCACCGCGCCGCCGGTCGACATCGTGCCCGTGCCGCCGGAGCAGCCGGTCAGCTGGTTCGCGCCGACGTTGATTCCGGTGTAGGTCACCACCTGCACGCCGGCGCTGGTGGTGACGTTGACCACGCCGCCGCTGGCGGAGAAGCCCGGGTTGGCAGCATTGATGGCCGTCGGCACCACCGATGCTACATTGATCGTGCTCTGCGGCAGCGCCAGACCGTTCGAACCAGATGCGATGGTGGTGGCATTGGCGATGTCGTTGCGATACGCGGTCAGCGTCCTCTTGCCGGCATTGTCAACGAGCTGATTGGGGCCTGGACGAAAATCATAGGCATAGTCCAGCGCAGACGTGGCGGCGAAAGGCGAGAGCCTCGGCAGGCCCTGGCCGCTGAAGTTGGCGTTGTTGAGGCGCAGTACGAGGGCCATGTTAGATCACCTCCATGACGCTGACCTTGGCGATTTGGATGGCACCGTCCGGGCAGGACAGCGCGAAGGAAAACTGCGAGGTGTTCGGCGAGTTGCTGGAAAGCGGCGCGTTCGGGATTTCCACCAGGAAGTCCACGGCGCGCCAGCCCAGCGATACGAAGTCGGTGAAGATCGCGCCGCCGGCGTTGGGGCAGCTGAAGACGCTGGCGCCCGTGGCCAGCAGGCCGGTGCCACCGCTGCACCCCGTCACGCTCGAACCGGAGACGCCGGTGTAGGCCACGCGCTGGGCCCCGTTGGCGCTGGTGACGAACAGGCCGCCGCTCGACGGGAGGCCGCTGGCCGAGTTCAGATTGACCGTGCCACCGGCCGCCAGGTCCTGGCCGTTGGAGCCCGAGGCAATCGAGGTCGCCACCAGCGCGCCGCCCCAAACCTCGGCCTGCAGCGTGAGCAGATCGGACGTGTCGCGCGTGATCAGGGAATTGGCGAAGGAATTGCCGGCGCTCAGGTCGATGACCTGATTGGCGTTCAGGTGATAGTGGCTGTTGTCCAGCAACGCCTTGACGAAGTTGCGGGCGTGCACGCGCAGCCGGAAGCGGCGCGGATTGGGTCCCAGCGTCGGGAGGTTGACCGTCTGGGCGATGACGTTGGTGGCAGAGATCGTGCAGACCCCGTTGACCGGGCCCGTCAGCGCCGGATTCCTGGGCGCATTGGTCTGGTCGAGCGGCACCAGGGTGGTGGGCGATCCCGCCGTGGTCCACAGCGCAAGTTCGCCGGTCGTGCCGCAAACTTGATTCGTCAGCAACTCGGTGTTGTTCGGGCGCAGCACCGGCGCGGGCGCGTCATTCACCTTTCCCGCCGGCCCCGAGTAATCCACGGAGACCCCGGAGAGTGTGAAGCTGCCACCGCCAGGCACGTAGAGCAGGATCACCAGCTTGTCGTACAGCATGGCGTTCTGCAGCTGAGCCTGGCTCAGGACCATTTGGCCGGTGTAGGCGCCGAGGTCCAGCCAGTTGCCGCGCGGTGTGTTCCAGCGCGACAAGTAGGCCGGATCGGTCGGGGAGCTGAAGGCGCAGACTGCGGCGCCGCCCGTCGACATGGTGCCACCGCCGCCCGTGCAGCCGGTGATCGTGCTGCCGGACACGCCGCCGAATTCCACGATCTGCACGCCGGCGGAAGTGGTGATTTCCATCACCCCACCGCCAGGCGGCAGGCCTATGGTGGATGCTAGCGAGATGGTCGCCTGAGGCAAAGTCAGACCGTTGGAGCCGCTGGCAATGGTCGTATTGACCGGGAGGCCGATGGGCCAGCCCTTACCCTCGACGCCCTTGCGCGGGTCCAGGTAGTTGCGGACCAGGACGTGAACGCCCGCGGACAGCGTCAGGTTGAGCCGCGCCCCGGTCAGCGTCATCGAAGTGCCGGGCAGGGTGACTTCAAGCAGGCCGTAGTCGGCGAAGGTGGCCGCGACCCCGTTGCGAATATTCCAGTATTCGTCCAGCTCGCGCGTGATGGTGATGGGGGAGCCGCCGTTGATGGTGGCGTACTGGTCCAGCTCCTCGTAGTAGACCTCGTTGCCGTCCGCGATGCGGCTGTGGGTCAGCGTCAATTCCTTCCAGCGCTTCTGCTTGTCGAGCCGGTCGGTGTAGAGCAGATCGGTGATAGCCGACACCGCGAAGCCGGCGCGCCGGCGGAAGATCTTGATGCCCTGGCTGGGGCGCGGCAGTTCATCGATCACCCGCAGCATCTGATGCCAGAAGATCGCGGCCGTGCGCGTGCCGGGGTGACCCTGCCAGAACGGGTTGGCCACGTAGGTCCCGACCTCGGCATTCCGGCTCTGGATGTCGATGAAGTAGCGGATGCCGTAGCGGTCGGCCACCCGCTTGGTCATCATGTATGCCGTCTCGTCCTGTGTGAACTCGGTGGACAAGATCGGCTGCACACCCAGGGCCAGGCAGGTTTCCACCAGGCGGCTCAGGTTCTCCTCGTAATACTTCAGGCCGCCGGCCGCGAGCCAGTACTGCGAGTCGTTGGTGTAGCTGGCGATGATCGCGTACTTGGCCTTGGTGTTCGCGAACGATTTGCCGTCGTAGTAGGCCGAGCCGGCGAGCATGCGGTAGGCCATGTCCAGGGCATCGTTGCCCGACCAGCCAAAGTTCTGGTGCCGATATGGCGACATCTGGGATAGGCAACAGATGTATGCCTTATCCTTCAGCTGGTAGTTGCCTTCGGTGTAACTGTCGCCGATGTGGACGATGGTGTCGCTGCTGTCCAGCGACACGGTAGTCCAGGTCGTGGCACCAGACGATCCGCCAGAACCATTCAGTTTGGGGATGACGACGTTGCCGAGCTGATCAATCCCAAATGCGACATTGCCATTTTGGTCAGCGATGGCATAAAGCCAATTCGCGCCGGTGTCGTCGTGCAGGGTGCCGTCGAGCGCGATATTGACCGTTGGCGAGGAGAGGGACTGCGCCGCGTTCAGCGTCGGAGCCTGCACCACACCAGCGTTGTCCACGCCGAGCGGAACATTGTCGGAGCCATCCGCTATCGCCCACTGATAGATCAGCGACGTCACTGCTTGTTGAAGCGGCGCGACAGCTACTCCGGTGGCAATGGACTGGTTCTGATCGACCGCGGTGCCGGAGCTGTTGAGATACAACTCAGAGAGGCCGCTCGTGGCGCTGACGACGTAGAAGTATTGGCCGAAGGCCACGCCGCCGCCTTGCACCAAGGTCACACCTGCGCCAGTCAGGCCAGAACTTGCCAGGAAGGCAGTATTGCCGAGCACCTGGTTGGCCGCGTAGTTGCGGCCGGCATTGGTGATATTGACGGCGGTGACAGCGCCGCCAGACACGGTGAACGTTCCCGTGGCCTGAGTTCCGCCTGGTCCAGGCGCTGGAATGTTGAGGGCGAAGGTGCCGTTGGTGCCCCCGCTGCCCGCGGTCAAACCTGTGGTCGAAACCAGGCCGGTGTTGATGCCAGCGGCGGTTGAGGCAAAGAACTTCGATAGGGCAAGGATCGAGACCGCCAGCGCCGACTCTGCAACGATGGCGCGTGCTGCCTCTGTTGCTGCGGGGTCTTGACCAAGGAAAGACCAGGAGCCCGTGCCACTGGCGCCGACCTTTTTGTAGTACCCGTTGTTTGCTGAAGTCGGGTCCAGGATCACGCGCGCCGTGACGTTGGCGGCTGGGCTCAAGTCCGCATTCATCGCCGATGCGGTCGTGTAGATGGCGAAGCCGGCATTCATCGCGGCCGACACGTCGAGCTTTCCGCTGAACGCTGCGTTGAGCTGGTCGGCAAAGAGTTCTTGATTTGAGATAAAGGTCATTTCGATTGCCTCGTTCGGGCAATAAAAAAGCCCCTTTCGGGGCCGTGTTGTGCGGTCAGATCAAAGCGGAGGGATCGGCATCGTCACGAGAGTCGGATCCTGCTCAGTCAACTTGAACAGTTGTTCTCGATACGCCGACCACTCCAACCGTTGCTTCTCGGTCAGCGGAGCCTCCGGGAAGATCGTCCACACGCAAGACGCCAGGGCTGCATCGCGCATCCGAACAATTTGGGCGCGGGTGGGCGGCGGGGTGGCGGCGGCAACGATCTTGATCGTGCTCTTGATCAAGCGCGTCTGTGGCGAGGCTGCGAGGGCCAGCCACTGCTCCTGCGTGATCTCCGTTGCCTCGGTTGGAATGATCGAGTCGGCTCGGTCGCGTGGGCCGTGCACATCCTCGTGGTAGAACGCGGTGGCGCGGCCATCGGCGTCCAGCATTGCGAAGCGCTTCATGATCAGTTACCTCCGGCGATCCAGGCGTAGCCGTCAGCGGCGTTGCTCGGCTGACCGTCCCACTGCAGGAATACAGCCCCGGTCGTGGTGGTGGTTCGCGACCTGTCCCATTGCGCCCACACGTCCTGGCTGGTCGACAGGGAGTTGTTGATCACCGTCGGGATCAGGATGTTGCAGGCGTTGGGGAAGGCCGCCGGGAAGGTGAAGGTGAAGGAGCCTTCGGCTAAGGATGCCACGTTGTAGCCGAATTGGATGATCCCGCCGAGCGGCAGCTTGATGTATCCGGGATTCGAGAAGCTGACCGCGAAACCGAGGTTCGCCAACGCAGTGGAGAGAGATCCGAGGTCAGAGAAGTTGTTCGATCGCTTCAGCGCGTTGGCGCCGATGATCGCCAGCACCGCGGCATAGAGCTGCGTCGAGTCGCTAGGGTTTGGCGAGAGGCTCGCCTGCTGGGCGAGGTAGCGCAACATCGCCCCGTTGCCGCTCAAGGTGTACTGGCTGAGAATCGAATTTGCTGCCAGCGTAGCGTTCGCGGCGGAGAGGGTTGTCGCGCCGTATGCGACAGTAACTTGCCACAGCGGAGAGAACCCCGAATCCGGGCTCGGTGTCACCTGAGAGCCGGTGATGGCGGCGGCCCCTGCCTTCACGCTGACCTGCACTGTACCTTGGCGAACGGTCGGCTGACTGGTGCCAGAGCCGCCGGGACCCGGGAGCGAAATCGCGGGGTTGGCCGAATTGTAGTAAGGCAGCACCAGGATGCCAGCATCCTGCTCGACGAACTGCGCCTGCACCAGATAGTTGATGCTCTGACCGGATGTGCCTGGTGCAGGGAAACTCAGCGTCTGCTGATTTTCCGAGATCCCCTGCTTGATCACGTTGTGCGTCGTGTCGGCGCCGAGCGACGAATACGGCGTGGAGTCCACCGAGGAGAGCTGGTAGAACGATCCAGGCGCCAGCGCTAGTGTCAGCGCCGCGGGCGAGGAAGCCGACAGAGAAAATCCTGTTGCAGTCGGGCCGCTGCCGAAGAGGGCATAGGCGAGGTGCCCGAGACCCTTCATGGCATACAAGTTCGTGAACAGCAGGTCCGACTCCAGAGCCTGGGCTCCGGGGTAGTTGATTAGGCGATCCATTCTGTTCTCCGCTACTGCAGCGGCGTCTGATCCAGGAAGAAGTTGATGTCCAAGCGTCCGTAGCTGGGCTTCGCGGCGGGAGATACCGAAACCCACGAAACGGTTCCCGCTGGACGATTCGCGTTGATGGCGCTGTAGATCAGCGTCGGGTCACCGCCGTAGCCGTACGACGTGATCAAGGCTTGGTGGTGTGCAAGGCGCGAGCCGTACCGGCTGTAGCGATAGGCGAACTGGGGGGTGGCATAGGCGCACGTGTCGGCTACGCGGGAGAATTCCACGATATCAGGGGCAGTTCCCGTCACAGCCTGGACAGCATTCGACACCGCTGCGCGCGTCGCCCGCTCCTTGAATAAGTTCGCCTTGATCCTCGCCAAGTAAGCTGCGTCCCCTTCACCAATGAGGCGTGGAAGCCCGGTCCCGTAAAAGTCAGTAGCGGCGATGTCAAGGAAGCCGCCGGTCGACGTCGCGATGCGGCTCTGTTGCACCGCGAACAGGTAGAGCAGGTAAATCGCAGCGAATGCGTAGGCGATGCCAGCCAGCATCGCGTTCAGCACCGGGTTGTTGTCGCCGAACCATGGCGGAAGCGCGGCCTTGAGGCGCGCCGTGATGTCGTTGACGTCGCCGGTTGCCATCAGCCGGACACCACAGCGATCGTGCCGGCGCGCACCACCTGCTGGGACGTTGGGGTGATGTCCAGCGTCGCGCCGTTGATGGTCAGGGCCTTCACCGTCAGGACGCCCGGCGAGGCCTTGTAGATCGCATTGGCGAGCTGGGTGTAGTACAGCGTGGCGCCGACCGGCAGCCCGTTGATGAAGGTCTGGATGGCGGTCTGGACCGCGGCCAGCACCGCGGAGCTGGAGTAGGTCGGATCGATCCCTACTGTGGTGGCGATATTCGCGGTGACTTTGGTGGCGGAAATCACCAGAAAGGTCACCGTGAACGGCCGCACGGCATCGATCGCCGCCGAGATCGAGGTCAGTAGGGACGAGGGCGGCGAGCCGCTACCGTCATCCACCGCCAGGTAGAACGTGCCGGGCTGCCAGGTCCCGGAGGGGTTGTAGTTTTCCACGATGAAAAAGGTCACCGAGGACTGGATCGAGGATGCTGCCGATTTGATCGCCGCTAGGGTGGCGCGGGAGAGGCTGGCCAGATAAGAGATGAACCGGGCGCGGAACGCCGCATCGGTTTCCGCGTTGGCGCCCCCGGCCGCCGCAGAGGCGTTGGTGACCGTGTCGACGAAGGGAATGGCCTGGGCCAGCGTGTTGATGGTGCCGGCGCCCACGTTCCCCGCCGAGCCCGCAGTGACAGCCTGCGACAGGACATTGAGCGAGGCGGTGCTGGCGTCGATTGAGTAGCCGTTCAGCGTGGCGCTGTATGCCGGATTAGTCGGGTCGGCGATGACCGCAAACTGGATCGTTCCGCCCGAAGTCTGGGCAACTGAGCCCACCGGAATGAACGCAGCCGCGCCGGTTGAGAACCGAGCGAAAGTCAGTGTCAACTTCGCGGCAACGGCGCCGATGCGCGTCAGGCCGAAATCGGCCATCCAGCTGTCGAGTGCGCTGCCGGTCGCGGTTGCGGCGCGGATGTTCTGCAGCAGCTGGGCAATGAGCGACTGCAGCCATAGTGCGACGCTGCCGGTCGCTTGGAGGATCGCCCGCGTCAGGGAGCCGACAGCCGTATTGAGAACGGTCGACGACGCCGATTGCGCCGCCGCGATCATGTTCGCCAGCAGCGTGTAGAAGTCGAGGAAAATCATGAACTCGCCTGCTGCCCAGGTGGGTTGCTAGGGTCGAAGGTCAAAACCTGCTGAGTGCCGGTGTTGGCGTCGATGTAGGTGATACTCACCTGGAAGCTGCCGGTGTCCAGTTCCTTGATGCTGACGCTGGGCGCCGGGCTGCGAGCCGCGACCTGTTCCAGCAGCATCTGCGACAGGATCAAGGCCTTCAGCTCCGGGATGTTGATCGGCTCGCCGATCTTCTTGGCCAGGCCAGCGCCGTAGGTCGGCTCCCAGATGTAATCGCCGGGATTGGTCAGCAGGCGGCGCAGAATGCGCTGCTGGCCGAGCACGGTGCTGGTGACGGACGCGAGATCGCCCGCACCGGTCAACGATAGATCGCCGCCGATGTAGTGGTTCAGGTCGTACATTCAGGTCAGGCCCGGGTCACTCCGCGGTCACCACGGAAGTCAGTGCGCCGGCGGGCGGCGCCGAAGTCGGAACGCCGGTGAGGCCGCCCGAGAGCGTGCCGCCGCTGTGTACGTGGCCGGTGGCCCACGTTGCGAAGACGCTGGTGCACAGCGCCTTCAGCGTGTCGGTGAGCGCCTGGCACAGCTGGATGCTGCTCGCCACGATCTGCGCAGCGGCGGCGGTGATCTTCGCCGTGCCGGTGACGGTGGCTGTCAGGTTGCCCTGCACCGTGGCCGTGGCGTCCCCGGCAACGGTTGCGGAAAGATTCCCGCCGACCGTGGCCATCAGGTCCGAGTGCGAGGTCAGCAGCACCTTGCCGTCATTGGTGAACTTCAGCAGCGATCCGCTCTTGTGGATCAGCCAGAACTCGCCGCTGGACGCGCCCGGCGCTCGGTCCACGTCGTTGAAGAACCGCAGCTCCGCTACGCCGGTATCGAGGTTGCCGCGCTCGAAGCTCACCTTCACGGCATCGCCGATGTTCGGTCCGCAGACCATGCCCCAGCCGTTGCCCACCCAGGGCGATAGGAGTGGAATCCAGCCAGTTTCGACCTCGTCGGGCTGGATCATGACCTTGACCGTGCAGGTGCCGGGATCGTAGCCGGTGATGGTCCCGATTCGCGTGGTGTCGTAAGTCGCTGCTGCTGCGGCCGCGCCCTTGATGTGGTTGAGGAAGCGCCTCATGGTGTCACCGTGCTTTCGGTCTGATGGTTCTTGGCGTGCACGCGCATTTCGAAGCCGTCCTCCCAGTCCAGTTCGCGGATGATCGAATCGGGGTAGTACAGCTGGTCGAGTGCGGTGCCAGTCCCCTTCACCGCGACGATGTGCCGCCCCGTCAGAACGGTGTCGCCCGGCAGCGTGGCCTCTAGGTTGATCTCGTGTCGGGAGATATCCTCGGCGAGCTGGTTGGCGCGCTCCTGAGCCTGCTGCTGAGTCTTGTTACCTGCGGTGAACGTATAGACCTGTGGGGGCCTGTTTCCGCGGGGTGGATTCAGCGCATTGCGCGCCTTGCGTGGCGGCGACTTCACGCTGAAGCCCTTCTTCTGCTTCTGATTCCAGCTGCGCAAGATCACCGTCACGTCACCAGCTAGCGTCAGGTTGCGCACGAAGCGGAGGTCAATGGCAGAGCTGCTGAGGGCGCCCGTGGCCGCGCTGGGCATCGTGACGTCGATCTCATACGTGGGGCCGGCTTCTTCCTTTGGCTGGAAGACCAGGGTTCGGCCCTTCAAGTAGCAGTCGTAACCCTCCTGCTGAGCGAGGTAGGTCAGCAGGTCCCACTCGCTGCGGTCCGACTGCATGTTGATGTGGTCGATCTGGTAGTAGGTGCCGACAAGAGTGCTGGTTGGCGTGATCTGCGTGGCCAGGCCGTGCCGCTGCGCGAGAATCTGGGCGATCTCCGACGCCTTCTTGCCCTGGAATTTCTCGCTGGTTTTCGTGTCGAGGAAGTACGACGTGTAGTCCCGCCCGTACAGCTCGACCTTATTGCCGCCGAGGTCGACATGTATCTCGTCGATCTGTCCCATCAGGAAGCTGGTCAGCTCCGACTTTGAAAAGCTGCCTGGGTTGGCCGGGAAGCCGCCGAGGATCTCGATCTGGCCATTCGCCAGGTTGGCCCAGTAGGTGAGGTCGTTCTGGAACGAGGTCTCGGGATCCTCGGAAATCAGCGCCTCCGCGCGGAACGTGTCGGCCTGGTAGTTGGTGTTGGTGTCGATTTCCCAGGAGACATGCGGCGTATCCAGCGCCGCCCCGTCGATGATGATCATCCCCCGCGGCTGCACTGCCTGCGAGTCGGTCATGGCGTCAGGATGCCGCCAGTGGCCGGCCCGGCGCTGTTCGGCACCGTCAGGGTCTTCACGCCCTGGATCTGCGGGTCGACGAGGCCATTGGCCCGCGCGATGACACCCCACTGCGTGGCGTCGCCGTATTCCTGCTCCGACACCTTGTACAGGCTGGTGCCGGAGACGGTGGTGGTGTGCGAGTTCAGAGGGCCCTGGATGAGGCTCAGGTTAGTGCCCATGCGGCCGGTGACGGACTGTAGCTGCACCAGGGTCGGCGTCTGCTCCGCTGCGGCGATCGAGCCGTTCAGATTGGCGATGGCAGCGGCCACTGAAGAATTCGGGATCAGGCCGCCGATGGTGCCGGCGTTGGTCAGCGTGTTGGACACCGACGCCAACAGCGTGCCGACACGCTGCTGCACCGCCTGCAGCGGCTGCAGCACGCTGTTGATAACAGCCGTGGTGGCGCTGGCGAAGCTGGAGACGGCGGAGATGGCCGTGTCCAGGGTATCCAGCAGCCCCGACAGCGTGGCGTCTCCCAGAAGGCCGCCGAGGCCTTGGGCTGTGGCGCTGTCGTCCGCGATCTGCGAGTCCACTGAAGGCTGCGGGAACGAAACCACGGGTTGGGCAAGGTCCGCTACCACCTCGAGCTCAATCGTGTACGGCAACCGGTAGAAGCGCTTGAAGTTCGCCTCGAAGTGGCGGATCACCACCTCGTACCGGAATTCGTGCCAGGTCAGGATGTGCGAGGCGCCCTCCGCGCGCCAGAAATCCAGGAAACGGGCGCGCTCTAGCGCCTGGTCACCCAGGAATGTGCCGCTCCAGCGCAGAGGCTCCTCCTCTCGCCCCATCGCCTGGACAACCCGCTTGCCACCGATCAGGCGCTTCGTCACCAGGCGCTGCTCGCCACCGAAGGCGATCTGCTCCGGAATCTCCAGGTTGCCGAACTGGAAGCCGTCGATGGAAACGACGCAGTCGGTCATGGCGGGGAGGGCTGCAGCACGGCGGGCATGGAGATGCCGGTCAGGTCGAGGCGGCCGCCGGTGGAGCGCTGGGCCCGGCCGGCGTCGCGCTCAACGTAGTTGGTGACGGCCTGGGCGACCTTGCGGCCATCCAGGTTGATGGTGGTATTCACTTGCGTCACCTGCTTGCGCGGGTGGATCGGCGTCACCATCTGGCCCGGATCGCCGGCGCCATACAGCAAGTCGCCGAGGCTGTAGTACTTGCCCTTGGTGAAGTGGTTGATCGCGTTGCTGAGCAGATCGTTCAGGACCGTCCCAGCCGCGTAGCCGGCGCCCCCGGCGAGGCCGACATAGCCGAGCAGAGAAACCAAGCCGGCCAGGCGCGAGATCACCAGCGTGAGGCCCTGCGCCCCCATGCCCGCGGCGATGGCGCCGTTCAGCGCCGTGAAGGCCAGCGACATGCCGCGCAGCGAGAACGTCAGGGCTGCCAGAGTCCCGCCGATCGCCATGGCGGCCGAAAGAGCGGCGAAGCCTTCCACCAGGCTCTTCATCATGTTGGGGTGGCTGCGCGCCCACTGCGCCAGGGAATTCAGGCCCTGGGCGAGCTTGATCAGCGCGGGCACGATCACCGGAATGACGTTCATTCCGATGGCGACCTTGGCGTTTCTCCACTGCGCCTCTGCCGCCTTCTCCGCCAGCACCGGGTCCTTCGTCGGGTCGACGCCGGCGGTAGCGCTGCCGATGATGTTGAAGTCCTTCTGGAGCCTCGGCCCCTGCAGAAGCAGCATCGCCGCCATGCGCGCCGCGGTGCGGTTGCTGAAGAGCATGCCCAACAGCGCCGACTGCCTCGTCGGATCGCTGATGCCTGATTCCTTCAGCGCCGGCGCCAGGTATTCCTGCACCCAGCGATAGGGGTCCGTAATGCCGCCGCTAGTGCCCTGGATCGCGCCCAAGGCCGTGACACCCGGCATGCCCGACTTGAAGGCCTGGTACTGGCTCATGTCCAGCAGCGGCTTGCCGTTGAGGTGCAGCTGCGAGAAAGCGCGCGCCGCGGCCGGCGTCATGCGGCCGCCGGTCAAGGCCAGCATCATGCTGGTAAGCGCTGTGCCAGTGGAGCTGCCGCCGTACTCCTGGACCAGGGTCGGCAAGATGCCGTACATGAAATCGTTGCTAAAGGTCGTGCCGTACTGGCCCGAGTACTTCTGCGCCATCAGCACATCCCGCGGGGTCACCTTACCGCCAGTCGCGATGACCGCCTTGGCGATCAGGTCGGTCTGCTGCAGGAAGGCCTGCGGGTTCATCGAGACGCCGCGCATCTCCAGCGCCTTGGCGGCGGTGAAGGCGACATCGGTAGCCGCGATCCCGCCTTGCCCGTGCAAGGTCGCCTCCAGCGTGGCGGCCAGGCGCTGCATCTGCGGCAGGTAGCGGATCGCGTCCTTAGTGTCGCCGAATACCGTGCGCAGCTCGCGGATCGACTTCAGGTTGTCGGTGACCGTCGAGGTGATCACGTCCCGCGAGGTCTCCCAGGCCTGGCCGATGGATTCCGCGATTTCCTTCTGCTGCATGCCGGCGGCGTTCATCAGCGCCAGCTGGTGCTGGTACTCCATCGCCGGCTTGACCATCTTTTCGATGATCCCGAGGCCGGCGAAGCCTAGGCCGGCCACGCCGGCGCCGGCCATCGCAAGGCCTGCCATGCGGCGGATGCCATTCAGCTGGTTTTGCAGTGCAGCAGCGTGCCGACCAGCGGACTGGAACTGGTTGGACAGCAGGAGTACGCCTGAGCTAGCCTGATTGATGAGGGCGATGCGCACCCCCACTGAGTAGGCTTCGAACATGCGGAAACTCCTGAAGTTCAAGGAATGGCTGGCGGATCACGTCCGCGGCCTTCAGTACCCGGTGCCGCGCCGTGCCGCCCAAGGCGGTCCTTCCTTCCAGCTACCGTCAGGAATGGGCTTCCTGCTGGTGCTGGCGCAGATCTGGGTGTGGATCGTTGGCGCCACGGTGATCGGCGCCATGTGCTATGTCGCTTACTGCTTCATCTGGGGTGCGCTGCACCCTCAAATCTGACGCTTGTAGTCCAGGCGCAGGCGGCCCACATAGTCGGGCAGCAGGCCCTCGGCGAGCGCGATCCCCGCGGCCTGCTTGATCATCGGCTCCTGGTGGATTACCGCCGGCCCCAGAACTGGGCGTGGCGGAATCTTGGGGGTGCCGACCTCTTGGTAGAGCATCACGGGGGCTTCCGATCCAATCACGACCTCTCCCGCTGCTACATGCGCGCCAACATGCGCCAGCGCCACGGTATCGACCACGTTGGTGATCGACGCTGCCAGTGCGCCGGAGCGCCGGAGCGGATCGTTCTCGGTGTAGCCCTGAGCGACTCGGTCGGCCTTCGTGGAATCGGCCAGCTCGGGCCATGCTGAGAAGGGGCCGACCGCCTGCTGATAGACGCCCATCTCAGCCTGGGCTTGCTGTTCGACGGCTTGCCCAATCTGCTCCAGGGCATGGTGGATGCCCGGCTCCAAGGTTAGGGTTCCGAGGAACGCGCCGAAGCCCTCCAGGCTGCCGAACTCCCTCATTTCCGCTCCCGGAATCGCATGGTGTGGGTGTCGAACTCGGCGCCTTCAAGCTCCGAGAAAATGATGCACATGCCCTGTCGCATCGCCGGATCGAGCGAAAAGGCGGTCTCCTCTGAAATGCCGTTCTTCACCAGCCACAAGGCCTCGCGGAGCGGTGAGAAGGCGATTATTTTTTTATCTGCTCGTTCGCGGCCTCGCCGCCGGCGTAGTGCTTCTGCACCGACGCTACCACGCAGGCGATGCCGTCCTCGTCGAGCTCCTGGATCAGCGCGTCGAGCTCACGGCGGGTCGAAAAGTGGACCGTGTCATCGTTGATCTGCATCAGGTACAGCAGCGGCAGAACCATGCTGACGAAGACTTCGTTCTTGGCCGAATCGCCGAGCATCTCGATCAGGCGGAACTGGGCGAGCACGCCGGGCCGCTTGAAGGTCAGGACGCGGCCGCGCGCATCCGTCTCCATCACCTCGGGATTGGCGACGCTCATACCGCGAGCCTGCGGCCGGCGAACCAGCTCAGCCGCTGCTTGATGACGCTGTCGGGCTTGCGCTCACCGACCGTGTCCAAACGGAACACGACCGGCTTGTAGCGCCATTTGCTGATGGAGCCGTCCGGGTTGGTCTCCGTCTCGCTGATCGTGCCGGTGCCGACGTTCTGGCCGGAGTAGTACTGGTCCTCGATCTGCGCCCAGAAGTTCTCCACGGTCGGATCGAGGCGATCGACATCGATGGTCCCTTCCCAGCCGTTGGGGTAGACGGCATCGCGCACGCCGCCGTCAAGGCCCTGACGGTTTTCGGTACTGGTGCGCGGCTTCGGCTCGAAGCCGGTGACGGCATTGGCCGGGATCGCCACCTTCTGCCCCTGGAATACGATGACGAAACTGACGTCTTTGCCGATTGACTGGCCGTTGATGGGCATGGCCGCTCCTTACCCGATGGTGCTGATGGGGGTCTGGACCTGCACGGTTTGGCCGCCCTGCAGGTTGACGATGAATTTCTCGGTGATGCTCAGGTACTGGACCTGGATGTCGGCCTGCATATAGCCGCGGCCGACCTGAGTGATCGGGTTGTTGGTCGAGTCCAGCTTCACGTTGAACGGCAGGGTTCCCTGCGAGTTACCGATGACACCCTCGTCCCACAGCAGCTGCAGGAAGTCGTCCAGCGTGGCCTTGGCCTCGGCCTGCAGCTCCGGCGTCTGCGGCTTGCCGATGACCGTGCCCATGCCGCCGGCGATGGTGTAGGCCAGGAAGTTGGTGACGCGCGGGTAGTTGTCGCCGCGCTGGCCCGAGTTGGAGCTGGTGTTCGGGCCCAGGCGGGCGCCGAAGAAGGAACCGCCCGGGCAGGGGTTGGCGATGACGTCGATGCCGGCGTTCTTCAGCGCCTGCAGGTCCGCGTTGGCGTAGGGATAGCCCTGCATGCTCTGCTGGGTGCCGACGATGCCGTAGAGCTGCTTGTTGAGGCTGGACTGCTCCGGCGAAAGGTTGGCCAGAACGCCGACGATGTAGGCGATTGGGCTGACCAGGCGATTCACCCCGTTGACGGTGTCCGGGTAGTAGCACCAGTCGCCGAACATCAGCTTCACCGAGGGCGAATCCAGGCCGGCGGTGCTCTTGGTGCTGATGGCGTTGGTGATGGTGTCGCTGGAGGGCCCCGAGGTGATGCAGTACATGCCCTCGCTCTGCGCGAAGCTGTTCTGCGTGGTCCAGCTCGTGGAGTCGGACAGTTCCGGGATGCCGAAGATGCTGGCGCCGGTGCCGCGCAGTGCGTACATGCCGGTGCGTGCGCCCGGCAGGCCGTCGGCGCCGATCAACGCGGCGGTGTTGATGGTGGTGGCGCCGTCAGTACCGCCTACCAGGGTGTAGGTGGTTGTGGTCGGTGCTTCCGTGCCGCTACCGGCCGCCGCAGTCATGAGCTTCGACGGCCCGCGCAAGCCGCTGACGCCGTTGTTGATCGCGTTGGCGATCGCCACCCACACCGCATTGCCAGTCAGGCCGCCGGCGAGGTTGTCGAACACCTCCGGCAGGATGCCGGCCATGCTGGCGCGGGCGAGCGTCACCTTGAAGGTTCCGGCCTTGCTGCCGGGGCCGATGCTCACCGTGTCGCCGTTGGCGGTGGAACCGGTGTACTTCGAGGTGAAGGTGATCTCTGTATGGGTGCTGATCTGCACGATGACCGATGCGGCGACGTCGGTCCCGTCAGTGACCCGCACCAGACGGAAGTTGTTGGCCCCCTGCTGGACCGCAATGTCCAGCGCCGTCATCAGGTCGTTCGCGCGGTTGACGATCGGGCCGAACAGCGCCTGCCCATCGGCGTCGCCGCCGATGATCTGGGGGCTGTTCTTCGGGCCCCAGCTGGCCACGCCGACCAGGCCGGCGATATTGGTCGGCACGCCGTTGAGCTGCTGGAGCTGCGGCGGCACGATGTTGACGTACACATCGGGCACGACCAGGGCAGCAAGGTTCAGCGACCCTGCGATTGAGACGGGCATTTCGGTGCTCCTGAAATGAAATGCCCCGCTCGATGGCGGGGCCTGTTGGGGTTGCGGTAAGTCAGCAGGTCGGCGAGACGTTCGCCGTCGTGATCGTGACGGCTGGCACCGTCTGATCCGCGGTCGTGGTCGGCCACTCCGCGTAGTAGAAGATGTCGCGCCGGTAGATGCCGGGCTTCTGCAGCGCGTCGGACTGGATCTGGCGGCCGTATCGCGTGGTAGCGGTGGTGCCGTCCGCCAGGGTCATCCGATACCGAAGGTCCAGCGCTGGCTTGAGTGCCTTTGCCACCGTGTCGCGGATGTCGAATTTCGGCGCCCAGACCACCAGTTGGAACTGCTTCTCCAGCCGCCCCGTTTCCTGCACCACGGTCCATGAACCGGTCACGGAGGCGCTGACGCTGAGCGCCGGCACGGTGAGCGCCGCGCCAAGGCTTGAAGCGCCGGGGATCAGGCCAGCAAGGGCTGTGGCGATCGACGCCGGTGTGTCGCCGCTGTTGACGCCGTAGCCGAACGCCGTGGCGCCGAGGGCGAGAGCCGCCGCGGCGTCGACGCCCACCTTGATCAGGTCGCCGACCGCCGGTGACCCTCCGAAAGTGACCACCGTGCCAGTCGCTGACGCCGTAGTCCCGGTCGCGTTCTGCTGCTTCACCAGGTGCGCCTGGTTGAGGCGGGACGTGACGCGCTCCTCCGGCCGCGGGAAGATCGAAATCAAGACCTTCTGCGCTGCCATGGCCGCATCGATATCGGCCGGCGCGGGCCAGCCGGACATGACGCTGACCTTGGCGTTCACCAGCGGTGACAGCTGGTTGCCTGGGACGCCGCTGGGGTAGAGGACCTGGACCAGCGCCGCTTTGAAGGCGTTGGCGACGTCGGACTCATCAGCCATCGGTCAGCCCTTGCACCAGCTGGCAGGCTTCGCGCACGGCCTCTACCAGAGGCCGGCCGGTCCAGCGCAGCCCGTTGTCGTAGAGAATCTGCCGGGCCTGGTCCTGCTGCTCGAGGATCTGGCTGATCAGCGTCAGCTGCGTGGGGTCACCGAGCCGGTGCTGGGTGACCGCCTCAAGCACGCGTGCCTTCCAGTGCTCGGCGTCCATCAGGCCTCCAGCCGCTCGCAGCCGAGCGCGTAGCCCAGGCTGTTCCAATAGTTGGCGGCCACCTGGTACCGCTGGCCGAGATCGTCGGTGACGATGTCCCGGTCCAGGACCACACCATTCGCCACGCCGGCGCTCGGCGGGATGAAGATGATCCAGATCGACTTCGCCACCACGTCTGCCGGCAGGCGTGAGGCCAGGCCTCCCGACGGGCGCTTGAACTGGATCGAGGCGGCCAAACCGGAGACAACCGCCGTCTCGTTGTCGCTGCTGACCCCGCTGTAGCCGGCATCGCCTACCGCGGCGCCGGCAGCTGGCCGGGTGATCGCAATGGTGCGCGGGTAGATGAAGCTCACACGAACATCCGCGCAGCGAAGGGCTGAAGCGCGGCCTTCGTGTCCTCGTCGAGGACTGACGCGGCCATCATCTCGATCTGGGTGTCGCCGGCCTTGTAGCTTTTGACGTTGCCCAGGCGCTGGGTACCAGCGGAAGCCTGAATGATGGTCGCGCAGGCTTGCTTGACGGTGGACGGCAGAGTGGTCGTCGAGAAGCCGGCGAGGTACCGCAGCTTCACCTCGGAGTAGTAGGCGAGCATGATGCCGGCCGGGATCCACACCTGGCCGGTGTTGGCGTCCCAGCTGTTGTACAGGGGCTGCTGGAACAGTTCCCACGACGGCGGCCCGCCGAACTTCGAGACGGCGGCCAGCAGGTTGAACTGCTCCATGTTGTAGTTGGCGGCATCGCCGCGGCGGCCGTAGCCGTACCGCCCCACGCCGGAGATCACGCGCGCCAGCACCGGGCGGGACAGGAACGTGATCGGCCGATCCTCCGGCATGTACTTTTGCTCTTCGATCACCAGGCCGGTTTCGACCGTGGCGCTCTGCGCATGCGCGAACTGCACGTTCTGCAGGGTGATCTGGAGCGCGCCGTTGGGGCCGGTCGTGGTGGCCACGACGCAGGCTTCGGCAGCGGCGTTGTTCCCTCGATCCAGCACCACCACATCGCCCACCGAAAGCTGCTGGGCGGCGGCGCCGAGCTGCACCGGCACGCTGGAGCCAGGCGCGATCGCGGCGCCGAGCGCCAGCGACAGGGTAGGTGCGAGCGCGGCCATCCAGCCGGGCAGGCCAGTGGCATCGGGCACCCAGATCAGGCCTTCCGGCCGTTTCAGGTGCGCGTCGACAAGCGCCGAGGCCTGGATGATCTGGTTGGTCGTGGCGTTCGGAACGCCATACGTGGCCAGGTCACCGCCGGTGAGGTACTGCGAGGGCATCAGCCGCTCTGGACGAGCGCCAGGACCTTGGACAGGTTGGCGGGAGTGCCGCCGGCGTTGTGGACGCTCACCTGGAAGGAACCGTAGGGAATGCCGTCGGACCAGCTGACGGAGCCGGCGACATTGGCCGACAGGTTGCCAGTGATTGCGGCGCCGACCGGGATCTGGCCGGCGGCATCGAGATACCGCTGCACGGTCAGAGTGACGGCCTGGTCGGACAGCATGCCGACGCCGCCCTTCTGCCAGCCGTACGAGGGGATCACGTTGCTGTTAATGGTGGCGCCGGCGCCAGCCACGGCAGCCAGACCGATGTCGCTGGCGGACGCTGGCCACTGAAGGGTCGGGCCAACCTCGTAGGGAACGCCGGCCTCGGTGTTCGTGCGCTTGGTGGTCATGCGGTGACTCCCTGCGGGAGGATCAGCGGCGTCTTCTGCGCGAAGCCCTTGTCGCAGAGGTATTCGCCGAGGGCGGATTCGACGCGGGCCATGCCCATCTCGAACTTGACCGTCATCAGAATGGCGTTGCCCTCGGCGTCGCAAAAATTGGTGTTCGGGAATTCCTTGCCCGGCTGGACGTACAGGGTCTGGGTGCGCTGGTTGCCGCCGGGGAGGAAGACTTTCATCGGAGCCTCAAAGAAAAGGGGCGCGCCGAATTGCTTCGGCGCGCCCCTCGGAGTGCTACTGGATCAGCGCTTACGGGCGCTGGACGGCCACCACCACGTGCGCGTAGCTGGCGCCCTTGGCGATCAGGGCGTCGAACTTCACGGCCACGAACTGGCCGGCCAGGTTGCCGGTCAGGCCGAGCTGGAACAGGCGCGGGTTCGGGTTGAACTCCTTGCCGGAGACCACGGGGATCTCGAGCTCGGACTCCATCACGATCACCGCGTAGTAGTTCTTGTTGCCGGCCGGCGGCGCCGAGAAGCCGTACTTGCTGGCCGTGTCGGTCGGGACGTAGGTCTCCGGGATGATCGGGATCAGGCCGGCCTGGGTGGCGATGGCCTTCACGGTGACGCCGGCCACGATCTCCATCGTCGCCAGTTCGATGTGCGACGCCTTCGCTTCGCGATCGATGTAGTCGCCCAGCAGCTGGTTCACCACCACCGCCGACGGCTTCACCACGTACTGCTGGTTGGCCGCCATGCTGGCCACCTGGGCCTTGATGGTGTCGATGATCGACACGCCCGGGGCGCAGACCGACTGCAGGGTGATCTGGCCCAGCAGGCCCATCCACTCCAGCGTGGTCGGAGCCGACAGGCTGGTGTCGGTGCCGGCGAACAGCATCTGCGAGCGCTTCACCTCCACCGCGGAGATGATGTCGTTCACATCCTTGGCCACGACGCCGGCGAACTGACCCTGCTGCTCGGTCACGTCCTTGTCGAACAGCGACAGGTTGGACTGGGCAGTGACGGCCTTGATGAAGGCCGGGCGCTCGACGCGGGTCGGACCGCTGGCGGTCTGGGTCAGGTTGCGCGGATCGGTCGCGGCCGCCTGCGCGATGGCGGTCTGCTCGAAGTACCGGTGCGGGTGGCCGGTGGCCGGCACCTGCGGCACGCGGCGCAGGAAGATCGAACCGCGGCGCACCACGTCGAAGATCTCGCGTTCGAAGATCGGCACCTCGACCGCGCCCGTGCCGAGATAGTCGGCGGCCGCGGACAGGTCCATCACTTTTGCTGCGATGTTGCTCATGTCAGTTTCCTCTGGATTCTGGGCAAGAAAAAAGCCGCTCTAGGCGGCTTCGTTCACTGCGATTGGGTTCAGGCGGCTTTCGTGGCGGGCAGGGCGCCGGCGGCCATGAGCTTCAGCTTCTGCTCGGTGCGCTGCATGACCGGCATGCCTTCCAGGGCCTTGTCGACCTGCTCCAGCGTCAGCTTGCCCTCGTTCGCCGCGGCGGAGAGGTTGTGCTTCTCCAGCAGGCGCACGACCTCGGGGGAGAAGGTCTTGCGGGCCGGCTCGTCGGCGTTCTTGAAGCCCTTCGCCTGCAGGTCGGCCAGCTTCGTGGACACCTCGGCCAGGGAGGCGGTCAGGGTCTCCAGCGCCTTCTTGGTCTCGGCATCCTGGACAGCAGGCGCACCCTTGCCGCCCTTGTCCGCGCCGGCTTCCATGGTGCGGCTCAGGTAGTCGTGATCGCGGTAGATGTGCGGCACGTTGCCCATGGCAGCGTCGGCCTCCATGCTGGCGGCCATGTGGCGCAGCACGTTGACGTGGCCCTGCGTGGCGTGGGTGCCGATGCCGGCGGCTTCCATCGCGGCGGCGCAGCTGCGCAGCGACTCGGCGTGCGGGCGCACCTTGTCGCGCGCAGCACCGGCCTCGACAGCGGTCTTCTCGATCTTCTCGACCTTGCCAGCGATCGCGCCCACGGATGCGGTGAGAGCGGCGATGCTCTCGTTCAGCTTCTTCAGTTCCTCGGGGGTCATTGCATCTTCCTCTTCGGCCTGTGCGGCCAGTGATGTTTCGGTGTAGGCGGCGCAGTCCTTGTAGAGGATCGCGGCACCCGTGAAGACGCAGGATTCGAACACCCATGGGTCGGCGTTCGGGTCCAGGATGCGGGCCTGGGCTTCATAGCTGAAGCCCAAGGCGTCCTTTTCTGCCCGAATGCGCTCGCACTCCGCCGGGAAGTCGGCTGCGTACAGAAAGCCGGCGATCTTGACTTCGTCGCCGTCGAGAAAGGCCTCGGTGATGATGCCGATCTTCGAAGTCTTGTCGTGCCCGTCCAGCTGTGGCTTGAAGTCCACAGCCATGCCGAGCAGTGAGGGGATGGCCGCCTCGGCCACCTCTCTGGGGATGTAGGTCTTCTTGCCCTTCGCGCCGCCAACCGGGTTGTCGGATTCGCGGTCGACGAAGGTCAGCGTGCCGCTGAAGGGCAGGCGGTTCGGATGCCCGTCCACGACGGGCATCAGGATGGCCATCGCGCGCAGCTCGATGCTGGCGGTGATGTTCCAGTCCTCGGTATCGACGCTCAGCTCGTGCGCCTTGCGGATGATCCGGCGGCGAGCCTCGGCCCGCTCGGCCGGGCTCAGACCGCCGGTGCGCTCCACCATGTCCCAGGCCAGGCGAACGTGCGTCGCGTCGTGGATCGGCATCTTGCGCTTGCCAGGGACGGCAAAGTCCGAATCTGGCAGCGCAGCCCGCTTTTCCTTGGTCAGGGACATGGTGCGTTCAGAGCGCCTGCTTGATGCGGTCCAGCACCGCCAGCGCGTCATCCTTCAGGACCGCTTCGGCATGCGCGACCTTCTGCTTCAGCTCGCCGAGCAGGGTCTCGATGGCGTGCAGCGCGGCATGGCCAGCGTGGTCGGCATTGACCATGGCGGCGCGCGCGGCGTGGCTGACGGCGCCGTGCAGGCCCTGGCCGGCGTCGACAGTCGCGGTCTTCGCCTCGGACGCGGCCGCTTCCACCGCCGCGCCAGCGGCCTGCAGGTCGGCCTCGCCGGCCGCCGGCGCGTCGGCACCTGGGGCAGCAGGCGCGTCCGCCGCGTCGGTCGCGTCTGGCGCGGCCTGGCCCTTCTTCGGTCCGGCCACGGGATCAGCTCGTCGCCGACAGCAGGGTCAGCTGGCCGTTGATGGCCGTCTTGTTGCTGCCGCTGGGCATCGCGGCGACGATCAGGGCCAGCTCGCTCTGAGCGGCGAGCAGGTTCTGCTTGGCGCTCTCCAGTAGGCCGGCGACGTCGGACCCGCCGTCGGTGGTGCGGGAGGTGTAGCCGGAAGCCTGCTCGGAGGCAGTCAGGGTGATGCCGGCGAGCACGGTGTAGGGGCCTGCGGTCATGGTGCTACTCCTTCAGGTGAAGCGGTTGGTCAGAAGATCAGGGTGATGTCGAAGTGGCCGGCGGCCAGGGTGTTGGCGGCCAGGCGCGGCGTCAGCACGACGTCGACCGAGTTGGCGGTCTTGTTGGTGGTGTACCAGGTGGCGTCCTGGCCCGGATCGACCAGGGCCTGGAACTTCGCCGGCAGGTTGCCGGAAAAAGTGACGGTGGTGGTGACCGCGGCGCCGGCGCCACTGCCCGCCGCGTTGGCGACCTGCAGCTGCTGGCCGAGGATCACCCGGTCTTCCTGCGCAAGCTGGGTGGGCGGCAGCAGGGCCACGGTGTGGAGGTCTTTGGACATCGGTGCTACTCCTTCGTAGGTATGTCGGGGTTCACTTGCTTGGCGCCGCGTGCCGCTTCGATGGCAATCTGGGCGTCGGCGCTGACCATGTCGCCCCAGTCGCTTTCAAGAGGCGGCAAGCCGTTGCGCGCCCGGTATTCGTTCGGCGTGACGCCGTTGTTCTTGTATTCCAGCTGGTAAATCTCGGCTTCGGCCTTCTTGTCCTCGCGCTTCAGGCCGAGGAAGCGGAATTCCAGCTGCGAGAAGCCGAGCAGGGCCTCGATGGTCTCTCGCGTGATGTACGCCGACACCAGAGTGGCCACCGGGACAACCGCGTTGTCCCAGTCCATGTCGTCCACCACCTCGGCAGTGGCGCGGTTCACGTCGCCGTGTACGCCCAGGCACATGGCGTTGATGCAGAAGGCCGTCGCGATCTCGCGGATCAGGAACTCCTGCCACTTCAGGAAGAGCGCCGCGTCATCGGTGCCGCGCAGCTTGAGGACCGCCGCCTTGGCGTTGAGCGGCATCCCCTGGATCGGGGTCTGCCCCTCACCCTCGATCTCGTTCCGCCAGTAGTTGCGGAAGGCCTGCAGCGTGCCCTGATCCATGCCCTCGAAAACGAGCAGGTTCTCGGGCTGGGCATTGCTGGCCAAGTTGCCGGCATAGTCGGCGACGCCGAGCTTCCGGTTGATGGCGCTGAACGCCACCTCGAGCGGGCCCAGACCAAACGGGTTCTCCGTGGTCGGGTCCAGACGGACGTAGACCAGCTCGCTGTTGCGCAGCGGCGCGCCCTGGACCCCGCCGATGTTGCCGTAGCCCAGGGTCTGGAAATACCTGGCCTCGGAGTCCTTGCCCGACCAGGCCGCGTTGATCTGGATGGACATGGAGTCCACCGGCCAAGCCCATAGCGGCCGGCGCTGGTCGGCGCCAACCTGGTGCTCGTAGCACCCGGCACCGTTCACCATCAGGTCTTCGATCAGCTGCTCGGAGAATGAGCGGAAGCTGTCATCGTGGTTCGGCGCGTTCAGACAGGCCGTCGCCGTGTCGATCTGCTTTTGCAGGGCCGAATTCAGCGTCACGCCGGCCTTCGGCCCGACCTCCCACTTAAGCCCTGCGATCGGATCCTTGATGCGCTTGATGGCCCGGCGCGCGTACGGCGTCTTGCCGAACATGCGCAGGTTCGCCGGCGTCGGCTTGATCAGCGGGCGCTTGTCCAGCTGCTGCCAGCCGCCGATGTTCATCAGACGGGCGTAGGCGGTGCTCTCGCGCGCCGGCTCCAGGCGGCGCCGGCCAGCGAGCAGTTCAGCCGGCGTCATTCGACGGCTCGCCCAGCAGCTGCTTGATGGCGCTGCGCTTCTCTCCGGTCTTCATGCCGGAGACGGCCCAACCCAGCTGGACCGCGCGACACAGCGAGGAACCCCACCATGCCAGCAGAAACACCGGTAGCGTCAGCGCGCTCTCCACCGTCCGCAGCACGTGATACGCCGCGCCGCGGACGACTGCGGCTTTCGAGACGTTCGTCATGGGCTTCCTAGAGTGAGCCGAAGGCCCAGGTGTCCTGCGGGAGTGGCCAGTACGCCATCATCACGGCGTCAGCCAGGTTGGGAGAGCGTGTGCCCTCCGGCTGCTTGTCCACCACGAGCTTCAGCTTCTGGCCCTTGCTGGCGGTCGGCTGACTCAGCTCCTTCTCCAACTTGCGCAGCAGGTGCACCGGCAGCGCCGTGGAGTCAAGGCTGATCAGCGTGTCGGGGTCATACACTGCCCCTTCGGTGATGGCGCGCCAGGTGCGATAGAACCGGCCGCGCAGTTCCCACCATCCTTGCGCCTTCAGGTTGGCGTAGAAGTCCCTGTTGAGCGGGCTCTTGTCATCGTCCTTGATGACGCGATCATCGGGGTTGAGAACCGATGCGCCAGCGTTCCAGGCAACGAAGGTGACGCCCTCCGGCATGGCGTTGGCGTCCGCCAGGTTGTTGGCCTCCGCCTTCACGGTGGCGCCGATGCCGACGGAGTCGTACTGGATCTCGACCTGGCCGAGACCTTCAACATTGCCCAGGGCCCGCCGTGCCGACACAGCCGGGTCTCGCGCACCCCATTCGTCGAGGAAGCGAAGCACCACGCCCTGTCGGCTGGCTTGGGCGTTGCTGTCGCCGCCCTCGTCCGCGACGTCAAGCGCGCTGCCCCACATGCCGTAGCCGGGGAGGTCCAGCTTCAGGTGCGCATCGATGGCCGCCTTCACCCACTCGCCGGCGATGATCACACCATCGGCTGCCGCCGCATAGTTGCGGTCCACTTCCTGGGCGAAGACATGGAGCAGGCCGTCGGCCTCCGCTTTCGCACGGCGCGCTTTGTACCAGGCCTCGGTCTTTGCCGGGTGGTCCCGCCAGTCCATCACGAAGATGCGGGTTCTGCCGCGCTCCAGCTCCGCGCCGGGATGCCACTCGACCCCGGCCTCACGGCGCCGGTGGAAGACGTTGCCGGGCCCATTGACCGACGAGATGTCGATCTGCACGCGGGTGTTGTCCGCCAGGGCCGCCTCGATCTTCTCGGGACGCTCGTAGTGGGCGGACTCATCCTTGAGGTACAGCAGCTTGCGGCCGCCGCGGCCGATGCTGTCGCCGGCCTCGCCGGTGATCGTGGCATCGTTCGCCGGGTTGATGATGCGCATGTACGACATGTGCACATCGGGCCGGAACTTCTCCGGCCAGAACAGCCGCGGCACGCCGAGGATGATCAGCCGCATCTTCTCGAAGATGCTGTCAGGGTCGCCGATCTTGTCGACCAGCTGCTCCTTACGGCTACCCCAGCCGATCGACGCGCCAGGCCAGAACCGCCACAGCCACACCGACAGGGCGCAACAGACCCAAGTAGCGCCCATGTCACGGCACTTCTCGATCAGCCCGCTTTCTTCGTCCCGGAGGCAATCCAGGAGGAACAGGACCAGCTCCTCCTGGCGCTGGAACAGGACCAGGGGCAGCCGCGCCGGCATGTCACGGCCGGCGTTGCGGGGGTCGAACGTGTCACACCAGTGGTTGATCCACTCCACCGGCCTCGTACGGTAGTACTCCAGCGCGCCGAGGCGCAGGTCATCACTCCCGCGCAGCTGTAGCAGCTGCTGTTGGCGCCAGGCCCAGACGGCGACGTAGTCGGGCGGCCAGCTACCCGCCTTCGCCGTGCAGGGTGGCCGCATAGGACTGCGCCGCCTCAGCGGGCGTCATCTTCGAATGGATCGGGCCGCCGCCGGGGCCGCTCAGCTCGTGGCGACTCACCTCGCGGTAGTGATCCGGGAAGCGGGCGGCCATCGAGCGGGACCAGGCCGAGGCGTTGAAGACCGAGCCGGCCCATATGCCCTTCTGGCCCTGCTCCTCCCACCAGGTCATCGCCAGCTCGCCCGCGCGCGTCATCGCGTCCAAAAACTCGGGATGCTGATTCGACCAGTTCTCCAGGGTCTGGCGCACAACGCCGAGCGCAGCGGCGATCTGGGTCTTGCTCTTACCCTCGGCGCCCAGCTTCACGACGCGCTCGCACAGCGCCTCGGAATAGTCGCTTGGGCGGCCCACCTTCACGGCGGGTGGCTTGCGCGCGGTCTGAGTGCGGCGGGTGCTTTCCTTTGAGGCCATCGAGGGACAGTCCTGAAAATTGACGCCCTTATCGGGGGCGATGCGGCGTTGCACACGCGACCATTCAGCCCGTAGGAGGGCTATGCGTGTCGGCGCTGCTGCGGGGTTATCAAGCCACCACCGGCCGGGCGCGCGCCTGGGAAGGCGCTGAAGTCTGAAACGAAAAAACCCGCGCTTGGCGGGTTTTTCTCCACCGACGCTGAAGCTCCCTACCGGGAGCCACGCATTGGTGGGAACGGGTCAGTCATCTGCGCGCTTTATACAGCAGCGTTCTAGCGTCCGCAACTAGCGGAACATACTAATGGCCGCGATTCGCGGCTCAAGCCAGCTGCTCACCCACGGCGGAAGCCGGTTCTTCCGTATCCATCTGCCTACAGAGTCCTCATCCATACCGCAGCGCCTGGCGAACTCCGCTTGGGTCCAGTCCAATAGGCGTAGAGCCTCTTTAAATTCTTCCGCTGTCATGACAGTTGCGGATATTTGGACGGCAAAAACCCGGCACATAGTCGGCTTTGTGCCACGTAGAACATCGCCGTCATGCGCCTTTTTGGCGAAAGCGGAAGACTTCGGTATAAATCACCCTTACACCTTTCGTCGCACGGATCCTTTCCACCTCGGATAGGTTTGCGCGCAGCTCAGACAGGCAACGAAGATGACAGCGCTCCAATTCGGCGAACTGAAGACCGAACCGGCGGCATAGCGCGGCAGCGGCATGCTGGCGCACCACTTCGTGTGAATCAAAGGCTGCGCCAGAATAGAGATGGCGATGAATCAGGAATTGCCGGTCAACGGGTGAGCGCATCGCCGACAGTGCCGTCTCCACGTTTTCGGCGTCGAATATCCCCAGCGGCTGGCGCGCTGAGCGGGCAACAGAATCTTCGTCTGGGCGCGGAGCCACATATCTATGCTCGATGCTTGCGCACTCTCCGCGTGAAGGACCGTCGTCGGAATCGACCCAACGAGCCCAGTTCCGCATCAAATCCAGCATCACAAGGATGTCGGCTTCTGTCATGCCGAAAGCAACGATGGCCCGATTCCCGGTCATAGGCGTTCCACTATGGCTTGGATGATGGGCGCCTGTTCGCCGAATGGCACCCGCTGGTAGCTCTGGCTGAAGACGCGGAAACCGAACCTCGATCCGAGGTGCGTTCCTGCAACAACCTGAGCATCAGCCGGCAGGTTGCGGATCCTGGCCTCGCCGCGCAGGACCGCGGTGAAATGCTGGCGATCCAGGACGAACACCTTGACCTGAGCGCTCACGCCGCTTCTCCGATGACGTGCCACTCCTGCAGTTCGGCGCCGTCCAGGCGCTGGGCCACAACCGTCCGGTTCAGCCAGGGATGCTGCCAGGGCTGGTCGTAGACGATGCTGGCCTGCTGGTGGTCGGAGCGCTCAACGATGGCATCAGGCCGGCCGCCGGCGCTGTAGCGGATGTGGTCTCCTGTCACCATGGCAGCTTGGCGCGCTCACGCGCGGCGACGTCGATGGGGCGGCGCGGGTCTGGCCCGGCGGCCGGGCGGTGCTCGTGATCGAAGCACTCGTGGGCGGCGAAGTACTCGGCCACGCCGCCGGGGCTGAACTTGACGTAGTAGCCGTAGCTGCCGGCCTGCTGGGTGACCTCGCCCCAGCCGTAGTTGGGGACGTAGACCTTGCCGCCAATGGGGAAGGTCATGCCGGCACCGCGAAGGCCTGGATCAGGCCGTTGCTGGCTTCGCGCAACTCCACCCTGTGGCCGAGGCGCAGGGCGGCGCGCGCAGCACCGCTGAAGGTTCCGGGCTCGGCCAGGTCCAGCACCGCGAGCATCACCGCGGCTCCTGGCTTGGCCTGCGGCTTATCCGCGGCCAGGCGCTGCAGATGGTCCCTGGACAGGCTGAGGACCGACGTGTCCTCGTGGCCGGCGGGCGGCCGGAGATCCGGCTCAGGCGCTGCGGCAGGGCTCGGCGGGGGCGGCGGCGGCAGGGGTTCCGGCGGCTCCGTGGAAGCCTGCGGGGGCTCCGGCTCCGGTGATGCGGCCTGCTCCTGCGAACCGCTGCGGCAGGGCTCGGCGGGGGCGGCGGCACCGGGCAGCATGTAGCGCCCGCTGCTGACCTCGATGAGGTCGCCGCCCCGGCGCATGTTGCTGATCGTGGTCACAACCGTGCCGGGATTCGCGGCCGGCATCGCCGCCAGGATCGAAGCGCGGCTGAGCTGTTCGCCGGGCGTGAACAGCGCCAGGATGCGGGTTCGCATCGTCTCGCCGTGGCCGCTGGACGGCTTCACGGTGGCGGTGGCGCGCGCCAGGGCGAGGTCGGCCTCGCGCTTCAGCGGGGGCTCGGCGGGAGGCTGCGCAGCGGAGGCCACGTTCGCCGCGGCTGGGGGCGGATTGTCGGACTCTCTCACCTTCTGCTGGAAGGCCTGCTCGATCCGGGCAGCGGCGCCGTCGGTCAGCTCCCGCTCGTGGTTCCAGCGGTACAGCGGCCGCGGGCCCCCGTCGGTGCGCTTCAGCACGAAGCCGTGGGCGACGTGGGCGTCCAGGGCGAACAGCACATGCGCCTGCGGCACGCTGGAGCCGATGTTCTCGGCCAGGCCATAGGCGGTCATGTCCGCGGCAACACGGCGCAGGCGATACCGGATGCGCTCGCAGACGGTCTTGCCCTCGACTTGCTGCACGATGCTGGCGACGGAGGCCGTTGCGGTCATGTCAACTCCAGGGCCGTAGCCACGCCGGCCTCCTGCGGCGCGCACTCGCCGCGCTTGGCGACCTGCGAGCCATACTGGTTGCGGATGGGAATGATCACGGCCACGACACGCGGGGCCGCGGTGTAGCGCTTCAGCAGGACGAACTGCACCACCTGGACATCGTCGACCCAGGCCACGCCGTTCAGGCCGTCCATGATCGCCTTCAGGATGTTGTCGGGGTCGGGCTTGCCGGTGGGCACGATCTGCCCGGCCATGGCCATGTCCTGCTTCCAGCGCGGCCAGGACGCCGGCACCGGCATCTCGGCTGACACCTCCAGGCGGATCGGGCAGGCGAAGGGCTTGGCGGCGCGCATGGCGTCCATCCCCAACGACTTGATCACGCCCTCGTAACTGCGCGTCTTCTCCGGGGTGTGGTGGCCGATCTTGCCGGCCATGGCACCTTTCTTGTAGACGAACGAGCGGGCGCGCCCCTTGCCCTGCGGACACCCGGGCACGACGACGATCACCGTCTCCGCCGCGGCGCTCACGTGCCGACCCGCTCGGGGGTGCCTTCCCAGACGAACTCGCCATCGTCTCCGACCGGGAAATGTTTCCCGCAGGCGCAGCAGAACGTGCCGCTGTAAAAGTGCGGATCGCGTGCGTAAGTCTCCGCGAGCGCTTGGCCCATCGTGGTGAGGCTGCCACAGCCGCCGAGCAGGTGTGTTCGCGCGAGCTGCGCATGGAGTGGCTGTGCCACGTGTATCCACTGCCCACATTCGCCGGCGTGGTGGTGCGGCAGTCCGCACACGTAGCGCCCACCTCCCAACTGCTCGGCGGGAGGTCGTGTGTTGGCGCAGACGCTGCGGCCGACGTGGAGGTAGCCGCGCCGCACCGGCCGCACGAAGCCCTTGGCGCGCTCCTCGGCGCTCAGCACCACGTAGCCCCTCTGCTGGCCATCGTCGCGAAGCTCGCGGTGCGAACCATCCTCCGGCACCGGCTTGCCGTTGGTCAGCACGACCTGGGAACGGTCCACGGGCGCCGGTTCCGGCTTAGGCGCCGGCGGCGGGAAGGCCTGGATGCGCTCCGCGAGCACGGCCGAGTACTCCCGCATGGCGTTTTCCTGGCGATACAGGCGCCCGATCTCGGCCGGGGGCAGGGACTTGAAGATCGGGTTGGACTGGAAGGCGTGCAGCTTGGCAATGCGCTCGTCCAGCTCCCGCTTCTCGTCGACGACGCGCTGCTGGTGGGGCTCCAGGCTCATTGCACGCACCCTCCCTGCGCCTTGGCCAGGCGCTCGGCTTCGGCCATGGTGATGATTCTGACGTGCAGACCGTCGGCCCTGTCGTGGACCAGCACCGCGCGATCCTGGTCCTGCAGCGCGCGATTGATGTCCTGCTGGGTGATGACGACCTCGGTGGTGCCGAGCTTCTCCATCACCAGCAGCACGATCTTGTGCCACTGGTCGCGCAAGGAGGCCGTCACGGGGTGGCCTGGATTGAGTTCCATGGCGGCAGGCTCAGTGCGTGGTCTTGTCGGCCGCGGCCTTCTTCGGCCGCTGAGGCGGGCGCTGGCCGGGCACGACCGCACCGTCTTCGGCGCCGGCGGCGGGCGAGCTGACCTTCAGCACCCCGGCGGCGGCGAGGTCCTGGACGGACTGCTGCACGGCGGCGCGGTCGGGATCCGGCGCTTCGCCGGCATCCTGCTCCGCCGCGCCGCTCTGCAGCGGCAGTTCGGCCTGGCGCTGCGACACCGCGACGTTGAGCGAGCAGCCCAGCCACTCCGACAGCCGCGCGATCTGCTCCTTCGTCGGCTTGGCCTGCACGCGCAGCGAGACGTCGACCAGCCGGCCAGCCTCGGGCTTGAGCGTGATCTTGTTCACGTCCGCGCCCTCCAGCCGCAGCTTGTCGTTGGAGACCTGCGGGATCAGGTCGACCAGGCGGCCGACGCCGGCGCGCTGCAGGGTGATCTTGTCGAGGTCGCTGGTGGTCAGCTCGTCCTCGTCGTTCCAGAGCTGGCCCAGGATGCGATCGAAGCTGGCCTGCGTGGCGAACAGGCCGTGCAACTCCGCGGGGGCGATCTTGGCGCCGAGGCGGATGTCCACCGCGACGGGGCCCTGCTCCTCACCGGCCTTCTCGCGCCGGATGTTGACGTGCTTGATGGTGAACTCGGATTGCAGTTGCATGGGGGAAACTCCTAGGAGGCGTGCTTCGTGCGCTTCGCGCGGTTGAAGGCTGCCCACGCCGGATCGTCTTTGCCGGCGGGCAGGGTGATGCCGAAGTACTCGCGGCCGAGCACCTCGATACGGGTGAGAAACGATTGCCAGTCCAACTCCGGGTCTTCGGTGCTCTGGCGCTGCAGCTTGATCTCGCCGGTGACGTGGCTGACGTGCTCGACCATCGGCAGGAACTCCTCCTTCAGGTCGTGCTTGATGTCGGCCAGGGAGCAGCCGGCGTGGTCCGCCAGAATCTGGCACCAGGCGTAGAACAGGCCCTTTTGCTTCAGCGGCTTCTTCTGCTTGCCGACGCGATGGACGGCGACGTAGAGCTCGCGGCCGCGCTCGTCCTTGAGCGGCGCGCGCTGCAGGTCGCGCAGCAGGCGCGCCTTGTCGATCTCGTTGGTGATGGTGGTGGCGTGGACCAGGGACATGATCACTCCCAGTCCGGCGCTTCGGAGGGATGCGGGACCGGCGGCGCCGATGCCGGCTTGTTCTTCCTCCAACCGCTCTTCGAAGCGACCGGCGCTCCCGCCTGCTGCTGATCCCGCTGCTGCTGCTTGCGCCTCTCCGCGAGCGGCGCCCGCGGCGCGCCGGTATAGTTCTCGAAGCGGCAGAACTCGCCGCGGTAGCTCAGGTCGAGCGTGCCACGCGGACCGTTGCGCTGCTTCGCGATGTCGAGCTCTGCGATACCGGCGTCCGGCGACTCCTGGTGGTAGTACTCGTCGCGGTACAGCAGCAAAACCATGTCGGCGTCCTGCTCGATGCTTCCGGACTCGCGCAGGTCCGACATCGCCGGGCGCTTGTCGGCGCGCTCTTCGCACTTGCGGGAGAGCTGGGACAGGGCAATGACCGGCACGCCCAGTTCCTTTGCCAGGGCCTTCAGCGCGCGGCTGATGACACCGACCTCGTTGTCGCGGTTGCGCTCGCCGCGGACCTGCATGAGCTGGATGTAGTCGACGATCACCAGCGCCAGGCCGCGCTTGGCCTGGTAGCGGCGGGCCCGGGCACGCAACTCGATGGGGGACAGCGCGCCGGTGTCGTCCACGAATAGCGGTGCTGCCCGGAGGCGCCCTCCCACCGCGGCGACCTCGCTCCAGTGGATAGAATCCAGTTTGCCGTCCTTGAGGCGTTCCAGAGGGACGCCGGCGCGGGCGGAGATTGAGCGCATTGCGATCTGCTCCCGCGGCATCTCCATGCTGAACACCAGCACCGGCAGGCCCTGGTCGATTGCCACGTGCTCGCCGATGTTCAGGGCCAGCGAGGACTTGCCCATGCCGGGCCGGCCGCCGACGATCACCAGGTCTCCCGGGTGCAGGCCCTTCGTTCGCGCGTCCAACTCTGCGAAGCCGGTCTGCAGGCCTGGCTTCTCGTCGCCTCGCCCCACGGCCTCGACCCGCTGCTCCACGCGGGCAATCAGGGTTTCGTAGCCCTCCGCCTGGTTTGCTTCCCGGGCGCCGCGGTTGCGCTGCCTGAACAGCACTTGCTCGGCTTCCTCGAGCAGCTGCGCCGGCTCGCGCCCGTCGGGCATGTAGCCCAACTCGGCGATGTCCTGCCCCACCGCGATCAGCCCGCGCAGGATCGATCGCTCCCGCACGATCTTGGCGTAGGCCCTGATGTTGGCGGCGCTCGGGGTATCGGCGGCCAGGCTGCCGAGGTAGGCGACGCCCCCGACCTCGTCCAGCTTGTTCCGCTGCCGGAAGTACTCGCTGAGCGTGATGAAGTCGGCGACCTTGCCGGCATTGAGCAGGTCCGCCAGGCCGCGCCAGATCATCCGATGATCGTGGGTGTAGAAATCGTCCTCGCCGAGCTGGTCAGCCACGTCGAACCAGGCGCGGTTGTTGAGCAGCAAGCCGCCCAGCACGGACTGCTCGGCCTCGATCGAGTGCGGCGGATGCTTGGGCCGCGGCGCCAGCTGGCGGGCGGCAGGGGCTTCCTGGCGCGGCTCCTGCTCGCTGCGGTCGTAACCGTCCAGGGGGGTCATGCCGAGGGCTCCGACATGGCCTTGTCGAACAGCTTGGCGATGCGCGCCGGGCGCGTCAGGAACTCGAAGTCAGGCACCCAGTTTGGATGCTCTTCGCTTGGTGTGCTGCGGCCGGACGAGAACGGGTCTGCGTCGACGGTGGCCCAGTAGTCGATCCAGAACTGCCGGGTGATCACCTTCGAGCCGTAGGCCTGCTGGCAGATCGCTCGCACCTGGTCGATGGCGCGCTTCACCCAGTCCCGGGCCTTCAGGTTCGAAGGCTGGATGTTCGGGCAGTTGCCGCCGCGAGACTTGGTGAACAGCGCGGCGTTGTAGGTCTCGACGGCATCACGCACAACCTCGTTGAGCCTGCGCTCACGGGCCTCCGCTTCGGTTTCCTGACCTGGAAGAACTTTCTGACCAGGGGGGTCTCCGGCGGAGCCGGGGACGAGACCCGAAGGGTCAGAGCTTTTATCTTTTCCCTGTCCCTGTCCCTGTCCCTGTCCCTTGGACCCTTTGTCCCCAGGGACGTCCTGAGGACGTACACCGCCTGTCCCTGTGGACATACCCCCATTGTCCTCTGGGACATAGGGGTTCTGTCCTCGGGGACAATTCTGGTTGTCCTCGGGGACAGGTAGGGTCTGTCCCTGGGGACATCCAGACTTCATCCACACTTCGAAGCTGGGACATGGCAGGGACATGCCGTGCCGCTGGTTGTGCTTCTTGATGCGGCCGATCTCTGACTTCCAGCGCTGTTCCAGCTTGGAGTCCCAGGCATCGCGTGCCTTCTCAGCCACTACCGGGTGATACAGGCGCCCGTCGTTGCACAGCACCCAGCCGCGCAGTGCGCCTTCCTTGATCTTCGGCCATTGCGGGTCGATGCGACCGCGAGAGACATAGCCGGCGTGCTTGGCCTGCCAGGAGTCGCTGTCGGGGATGGAGGCCGCCGGCACCTGATGCCAGGAAGCGCACCACAGTAGAACGGCAGCCCAGCAGGCTTCCGGGGTCTCGTCGGAAGCAAGGTCGGAGTCGCGCAGCCGCTGCACATCCAGCGGCATGAAGGCGAAGTCGCGCAGGTCGACCTCTGCCGGCACCAGCGGCGCAGGTTGTGGCACAGAGCCGGTCACCCTTTCCTCCTCGAGGCGAACCAGTCAGCCAGCCAGGCCGGGCGCCGATCCCTGGCGCGCAGCAGCAGCCGGCAGTCCCGCGCGATGCCAGGGGTGACTGTGGCGGCGTTGTGCAGTTGCAGCATCAAGCGGATGCGGAGGAACACGATGAGGAGTTCGTTCAGGAGCCAGTTCACGCGGCCCTCTGCGCCCTGACCTCGGCCAGGATCGCGTTGGCATAGGCTTCCTTCGCCGCCAGCTCATCGAGGTGGACCGTGGCGCCGATATTCTGGGCCATCCACTGCAGGGGCGCGGCCGAGCCGGTCACACGCATCAGCTTGAGCAGCTTGGAGACGCTCCAGTCCCGCTTCCCGGTCATCAGCATCGACATGCCGCCGTCGGTGATGGGGATGCGCAGGGCCGCGGCCTCCTGGGTCATGCCGGCGTGCATCAGCGCGCGCCGCACGGCCTGCTGCATGGTCTTGCAGGCCCGGATCTCGGCGTCCGGGTGGGCGTGCATCGGTGGGGCGGTGAGGCCCAAGAGGGCCATTTGGGTTTGCACGGGTGACCCCTTAACAGCACTTAACAGTGGTTAACAGACTCGGTGCCGCAAGATGGCGGCATGGAAAACGAACACGAAGCCCCGTTGCCGGGGAAGCCCATGCCAGGGAGTGAAAGGGCATGGGGGAGGAGGCTGCGGCCGGCAGCACAGGCTGAGGGCCAGGGCGGCGCCGGCGGCGGGGATGGCTTGAGGATGCAGCCCCGGCGCGGGGCGGTGCCGGTGGTGGGCCAACTCTGGTCCATGCCGTTTCGGGAAGCTCTCTGTGGCGCCGGATCGATTCCCGCGGCGGGGCTGCATTCGCAAAACATCCATTGCCCCGCGCCGGCCGGGCGTACAGCCGGCGCGAGGACCTCACCAGGTGGCAACAGCTCTGACTTATCGCCGCCACTTCATCGTCGTAGCGGGGCCAGCCAACGAGAGCGCGCTGGTGAACGCGGGTTGGCTCTCGCACCGTGCCCGCAGCATGACTTTGGCTACGCGCTTGCAGCGCGCTTAGGCCCCTTTCGGGGGTGTATTGAGTTGGCCCGTTCGCCGGGACCATGCGACAGCCGTTTCTGGGGACATTTAGAGGGTCCGTCTCGCCACGGCTGCGAACGTCATCCAGACCCACAGGTGTTGAATCAGTGCCGTCTCTCCGAGCTGTCACGCCTACTTCCGTGCGGGGCTTACCTGCGTACGGGCGTTCACGACATGCTTTCTGCCGCACCTGTCCTCGGCCAGATGGACGCATGGCCTCGGCTAGCATCATCACGGGCGCGCGAGCCGTGGCCCTTGCGTCGTGAGGCGTCCTGCTCAGTCGAAAATAAGTGCCCGGATCGCCTGCAAGCGGTTGAGCAAGCTTTCCGTCCGGGCGGCGGATCGGCGTCCGTGCCGAAGAAGTGCACCACTGCGCGAGGGAGTGACGCGCTTCCAGCACAGCCCGAGGGGAGCGGGACGGCTGACGCCGGTGGTGCCCGGCGTACAACGCCGCGTGGGGGGTCGCGGCGGCGTTCAAGAAAAGCTCCTGCGCTTGCCCAGCGCCTCGGCCAGCATCCGGCCCAGCTCGAACATGGCGCGCAGGTAGGCGGCCAGCGCCAGCAGCAGGCAGGCCGCGACGAAGAGCGGCACGGCCAGCAGGATCATGGGAAGGCCCAGGAGCATCTATTCGCTCCAGGCCATCAGGTGGAAGGCAGCCAGGCCACAGCAGTAGCCCATGCCGATGCAGCTCCAGGCCAAGCCGCGCAGCACGCCCCGCATCAGCCAGCGGGGCGCCCAGAGCATGGCCAGCACCAGGGTGAAGCAGGCGAGGGCGGTGGCTTGGGAGGGGGTCATGGGTCAGACCGCCGCACCCACGGGCGTGGTCTGCCCGACGCGGTTCTTGATGACGCGGCCACGGTGCACCAGCACCTGGATCCCGAGGGTCCGGTCGAACGCTTCCGGGTTCAGGTCACCCTGACGGCTCGCATCCAGATCGATTCCGGGGCGAAAATCCCCATCGTCCAGGACCGCGCAGGTCACATCACGCATGGGAGCCTCCAATGCTTGAAAAATGGGTTGTGCTGTGGAGCCCGCACCAAGACTCGTTCGGCGTCGAAACGGTGGCGGAAATGCTGGAAAACAATCGGAAAAACTTCCGCGACAGGTCGATGGCTGACTTCATCGTTCTGGACATCGCGGGCACACACGAAGAGGCCAGCAACATCTGCAGCGGCTATCAGCGCCTGCGAGGCGACAGAAAGCCGGTGGATGAGTCCGGGGGATAGAGGGCTCACGTCAGGCCCTTCCCCGGCGATCCGCCCAGGCCAGGAACGCCCACGCGATCAGGCCGCCGATGACGGGGAAGCCGACGAGGGCGAGGTAGGCGGGCATTCAGGCGGCCTCGCGCTTGACGCGCACCAGGTAGCCGGTGATCTGGCCGCGCTTGTCGCGCTGCCACTCGACGTCGGGGCGGAGGCGCTCGCACTTAACCCCAGTCGCCTTTTCGACGTAGGGGCAAAACTCTTCGGGGATCGATCCCCCGCACCTGTTCAGCCAATAACTAATGTTCTGCTGGGTGAAGCGAGGGCGATCGACGGCTGCCACCAGTGCGGCCTGGCTACCGGCTGCGTCAATGGCCTCTTCGATGGGGAGCTTTTTGGAATCCATGGCAGGCCCATACTACAAGGTAACTTGTAAATGTCAACAAGTCTGCCGGTTTTGCCTCCCACAAGTACACTTGTCGATATGGTTGGGGGCAACAAGAAAACGCAAATTACTGAATTCGGACAACGAGTTCGGAGCGCGCTTGCCCATGCGGAGCTCAACCAGACCCAGGCGGCGCGAGAGCTGAGCAAGCGGGTTGGCCGCGAGGTCAAGCCGCAAACAATTCAGCACATGGCCACGAAGGCCGACACCTCTGAGCTGACCGCGGATCTCGCTGCTGTCTGCGGCGTGCGATACGAATGGCTCGCCCACAACCAGGGCGACATGATCGATTCAAACGCCGTTGCCTCGAACGTTGACCCTAATTCCCGAGTAGCGGTCCAAGCCTTTGGAAGGACTCGGCGCCTGCCCATGGTCGGTACGGCGCAGCTCGGCGCGGACGGCTATTGGATGGAACTCGAATACCCTGTCGGCCATGGCGACGGCTATGTTGACGCCCCAACCGACGATCCCAACGCTTACTGCATTCGCGTGCGCGGCGACTCGATGTTTCCGGCAATCCGGAGCAGCATGTTCGTAGTCGTCGAGCCGAACGCCCCACTGGTTGAAGGGGAGTACGTGCTGGTCAAGACCATGGACGGCCGGAGCATGGTGAAAGAGCTCCTGTGGCACAGAAACGGGGAGTTGGCCCTGGCCAGCGTCAATCAGAACTTCGGCCGCCTCACCCTCAAGCTGGACGAGGTGGCCTTCGCCCACTATTGCTGGCCGGTGCCGGCGAGCAAGTGGCGCCCGGGCTAGAAATCTTGCGGCCGGCGGGATCCGGCCTTTGGGGAACGACATGGCGCTAGTGAAATGCAAAGAGTGCGGCGAGCAAATCAGTACACAAGCGAGCAAATGTCCTAAGTGCGGAGCTCGGCGCGCGCGCAGCCTGCGCGGCGCTGAAGCAGTTGGGGCGATACTGATCGCGGGCGGTGCACTCTGGTTCTATGCCGGCGGCGGCTGGCAGCAGGTAGCCGATCAGCAAATGGGCGACATCACGAACAAGGTGGCCCAGGATGCTGTCGCTCAGTACAACATTGCGAAGCAGCAGGGCGATCCTATGCAAATCTGCGTGCAAGCCGGATTTGTTGCGGCTGCCTATCTGCAGGCGAAGGATCAGGGCTCCTACAACAATTGGAAGGCGACCGAGAAAGGGGATTGCGCGCGCGCCGAGGCTGCACAGTAGCGTGACTGCGACAATGCCCCCAACCTGCCGCTACAACCACGGCGAGCTGCGCCGCGTCGAGGTCAACGGCGAGGCCGCCAGCTATGTGATGCTCCGCGCCAGGGAGCCCAGCGTATCGACCAAGGAGGGGTACTTCGTGGAGGTGTGGGAGTGCCCGGAGTGCTCGTACTTGGAGCTGCACGATGGGGATAGAAGATGAACTCCGAAGAACTGGACGCAATGACGCCAGAGCAGTTTGCGGCAAAAATTGCCGAACTTGAGGCCACCAAGCAGAGAATATTGGGCTTGGCCAGGCTTATGGCCAAGGGATTCCACTGGCTCTGATCGTCAGGTTCGAATAAAACAGCCCGCCCCGCGCGGGCTTTTTTTGTGCCTACCGTTTGTCGGCTGATACAACTAAACTTGTATAAAGGGCTTGTAACTTACAAGCGAGCTTGTATTATGTTCTCCATCGCAACCAAGGAACCGCGATGGAACACCAAGCCGCCCCGTCCGCTGTCCGCTGTTTTCCCGGCAAGACCCTCGCCGAACAGGCCTTCGACCTGACCGCCGATCGTCGGGCGATCCGCAAGCTGGAAATCCTCAGCAACGCCCAACTGCTTCAGGAAGCCCTGGTCGAGTTCGGCGACACCGACGCGCACGACGCCCGCGCTCCGGCCGCCTTCATCCGCCGCGACTTCAGCATCGTGGCCGACATCTACGAGGAAGCCGCCGAGAAGATGGCGGCCCACGAGGTCAAGGACCTCTCCATCGCTGACCTTCTGGCCGAGATGGAAGAAGCGCGCGCCGAGCGCCGCCGGGACGAGTAGGGCAACCATGTTCCCTGCCTACCGCATCCGCGTCATCATCGACGCCGAGACCGTCGAGACCACCTGGTCGGAGTTCTGCGCCGACAACCTGGAGGGCTTCGATCAGGACCAGCTCGACCAGATGGCCACCGAGCTGTGCCACCACGGCGAGACCGACATTTCCCATCTCATGCACTGCGGCGAGCGCTGCGTGCTGACCTGCGCCCACTAGGAGGCAAATCCATGTATCGCCGTCCGTCCTATCTCATGGCCCTGGCCGCAATGCTGGCGCCGCAATTCAACATGTCTGGCCGCGCGGAGGAAGTTGTCATCCCCGCGCGCCACGCTCGTATGGCTCGGCAGTCGTTCCTCAACTCGCGCGGCCGTCGCTACGGCGGACACGCCGATCCCAACGCCTTCCATCTGACGGCGCGCGACCGCGAGAACATCGCCGCCGCCATCACAAAGCGCCACCGCAGGGCGCTGAAGCTCCCGCAGACCGCCTAAGGAGATCGCCATGCCCGCAGCAAAGCGCACCAAGAAGCAGCCCAAGTTCATCAAGGTCGGCGAGGGGATGAAGCGCCTCCCGGCCAATGCAAAGGACTACGTCGCCTTCGTCCACGTCGCGTCGCTGCTGATGTTCACGGCCACCGACCTCGGCCGCTATTCCTTCGAGGGTGCCATCCAGGCCGCCGCCGACTGCCGCGTCATGGGCCAGAAGGACTGGTTCCTGCCGGACGACGTGCAGGGCCAGCTGTTCCTGGATCGCTCCAAGAAGTGGGGCGAGATGACCGATCCGGTCTACAGGGGCGAGGTCGGCTGGATGTGGGTGAACCAGCCCTGCGCGTCCGCTTCGGACTGCGCCTACTACGTCGACCTCGGCAGCGGCAGCGTGTACTGGAGCGACCGCGCCCTCCAGGGTCTGGCCGTGGCGTGCCGCCGCATGTCCCCCCGTCAGGCTTCGGCCCTCGGCATTTAAGGCCCGACGTGAACGGCCACGACTTCTACCACAGCGAGCGGCCGATGCGCGCCCGCCGCAACCGCTGGCTGGTGAACATCGCTAGATGGCTGGCGGTGGTGGCCTTTCTCTACGGCCTGGGCGCGCTCGTCTGCAGGGTGATGACCCGATGAACGCCAACCTCTCCGAGCCCGTGCGCTCGCTCTATGTGGCGCACGGCTTCTTCTCCGAGGCCTACATGCGCCAGTTCTTCCCGAATGGCATCGGCAAGAAGCAGCAGGCCATCCCCAAGCGCCTGCCGGTGGCGAACGACGCCAACCCGTACGACACCCACCGCCAGGGAGCCGCAGCGTGAAGCACCTCAACGACGTGCTGGCCGGCCTGATGGTGGGCTTCTTCCTGGGCCTGGTGATCTTCTGCCTGTTCGCCCAATCGGCCCACGCAGGCGGCTACCCGCCACGCTCCGAACCGATCCAGGCGCCGGTCATCGCCCTGGTCCAAGAGCGCAGCGGCTGCCCGCATGGCCAGCACCGCGCCTACTTCTTCCAGGACGCCTTCGAGCCCGTCCCGTTCTGCTGGCGCCGCCGCGGTGCCGTGATCGAGATCCTCGATCGCTCCAACCTCATCACCACCATGCCGGCTTCCCGCTTCCAGCCGGTCTCGCAAGGAGTTTCCCAGTGAACGGTATCGACCTCATCACCGCCGCCCGCGCGCGGCAGCTTCAGCCCCAAGCAGCCGCCACACTGCTGCAGCGCGGCGCCACCATCGGCGCGGACCTCGCTGGTCTGCTCGATGATCTGGCGCTGCTCCAGGACCTGGGCCTCGCTTCCACCACCGCAGCCGCGCCGGCACCTATCGACCTGCTCAACCCGCTGTTCGTGTGCCTCAACGCCGATGGCGCCGAGCTGCCGGACCGCGAGGATGCCGCTGCGGCCCACGTGGCCACGCTCTACCCGCAGTTCGGCCTGATCGTCGATGTGCGCCGGGCCGAGGGTGAGGCCGGCTGGGTCCAGGCCGGCGACAAGGCGAAGGCCGTCAGTATCTGCGGATCGCCGTCAGATGGCCTGCTATATGCGGCCGAGTGGAATTTGATCATTGACCGGCGTCGCACTTCCGGCCCGATGGTGAATCTGAAGGCCTTCCCGAACGCGCGGACCGATCGGATCTACTGGACGGCTGATCCCCATCCGTCCGATTCGGGCTGCGCCTCCTGCGTCGGCCTCGACGGCGGCTACGTGGACTGGTACGGCCGCGCCTACCAGGGTCTGGCCGTGGCGTGCCGCCGCATGTCCCCCCGTCAGTAGTTCGGGCTTTCGGCCGTCAGATAGCCATGAACGCGCAACCTGAACTCGCAGTGCCAGGGCTGGATACGCCCGACTACAAGACCAGACTCGCCAATCATCGTGCGCTGGTGGCAGAGATCGACGCCCTCGAGCGCGCAAGGACGCTGCCGCAGCAGGAGCTGTTTCAGGTCCAGCCGCCAGCGCCGACAGACCCGGATTACCCCGGTGACGACTTCCTGGTCGGCCTGGTTGTCGGCGCCTACGCCAAGACCGCGACGCCGATCAGCCCGGAGACCGCTCGCGAGTGGCTGGAGCAGTACCCGCATTTCCCCTTTTAACGGAGTTCCCATGTCTGCCGCAGAACCTGTCGTTCTCAACATCCACCAGCGCATTAACGAGGTGCGCAAGGCGGTGCAGTACGTCCAGAAGGACCGCCAGGTGCAGACCTACAAGGCGGTGAGCCACGATGCCGCAGTGGCGGTTCTCCACGACATCGTGGTCGCGCAGGGCATCCTGATCTATCCGGAGCAGGTGACCGGCAAGCTGCATGATTTCACCTTTTCCCCGCAGGAGAACGGTGGCCAGAAGCGCGATGCGATGCGGATGTACGAGGGAAGCTACCTGATCAAGTTCGTCAACATCGACAAGCCAGACGATTTCATCGCGGTGGCGATCGAGGCGCACGCCCAGGACAACGGCGATAAGGCCCCTGGCAAGGCCGTCACCTACGCCACAAAGGCGGCCATGCTCAAGGTGTTCTTCCTGGAAACTGGTGAGAACGAGGAAAGCCGCGTGTCCGGCACCCGGCCGATCACCACGGAGCAGGCGCAGATGATACGCAAGAAGCTGGGCGACGACGACGGCAGGATCGCCAAGTTCTGCGACAGCTTCTGGATCGACTCGGTCGAAGATCTCCCGAAGTCGGACTTCAACGACGCCTGCGCCAAGATCGACAAGGCCAACGCCGCCCGTAAGGAAAAGGCGTGAGCGCGCTCGAAATCATCCAGTGTGAGCAGGGAACCGACGAATGGTTCCAGGCTCGCCTGGGAGTTGTAACCGCCTCTGAGTTCGCCACCGTATGTGCGAAGGGGCGCGGCGGCGCTGCCAGCAAGACGCGCCGCGACTACATGCTCAAGCTGATCGGCGAGAGCATCACTGGCGAGGTGGCAGACCGCTACACCAACCAGCACATGGAGCGCGGCCACCAGATGGAGCCGGTGGCTCGACGCCTATACGCCGAGCGCGCCGAGGTGGCGCCACGCCAGGTCGGATTCATCCGCAATGGCCGCAAGGGCTGCAGCCCGGACAGTCTGATCGATGCCAATGGCATGGTGGAGATCAAAAGCAAACTGCCTCACCTGCAGATCGAAGTCCTGCTGGCGAAGCGTCTGCCGCCGCAGCACGTTGACCAGGTCCAGGGGCAGCTGTGGGTGGCGGAGCGGGAGTGGTGCGACTTCGTCAGCTACTGGCCTGGCCTGCCGCTGTTCGTCATCCGCGTCTGGCGTGACGAGGAGCATATCCGCGAACTGTCCACGGAGGTGGACGTCTTCGTCGCTGAAATGGATTCCATCAAAAACCAAGTCTTACAGGAAGCCGCGTAATGTTCACCACTCTTTTCCGCATCGGCCGCGACGCCGAGCTGCGCACCATCTCCAGCGGCGAGTCCGTCACCGATCTGGCTCTGGCCTACAACTACGGCCGCAAGGGCCATGACGGCAAGCAGCCCACCCAGTGGATCAAGGCCGCGCTGTGGGGCAAGCGCGCCGAGGCGTTGGCGCCATACCTGAAGAAGGGTGGCCAGATCGTCGCCACGCTGGACGAAGTTCACATCCAGTCGCGCGAGCACGAGGGCAAGACTTACACCGATCTGGTGGCGCGCGTCGTCGACATCAAGCTGGTGTCCGGCTCGAAGCCGGCGGAATCCAAGCCGACCCCGAAGCCGGCGCCGAAGGCGGAATCTTCCGGCGGCGCCTTCGTCGACGACGACATTCCGTTCATGCGCAAGTCAAGCCTGGACGCGCTGTGAGCCTCCAGGACCTCTACCAGGATGCGCTCGACCATATCGCCAAGGTGGCGGGGATGGCGCGCATCCAGACCGATCGCCTGGCCTTCATCGAAGCGCGAGCCAAGACCGCCCTGTCCGGCGAGCGGTGGAACCCGCGCTACGTGAAGTATCCGAAGCAGGCGACCAAGAAGCACCTGGTCAAGCAGCTGCTGCTGGTGACGGAGAGGCCAGAGGATCGCGCCTTGGTCATCGACTGGCTGCGGGCCGGCTCCATCACTGAACCGACTTACGACGAGGCGGAAAGCTGATGGCCCGTCTCGGAGACGCCATTCGCCTCTACCGCCAGTCGAAGCGCCTGCTGCAGAAGGACGTGGCGGCCGAGATCGGCATTCCAGCCGGCGCATTGTCTCGGCTGGAGAATGGCGGCGGACTCGACATGGCCGACTTCGCGAAGGTCTCGGCTTGGCTGACCACCGGAGCCGATACCGCCACTACTGAACAGCCCCAGCAGCCGCTGGGCGTGTAACCGCAACCGCTTCATCCCCAGGAGACCTCCGTGTCCGACAAGACCCGTTTCACCCTCATCAGCGACGAGCAGTTCCGCGACAACATCATCACCATCGGCCTGGACGGCAAGCAGACCCAGATCGAGTACCTGGTGCTGAACGACCGTAAGCCGATCACCACCGACGATGCTCGCAAGCTGGCGGTGGCCGACACCACCGATGGCGGGGGCTGGGCCCTGGTGCTGCCGCACGACGCGATGCCGCTAGTCCAGTACGGCGACGCTGACACCGCCATCCACCCCGAGTTGCGCGAGATGCTGAAGGCGGATCGCACGTGGCTGGTCACCGGCCAGGATGATCCGTCCGATTCGGACTACGCCTACTACGTCGGCCTCGGCAACGGCGGCGTGGGCTGGGACGACCGCGCCGGCCGGGGTCTGGCCGTGGCGTGCCGCCGCGTGTCCCCCCGTCAGTAATTCGGGCTTTCGGCCTGAACTGACCCCATGAACCGGTCCTCGCCCGACATCGCCCAGCTGGCCAAGCGCCTGCTGGCCGAGGTTCACCGCAGCGTTCCGAAGTTCCCAGTGGACTTCAAGCGGACGCTGGGCGTGTCGTTGCGCGAGGACGCACTTCAAATCCTGCTGGTGAGCGAGGAGGCCTACCGTCAGGCCCGGCGCCCGGCTGAGCAGATTGCCCTGATCGACAAGGTGAGCACCCACATCGACAGGGTGAAGGCGCAGTGGCAGGTCGCCTATGACCTGCAGTGTTTTAGCTTCAAGAGATCAGCGGAGGTCGGCCGCATCCTGCATTCCATCGGCAAACAGTGCGGTGGATGGAAGGCGGCGGCCGAGCAACGCCTGAAGGGCCAGAATCCTGCCGGCCACGGCCAGCAGGAGCGTGCCCCGATACTGAGTACCGGCACCGCCTCTTCGGAGGCCTCGCGATGACGAAGCCGCGCTACCTGATGGATGTGCGGCCGGGTCCCAAGCGTGCCGGGAGCCGTCCGATTCGGACTACGCCTACTACGTCAACCTCAACAACGGCAACGTGAACTGGAACAACCGCACCAACCAGGGTCTGGCCGTGGCGTGCCGCCGCATGTCCCCCCGTGAGTATCCAGGCGACTTGCTCCGCGATCTCCATGCGGCCTACCGCCGCGCCCGCCAGGGCAAGAAGCTGAACCATGACCAGCTGCGGTTCTCGCTGCGCTGGATGGACAACATCCTCGACATCGAGGACAGGCTGCTCAAAGGTACTTGGCAGCCGGCTCCGACCGTGCGCATGGCGGCGGTGTTGCCGAAGGCCCGCGAGATCCTGGCCCCGGCATTCGGCGACTGCGTGGTGCACCACTGGATCATGCAGCACCTGGAGCCAGCTGGAGAGCGGGATTTTATCAGCGACAGCTACTCAAACCGGAAGGGGAAGGGCACCCATGCCGCGGTCGAGAAGCTGACTCGGCAGGTCCGCCAGATGCATAGCGGCCAGGGCGGCGGATTCTTCCTGCAGCTCGACATCTACAACTGCTTCAACTCCCTCAACCGCCGCACTACCTGGCAGCTGGTGAAGCGGATGATGGAGCGCGCCGGCGTACCGCTGATCGTCCAGCGCGCAGTGCACGCCTGCCTCCGGCGCTCAGCGCTGGACTATGGCGTGATCGACAAGGCCTCGCCGGCTGAGCTGGCGCTAATTCCGCCGCACAAGCGGCTGGAGAATGCCGCCTCCGGCTGCGGCCTGCCCATCGGCAACCTGCTGTCCCAGTTCTTGGTCAACGTCTACCTGCACGAGCTGGACCTGTTCGTGAAGCATGTCCTCGGCGCGAAGCGCTATGTGCGCTACGTCGATGACATGGTGCTGGTGCACCACGACCGCGCGGTGCTGGAGGACTGGCAGCGGCGCATCGAAACCTTCCTGGCCTACCGCCTCCAGCTGCGGCTCAAGGACGAGGTGAAGTTCCAGCCGCTGACCGACGGCATAGACTTCCTCGGCTACGTCATCCGCCCCACCCACACCACCGTGCGCCGCCGCGTCGTCTCCCACGCCCGCGAGAAGCTGTCGCTGTGGGAGCGCCAGCATATCGCCGGCGACCAGGCCCGGGCCACGCCGGAGCAGTACCGGCAGGTGCGCGCCATCTGGGCCTCCTACGGCTTGGGCCACTTCCCCCATGCGAACAGCCACCGGCTGACGCAGGACTTCCACCGCCGCTATCCCTGGCTGCACCAGCTGGCCGAGGTGCCGCGGCAGTTCCATTCGAACACCGAGGACACACAGGTGACCATCAAACTGCTGAGGGCTGCATGAGCAAGATCCACAAGGTGAAGTCCTGGCCGGCGCCGTTCCGCGATGTGATCGAGCGCCGCAAGACCTTCGAGGTCCGCCGGGATGATCGCGACTACCAGGCCGGCGACGTGCTGTGGCTGGAGGAGTTCAATCCGCAGAGCCAGGAGCTGACCGGCCAGAGCCAGCTGGTCGACATCGACTACGTGCTGCATGCCGGTGAGCATGGCCTGCCCGGGATCGCTGACGGCTTCGTGGTGCTGGGAATCAGCCTGTGAGCGCCATGAACGGTCCTCCGGTCCCGCTGGAGTTCGATAGGAACGACCACATGGCCACCGTCTTCCGGTTGCCGAAGACGCTGCCCAACGGCTTCTGCTTCGGCGGTGGCTACGCGGTCAACTTCCAGATGGTCGACTGGTTCGAAGTGGCGCCGCACCCGATGACCGGCCAGGAGATGACCCCGGACGTGATCCGCGGTTTCATCCGTGAGAAGCGGTACTACAACCCCGGTGACAACTACCTGGTGCTGGTGCGCGACGGCACGGTTTTCATCGTGGACGTGCCGGCATGAGCTACGACGGAACCGCCCCGCAAGCTGCCGCGCGCCAGCGCACCGTGGCGGTCCTGTGCGTCTCGGCGCGCAGCGTCTACCACGGCATGCCCGGCGTGGACGCTTACGACAAGCGCCGCGGCGCCAGAACATTCGCTGGCGGTATGCCCATCGTGGCGCACCCACCGTGCCGCGGCTGGAGCGCCTACTGCGCCCACCAAGCCAAGGTCGAGCCGGGCGAGCGCGAACTGGGTCTCTGGTGCGCTGACCAGCTGAAGCTATGGGGGGGGGTGCTAGAGCAGCCGGCTCACTCTTGGCTGTTCGAGGCCGCCGGCCTGCCGCTGCTAGGCTGGACGCATCGGCGCGACTTCTTCTCCCTGGAGGTCTGGCAGGCGTGGTGGGGATACCCGATGAAGAAGGCTACATGGCTCTGCTTCAAGGGGATCAACTTCGACTCCATCCAGTTGCCGTTTCGGCTGCACGACCGCGGCGCGGATCGCCGGCGGCAGCAACTGATGAGCAAGACGCAGCGCGCAGAGACTGTTCCGGCGATGGCGGAATGGCTAGTGGCGGCGGCGCGCCGAGTGGGTCTGACGGCAGCCGGAGAAGCCGCGTGAAGCGCCGCCTTCTTCAGCATGGCCTGTCCTATACGCCGGAGTACCGCGCCTGGCAATGCGCTAGGTTGCGCTGCATTGAGCCGACGAATCAAGCCTATCCCGCCTACGGCGGCCGCGGCATCACCATGTGCGCCAGTTGGCTGAACGATCCCACCGCCTTCCTGGCCGACATGGGACCGAAGCCGTCGCCGGCCCACGAGCTGGACCGCGAGGACAACGACAAGGGCTACCAGCCCGGCAACTGCCGCTGGGTGCTGCGCAAGGTCAACGGCCGCAACCGGCGCAGCAATCGCTGGGTCGAAGCCTTCGGCGAGCGCCGGACGCTGGCGGAGTGGTGCGAGCGCTGCGGGATCAGTCCTGGCACCGCCGCGGCGCGCTTGTCGATTGGCTGGACCGCTGAGGAAGCGCTGAGCATCCCGACGCGTCTGAAGATGGCCAACGGCGCCGGTGTGGCTGCCCTCCAGGAGAAGCGCGCGACGCGTGAAGCCACCCGCAAGATGCCGCCCGGCGTGAAGCGCCACAAACGCCGCTTTGTCGCGCGGATCTGCGTTGACGGCGAGCGACGCGAAATCGGCTCGTATACCACGCCGGATGAGGCGCATCAGGCCTACCTCAATGAGAAGGCGCTGGTGCGGGCGCTGCTGGAGGCCGCGTGATGCGCTTCTTCACCGGCCTCCATCAACCCAGCGACGCTAAGCGCTTCGACGCGGCGTTCATCAGTGTCAACCGCCTGCGGCCGCGCAAGGCCCCTTTCACGGTAGATGAGTGGATCATGGATTGCGCCGGCTTCACGGAGGTCTCGACGCACGGCGGCTACCGCCACGACGTGGGGGACTACGCAGCGCAGATTCGCCGCTGGGCCAGCAACGGCAAACTGCTCGCCGCGGTCTCGCAGGACTACATGTGCGAGCCCTTCATCCTGAAGAAGACGGGCTTGACCGTCCTGCGCCACCAAGAGCTGACCATCGAGCGCTATGACACGCTGCTGGCGTGCGACACCGGCGGCGTTTACATCATGCCGGTATTGCAAGGCTTCACCCCGGCCGAGTATGTGCGCCATGTCGAGATGTACGGCACCCGTCTCGCCTTCGGCCAGTGGGTCGGGGTCGGCTCCGTCTGCAAGCGCAATGGCGATCCGCGGATGATCGAGGCGGTGCTGCGCGCTATCAAGGAAGTGCGGCCTGACCTGCGCCTGCACGGCTTCGGCCTGAAGACCACGGCGCTCTCGTCCGGCCTGGTCCGCAGTCTGCTCTACACCGCCGATTCCATGGCTTGGTCCTTCAGTGCGCGCAAACAGGGGCGCAACGCCAATGACTGGCGGGAGGCCAAGGCCTGGGCGGCGCGGATCACCGATACGCCGGCGGCGGCGAACGAGCGCCAGCGCGAACTATTTCAGAGGGCTGCCTGATGGCCGATAAAACGAAAATCGAATGGAGCGACGCATCCTGGAACCCCACGCGCGGCTGCTCCCGCGTCAGCCCAGGCTGCAAGGGCTGCTACGCCGAGCGCGTCGCCATGCGCTTCAGCGGCCCCGGCCAGCCCTACGAGGGCCTGGTGCGCATGATCAACGGCGCGCCGACCTGGACAGGGGAGATGCGCCTGGCCGAGAACATGCTGGAGTTGCCGCTGACCTGGAAGAAAGGCCGCATGGTGTTCGTGGACTCCATGTCCGACTTGTTCCACGTCGGCGTGCCTTTCGAGTACGTCGACCGGGTATTCGCCATGATGGCGATGTGTCCGCAGCACCGCTTCCAGGTGCTGACGAAGCGGCCGGAGCGGATGCTGGAGTACATTACCTCGCGCACCGCGCAGCGCATCCATGAGGCGGCCAAGGGCCAGCTGGGCTACGACAATCCGAAGCGCCGAGCGATCAACGACTGGCCGCTGCCGAATGTCTGGCTGGGTGTGAGCGCCGAGGATCAGATCACGGCCAACGAGCGCGTCCCGCTGCTGCTTGCCACTCCGGCGGCGGTGCGCTGGGTTAGCGCTGAGCCGCTGTTGGGCAATGTGAGTCTCACCCGCATCAAGATCGGGCAAGGCTGGTATGACGCGCTGAGCGGATGGCGTGACAACTGTCCGGATTGGGGCGGCCGGGAGAATCTGCTGAACTGGGTGGTGGCCGGCGGAGAGAGCGGCCCGAAGGCTCGGCCATCTCACCCGGACTGGTATCGCAGCCTGCGCGATCAGTGCGCCGCCGCTGGCGTGCCCTTCCTGTTCAAGCAGTGGGGTGAGTGGGCGCCGGGAGAGGTCTACCCAATTGCTGAAGGCGCACGCGATGGCGCGCCAGGAACGATTGAGCCGGTCAATGACCGTGCAGCATTCGCTGGACTGCGTGACCGCCGTCAGGGGCTATGGCTTGGCCGTGTCGGCAAGAAAGCCGCAGGGCGCCTGCTGGATGGAGTCGAGCACAACGGGTTCCCGGCATGACGCTCGAAGACCAGCTCCGCAGCGACCTTGCCAAGGCCGAACTGAAGGCCTGGGAGTCCCTAGCGCGCTACAAGTTCTGGATGTTCGGCTACCACGCCGCGGACGTGGTGCGCATCAACCGGCGCCTGCGTCTCAAGCGGCCCAACCCATTCCGCGTCATCGTCATGGTGGCGCGTGAGGTACTGAAGGCCTGGCCGCAACCAGCCTCAATTCCTAGGGAGATCACCCAGAAAGACCTTGGATTTGAGACTGAGCTGAAGGAGGCGGCGTGACGCTTCAGGCCTTGAACACCACGTCATATCGGTCCATCAGCAGCCCGACGAAGGCGTGCAACTCCCGTTCGCAATCGGGGCTGCCCACGCCGGCGTCTCCGGGAATCCAATTCGAGTCGCCAGGCGTTGGATGGGGGCGTCGGCGCACGTTGCGCAGAACGCAGCCGGTGCATTTCGCATCCAGGCGCAGCGGTTCCATGTGCGTGCGGACCAACTGCAGGATGTGCTCCTCAGTGACTTTCTGGCGCGGCATGTTCTGCACTCCGGCTGGTTTCCCTGAAGCATACACCGGGCATGCGGGGGGGGGGGGGGGGTGGGGGGCGCCGGTTCCCCCCCCCCCCCCCCCCACACCCCCCCCCGAGCAAGCCCCCCGAAGCCCCCCCCCCGCGGGGGCACCCCCCGGGGCCGCGTGGCGGGCACCGACGACAACACC
>CAYWPB010000002.1:0-11718 GCA_964458725.1 uncultured Nevskia sp. | reverse complement strand
TGGACTTCGCGCTGTCTGTGTGTGTACAGGGGACGGGCGCATCGCAGACCACTGTCGTGGTCAGGGGGGGGGGTGGGCGGGGCTTAACGTGAGCCTCTTCCCGCTCATCCGCTTCGACACCATCCCGCAGGATCAGGCCAACGATGCCCTGCGCCGCTGGGGACATCGCATGGGACCCGTGGAGCGGCCCTACGACAACAACCCGTGGGTGCATGGCCTATTCCACTCCGAGCAGCTGGTGGCGCTGACCTACACGTCCACTCTGATCCGCGAGCATGTCGGCGGCGGCCTGGATCATCTCGACCGCTCGAACTGCCTGGAGCTGTCGCGACTTTGCGCCGACCGGCCGGGGCTATGCCGCGTGGCGCTGCGGCTGTGGCGGGAGTTCGTATTCCCAGGCCTCGGCGTGCCGGTGGCGATCAGCTACCAGGACGCAGACCAGCATACGGGCAACACCTACCGCTTCGACGGCTGGGAGAAGGTCGGCTTCTCGCGCAGCGGCAGCAGCGACCCGCGCACGGGGAGGCCGGGCAGGGACCGGAACATCTGGGCGTGGCCGCGCGGCGCGTGCGCCCAGTTGGCTGAGCAGCGGGAGGCGGCATGAAGGTCTCGCGCCCCCCCCCTGAGGTATCACGGCGGCAAGTGGAAGATCGCCGAATGGGTGATCAGCCATTTCCCGCCACACAAGGTCTATGTCGAGCCGTGCGGAGGAGGAGCCAGCGTGCTACTGCGTAAGCCGAGGGTGCCGACCGAGATTTACAACGACCTCGATGCCGAGGTGGTGAACTTCTTCCGCGTGCTGCGGGATGAGGCATCGGCCCAGCGGCTATCCGATGCCTTGACTCTGACCCCGTACGCGCGCGACGAATACGCCGACTGCTACGCGCCCAGCGCCGATCCGGTCGATGCCGCGCGTCAGCTGGTGGCCCGCTCGTTCATGGGCATGTCCAGCAAGGGCATCTGGCAGAAGTCCGGCTTCGATGCGCGGGTGAATGACGACGGCTTTGTGGCCCGGGTCAATTCGCTGCGGGCGATGCCGGAGGTGGTGCTGCAGTGCGCCGAGCGTCTGCGCGGCGTGGTGATCGAGCGTGGCGACGGCGTGAAGCTGCTCGGCCGCTTTGATCGGCCGGACTGCCTGATCTACATCGACCCGCCGTACCTCCCGGAAACGCGCACTGTCAGCATCTATGCCCACGACATGAGCGGCCCCGGCCATGTGCGTCTGCTGGAGGCGATTCGCGGCCTTCGCAAGGCCATGGTCATCATTTCCGGCTATCCCAGCGAGCTGTACGACAACATGTTGCCCGGCTGGCGCTGCGTGATGCGCGAAGCGGTTGCCGATACCGGCGCGGCCCGCGTGGAGGCGCTTTGGCTGAATCCAGCATGCGACGTCGCGCGCGCCAACCAGCAGGAAGCGGCCTGATGCCTTGGGTCCGCGTCAACGGCATGGCCGTGCATCTCCACTGCGACAAACGGATGGCGGCCAAGCTGCGCTGCGAGGGTTGCGGCCGGAACACGCTCGACCACCGCGAGTGCGACTGGAAGATGCCTGGCGGCGGCACCTGCGACGCGCCCTGCTGCGAGTACTGCGCGATCCGGCCGGCGCCGGAGAAGGATGTATGCCGCGCGCATGCCGCGGCGCTTGGCGAATGGATGCTGCGTGGGGAAGGCGAGGTACCGGCCTGATGGACACCCTGAAGCTGGTCACCTTGCGCATGTACCCCTGGACCGGCCCGGCGCTTGAGGCCGGCCAGTATCTGCGGCATGACGGTCCGCGCGCCAAGACCGCTTATTTCGTCATCGAGGCCAAGCAGCAGAAGCGCTGGGCCTGGAACCTGAAGTGCCAGCGCCTGCCCATTGCGGAGATTCCGGACGACGCGGCCATCGTCTATTTCCACTGGCACCCGCGCGAACCGAAGGAGCGCCACCGTTGAACACCACCATGAGCCGGCCTGCCGCCGGCGTCACCAACTACGCCGACAAGCTCCGCGCCCTGGAGGTGCTGAAGCGCCTGCTGCGGATGCCACAGGTGCGGGAATCCCTGGATGGCCAGACCGACGCGCGCCGCCTGGCACTGCTGGCAGAAGGCATCGAGAACGACCTGGCGGACCTGGACCGGCGCCGGAAGGGCGTCGCAGTCGGACCGGTGAGGAACTGAGCATGGCCCTGGCTCCATACCGCACCCAGAAATGGCCGCTGGAGGTGATGCGCGAAGCGGTGCGCATCCGGTCCGCCGGCAATTCCGTCCGCGGCACCGCCGCAAAGCTGGCCGAAACCATGCAGCCGGCGCCACCGGTGGCCACGGTCGCGAAATGGCTGGACTTCACCACCATCCGCGCCGCCCGACTTCAAGAGGAGTTTCCGATGGCAAAACTGGTATGGCGGGAGACCGGCCACCTGTCGGACCCCGACGCCGGCTACGCCCTCTGCGGTGCGCCTGTGCGCTTCCATGGTGAGGTGGAGGCCATCACCGAGGCAGAAGCCTGCCGGGCCTGCCTGCTGCGCGCAGAGGGTGCAAGCCGTGAGTTCGTGGCGCCGGCGCGCGGCAGTGACCGATTGGTGCTGCAGAAGCAGATGCAGCTGGAGGATGGCCCGTGAGCGCCGGACGTTGCGAAGTCTGCCGCAGGCCGATTCCGGAAGGAATGCTGCCGGGCGATCCGTGCATGGAAGGTGGTTGCGGGGGATACTTCGAAGCGGCCGAGGCGCCTACATTGGAGCCGGCAAAAATCAACATCGCCCCGGAGGCAGTCCGCGCCGCCTTTTTCCAATCGCTCATGCTCGGCGAGCAGAGCCTGGCTGGCCCGGTGGCGCTTCTCACAGTCGTCCGGCGCCCGCTGCTGGTATCGGGAATGCTCGCCAGCAGTCCACGCGGCGTCGCCATCCTCGTCGACGACGGGCAGGACGCTGAGCAACAGGGCCTGGCCATCTGGCACGAGGTGGTGCACCTGCTGATGCACGCCGGAGGCAGGGAGCAGCACGACGAGGCCGAGGTCGAGCACATCGCCGAGCGGCTCTACAAGGCCTGCCCGCAGGTGCTGGAGTTGTGCGGTTTCCCGAAGAACCCACTCACCCACGAACCGCCGGGCGGCCGTGATAGCCGCGCGCGACCTCGCAAGAGGGTCAAGGCGTGAAGGGATGCGGCGTCATCGTCTGGCAGGACCGGCTGACCTACTACGAGCCGGGCGAGGCCGGCGTGCGTGCGTACTTCGTCGGGGAGGCCGAGGAACTGGCCGTCACCCCAGAGCTGAGTGCGGCGATTCTGGCGGACCTGGAACACCAGGCCTGCAAGACGGAGCAGCCATGATCAACTTGATGCGTCGTCCCGCCGTCTGCCGCAGCGCGGGCATCTCGCCGTCGACCCTCGATCGCCGAATGGCCGAGGGCCTGTTCACGAGGCCGATACCGGATGGTCCGCGGAACAAGGTCTGGCCCGACTATGAGGTGGATGCCCTGAACCGTGCGAAGGTGGCCGGCAAGACCGACGACGAGATCCGCGCCTTAGTCGCGCGCCTGCATTCGGAGCGGCTAAAATTGGCGGCGTAGCCCCTGCTTCCCAGCGTCGTCATTCTGGGGGTAGATGTGGGGGTAGTTTTGCGGCATTCGCCAAGATGGATTACTAGAATCAACGGCTTAGGCCGTGTCTTCGTAGCCCTCCTCAGGCACCAGTTGAAGCCGATCCAGCCGGCTTCATCCGTCGCCCTTGGCAGGCATGTTCGCCGCGCCGCGCCGGTTGCGCTGTCCGCCTCCGCACGTAAGGCTCCAGATCCCGCCTTCCGACCAGCCCTTCGCAGCGCCCGGGTAGAATCCCGCACCATGCTCCGCTCCGACTTCAACTACGACCTTCCCGCCGAACTGATCGCCCAGCAGCCCGCCGAGCGGCGCAGCGCCAGCCGGCTGCTGTGCCTGGAGCCGGACGGGACGCTGGCGGACCGGCAGATGGCGGACTTCGCCGGGCTGCTGCGGGCGGGCGACCTGCTGGTGTTCAACGACGCCAAGGTGATTCCGGCGCGGCTGCGCGGGATCAAGGACAGCGGCGGACAGGTGGAAGTGCTGATCGAGCGCGTGCTGGACGCGACGCGCGCGCTGGCGCAGGTTCGGGCCAGCAAGCCGCCCAAGCCGGGCTCGAAGCTGCTGCTGGCCGAGCAGTCGATGACCGCGGCGGTGGAGGGGCGCGAAGGCGAGTTCTACAAGCTCAACTTCGAGACCGACGACCTGCAGGCGGATCTGGAGCAGCACGGCGAGCTGCCGCTGCCGCCATACATCGAGCATGCCCCCTGCGGCGAGGATCTCGAGCGCTACCAGACGGTGTTCGCGCGGGTGCCGGGCGCGGTGGCGGCGCCCACCGCCGGCCTGCACTTCGACGAGGCGCTGTTGGACGCGATCGCGGCGCGCGGCGTGGAAAAGGGCTTCGTCACCCTGCACGTCGGCGCCGGCACTTTCCAGCCGGTGCGGGTCGACGCGCTGGAGGAGCACCGGATGCACGCCGAGCGCATCAGCGTCAGCGAAGACCTGGCGAAGCAGATCAATGCGACGCGGGCGCGCGGCGGGCGGGTGGTGGCGGTGGGCACCACCGTGGTGCGCGCGCTGGAGTCGGCCGGCACCGACGACGGCCACTGCCACGCCTTCGACGGCGAGACGCGGCTGTTCATCACGCCGGGCTACCGCTTCAAGGCGGTGGATGCGCTGCTGACCAATTTCCATCTGCCGGAAAGCACGCTGCTGATGCTGGTCTCGGCTTTCGGCGGCTACGAGCGGGTGATGGCGGCCTACCGCCACGCGGTGGCGCAGCGATACCGCTTCTTCAGCTACGGCGATGCGATGTGGCTGCCGGGTCGGGCCGAGTCGGCCTGATCACGCTTGATGTAAGTCGGCCTTCAGGCCGACATGCGCAGTCGGCCTGAAGGCCGACCTACAAGGGGAGGCTAGCTCGCAGCCTGTGCCTCAAGCAGATAGTCGGCCACCCTTCCATCCAGCCAGTACTCCGGCATCCCGCCACGGCCGGCGGCGACGAAACCGAGATGGCCGCCCTGGCGCGCCAGTTCCAGCGTCACCGGCGGCGCCAGCTGCTCCGCCGGCGGGATCACCTGCGGCACCATGAAGGGATCGTCCACCGCGTTGATGACCAGCGTCGGGCGGCGGATGTCCTTGAGGAACTGGCCGCAGGAGGCGCGGCTGTAGTAGTCCCGCGCGTTGGCGTAGCCATTGACCGGAGCGGTATAGGCGTCGTCGAAAACGAAGAAGTCCGGCGCGCGCAGCGCCGCCTCGAGGTCCGCCAGCGGCAGCACCGGCACCGGGCCGTGCTTGCGGCGCAGGATCGCGCCCAGGTTGTTCAGCAGGTGGCGCTGGTAGACGCGTGGGAAGCCGCGGCGCAGGCGCTCGGCGCAGGGCTCGAGCTGGAACGGCGCGCAGCTGGCCACCGCGGCGCTGACCGGGGAGCGCTCGCCGGCTTCGCCCAGGGCCTTGAGCAGGATATTGGCGCCCATCGACCAGCCGGCAGCATACAGCGGCACCTGCGGCTCGCGCTCGCGCAACAACGCGCACAGCGTGTGGAAATCCTCGGTATCGCCGTGGTTGTAGCAGCGCGGCAGGCGGTTGGTGTCCGGACCGCTGCCGCGCAGCTGCAGGGCCACAGTGCGCCAGCCGCGGGCCACCAGCCGGCGCGCGGTGCCGCGCAGATACTTGGAGTCGAAGCCGCCGGTGAGGCCGTGCAACAGGATGGCGATGGGGCCGCGGCCGTCGCCGCTCCAGCCCAGGTCGACGAAATCGCCGTCCGGCAGCTCCAGCCGTTCGTGCCGGATTTGCAGCGGCGGCAGTGGCCGCAGCAGGGTGGGGTAGAGGGTCTGCAGATGGCGGTTGCGCAGCAGCGGATGCGGCCGGAAGCCGCTGGCGATGATGCAGCCGTGCACCGCACTGACTTTGGGGGAAGGTCCGTGCATGACAAATCTGGTTGAGGAACCGCGCCTACAGCTTCGCGGCGCCGGGGCCATGCCGTCAATGGCCTGTCGGGGCGCTACCAGTGGCCCTTGCCGCGGTTCCAACGGACCTTCGCGCTGGACCGGTCGTCGGTCATGCCGTGCTCAGGCGGCCGGCTCGGGCAGCGGCGGCGCCTCCCGGCGCAGCACCTGCAAGCTCAGCAGCAGGGCCAGGACCAGCAGCGCGGCGGCGATGAAGAACGGCACGCCGGGCAGCGTCCAGGCCCGACTCTTGTCGATGAAGTGGGCGAAGGAGTGGGCGAACAGTGCCGGCGCGATCAGGCCCGCCAGGCTGCCGAGGCTGACGCAGGCACCCTGCAGCTTGCCTTGCTCCTGGGGCGACACATGCTTGGACATCAGTGCCTGCAGGCTGGGGCCGAGCAGGCCCCATAGCGCGAACACTGGCAGCGCCGCCCACATCCAGAAGCCGGTCGGCGCCAGGGCGAAGCCGCAGAAGCCGGCGATGCCGAAGAACAGGCCGGTCAGCAGCGAGCCGCGCTCGCCCAGGCGCTTGAGCGCCTGCTTGAGCAGGCCGCCCTGCACCACGGCGCTGAGCACACCCACCGCCACCAGGGTGTTGCCCGTCGCCGAGCTGCTCCAGCCGTAGCGGTAGCCGGTGTATATCACGTACATGCTGGGCAGCACGTAGTGGGCCATCTGGAACAGGAAGTACACACCGGCCAGTCCCAGCAGCTCGGGATGCGAGCGCAGCAGGTTGAAGGCGCCGACCGGGTTGGCCTTGTTCCAGGAGAAGCTGTCGCGCTTTTCCGGTGGCAGCGACTCGGGCAGCACGAACCAGCCGTAGGCCGCGCTGAGCAGGGCCAGCACCGCCGCGCCCCAGAACGGCAGGCGCGGGTCGAGGTCTCCGAGGTAGCCGCCCAGGCCCGGGCCGACGACGAAGCCGATGCCGAAGGCGGCGCCCATCATGCCGAAGGCGGCGGCGCGCTTTTCCGGTGGCGAGACGTCGGCGATGTAGGCGCCGGCGGTGGCGAAGCTGGAAGCGCAGATGCCGGAGAGGATGCGGCCCAGCAGCAGCCACCACACCGTCGGCGCCAGCGCCATGACGATGTAGTCCAGGCCCAGGCCGAAGCAGGAGATCAGGATCACATAGCGACGGCCGTAGCGGTCGGAGATGGCGCCGAGCAGGGGCGAGAAGATGAACTGCATCAGCGCCCAGACGCTGAGGAAGACGCCGTGCATCTCCGCGCCGGCGCCGGCGTCGCCGCCCATCATCTGCTGGATCAGCCGCGGCAGCACCGGGATGATGATGCCGAAGCCCAGCACGTCGAGGACGACGGTGATGAGGATGAAGTTGACCGCCGCCTGGCGGCGCCGGCCGGTGATGGGAGTCTGCGGTTCGGACATGAGTGGCTTTACCGTTTGATAGGGTTGCTCATGGTGGGGTGCCGCTGCCGACAGCCTACTGTCAGCAAGGCGCAGTGGGCTCGACTATGTGATGACTAGTGGCTGGAGACGGTCCAGACGTGGCCGGCGGGATCGCGCAGGCGGCTGCGGCGGCCGTCCTGCGCCGACTGCTCCACCGGGCGCAGCAGGGTGGCGCCGGCGGCGATGGCCTGGTTGGTCACCGCTTCGACGTCGTCAACGGTCAGCCAGAAATGGAAGGAGCTGCCGCCGAGGGAAAGCGGGCTGCACACCCCCAGCTCGCCGGTCTGCGGGTACTCGTCGGCGAGATAGAAGCGGCAGTCGCCGATGCGTAGCTCGGCGTGGCCGATGCGGCCGTTGTCGGGATCGATCCAGCGCATGATCTCGGCGGCGTCGAAGGCCCGGCGGTAGAAGTCGAGCGCGGCGGCGGCATTGCTGCAGCTCAGGTAGGGCGCCAGGTTCGGGCGGGCTCTCTGCTTGGGCATGAAGGACTCCGGAAATCGATGCCGGCGATTGTTGCAGCCGGCGGGGTCCCGCGGATTGTAAAAATTTGCCTCCAGATCCGCCTGTGTCGCGGGCACTGCGAATCACTCAGTCCCTGATCGGCACGTGGTTCAGGTATTCGCCGCGCTGGCTGGCATAGGCGCCCGGACTGAGGCCGGAGAAGGCGCGGAAATCGCGGATGAAGTGCGCCTGGTCGTAGTAGCCGCCACCGGCGGCAACACCGGCCCAGTCGATGCGCCGCTGCCGCTGTGTGCCCAGAATCGCGTGCTGGAAGCGCTGGATCCGGCAGTACACCTTGGGGGTCAGGCCAACCTGCTGCGTGAACAGCTGGATGAAACGCTTGGGGCTGAGGCCGAGGTCCCCGGTGAGCCGGCCGATGGTTTGCAGGTGCGGGGCGCCGTCGATGCAGCGCAGGGCATGCAGCACCGCCGCATGCGGCTCGGGCGCGCGGCCGAGCCGCAGCAGCAGGGCCTTTTCCAGGACCGCGAACTTGTTCTCCGGCGTCGCCGCGGCGAGCAGCTGCTCGCGCAGCTGGCGCGCTTCCAGGCCCCAGATCGCCTCGAGGTCGACGTGGAGGTTGCGGAACTCGTCGGCCGGCGGGGCCAGGAACGGGAAGGCGCCCCCAGGCTTGAAGTGGATGCCGATGACGTTGACCTGCTCCTCGGTGTCGAGCACGAAGTAGCGGTTGTGCACGCCGACCACCACGCTGCCGGGATGGCGGATGCAGCGCTCGAGGTCGTCCGGGTCGTAGGTGCGGACTTCGTCCTCGTGCAGGTTGATCACCAGCTCGGTGGTGCCGGTCGGCAGCAGGCGTTCCTTGGCATGGCCGCGCGCGAATCCGGTGTAGTACCAGAACAGGTCGACGTGGGCCGACAGCGGCGCGGGCGGACGATAGTGGCTAGCGACCGGATTCATCGAAGCGTGTCAGTCGGGCCCGGTTTCGCAGAAATCGTTGATCTGGCCGCGCGAGACCCAGCGGTCCCCCTTCTGCTGGAATTCGAAAGCGGTGGAGCCGCCGCAGCCGGGGCTGGTGAGGCCACGGGCGTAGTCGCACATCATCAGGCGGTCCTGGCCCTTGGCCAGCCATACCAGGTCGCGATCGGCTGGCAGGTTCTCGAGGGCCAGCAGCTGGCTGGCGTTGGGCGGGGGGCGGTCCAGCGGGCTCCAGCCGGGACCGGCCAGCGTGCTGCACTTGCTGACGCGGTCGCTGGCGCATCCGGCCAGCAGTATCGCGGCGAGACAGATCGGGATCAGGCGCATGGGTCTCCAACGGTGGGCAGGGCGTGCGTCCTGCGCGGTCTTCCGAGTATACGGATTCCGGCCGGCGCCGGGCTTCACGCCGGCGCCGGGCGCAGGCGACCGACCAGGCGGAATACCAGTGGGTTGAGCGTGATCGACAGCAGCGCGCCGGCCAGGATGTAGCTTTGCCCCTGCGCCGGCAGCAGCTTCAGGTTGACGCCCATCACCGCCAGGATGAAGGAAAATTCGCCGATCTGCGCCAGCGCCGCCGACACCGTCAGGGCGGTGCCCAGAGGGCGGCGCAGCAGCAGCACGATGGCCAGGGCCGCGAGCGACTTGCCGACGACGATGATGGCCAGCACCGCCAGCACCTCCAGCGGGTGCTGCACCAGCACCAACGGGTCGAACAGCATGCCGACGGCGACGAAGAACAGCGCGGCGAACACGTCCTGCCAGGGTTGCAGGTAAGTGGTGGCGCGGTGGCTCAGCTCGGAGCCGTTGATGACCATGCCGGCGAAGAAGGCGCCGAGCGCCACCGACACATCGAACAGCTTGGCCGAGCCGTAGGCCACGCCCAGGGCCAGGGCGATAGCGGCCAGGGTGAACAGCTCGCGCGACTGCGTGCGCAGCACGCGTTGCAGGATCCAGGGGAACAGGCGCGTGCCCACCACCAGCATCAGGGCCACGAACATTGCCACCTTGCCGAGGGTCAGGCCCAGGCTGCGCCACAGCGGCTCTGCCGCATCGTGGCCGGCCGGAGCCTCGCCGCCAAGCACGCCGGCCAGCGCCGGCAGCAGCACCAGGGCCAGCACCATCAGCAGGTCTTCGACGATCAGCCAGCCCACGGCGATGCGGCCGTCGGCCGACTCCAGGGTGCCCTGCTCCTCCAGCGCGCGCAGCAGGACTACGGTGCTGGCCACCGACAGCGCCAGGCCGAACACCAGGCCGGCGCCCAACGGCCAGCCCCAGAAGTGCGCCGCGCCGGCGCCCATCGCGGTGGCCACCGCGATCTGCGCCACCGCGCCCGGCACGGCGATGCCCTTCACCGCCATCAGGTCGCGCAGCGAGAAGTGGGTGCCGACACCGAACATCAGCAGCATCACGCCGATCTCGGACAGCTGCGGCGCCAGGTGCACATCCGCTTCCAGCCCGGGCGTGTAAGGCCCCAGCACGATGCCGGCCAGCAGGTAGCCCACCAGCGGCGGCAGGCGCAGCCGCACCGCAGCCAGGCCGAAGACGAAAGCCAGCGCCAGGCTGAGGGCGAGCGTGGCGATCAGCGTGTCTTCATGCGGCACGGCGAAACCCTGGCGGGGAGGATGCGATCAGCTTAGCCGGTACGGCCAGTGCGTGTTCAAGCGCTGCTCCGCAAGCGGCGACCGGGTATTCTGCGCGCTGCACCGCCCGGATGGGGAAGCCGGGCGTACCGATCAGGGGATCACGGTGATAGTTCCGCAATTCTGGGCCGAGGCGCGTCTGCAGCAGCGCCTTGGCAAGCGCTCGATCACGGTGCGGCGCTTCGGCTGGTCAGATACCAGCCAGGACGAGGCGCAGGCGAACGCCGAGGTGCGCGTGGCCGAGGCCATAGCGCGGATTGTCGCCGGCGAGAAACTTGAGCGGCGCGAACGCAAGATCGCCTACAACGGCGCGGAGGGCGTGCCGATCCGCGAGGAGGTGCTGGCCCGTCACGGCAGCACGGTCATCACCCGCAACGGCTATGGTGCACGCTGCCTGAACACGCCCGAAGTGCTGTTCGTCGACATCGATTTCGACACGCCGGCTGGCTGTCGCGCCGCCTTGTGGATCGCTGCCATCCTGGCCCTGATCGCGATCGTGGCGAGCTGGCGCCTGCATCATCTGAACCTGGCGGTGCCGGGTGTCGGCGCCGCCCTGTTTGCCGGCCACGGCTTGGCCAAGCTGTTGCGGCAGCTGCGGCTGCGCTTGGGCGGCGGGGCGGAGCGGATCGCGCATCGGCGGGTGGAAGCATTCGTGGCGAGCCATCCGGATTGGCACGTCCGCCTGTACCGCACGCCGGCCGGGTTGCGGGTGCTGGCCCTGCATCGCCTGTTCGATACGGCGGAGCCGGCGGTGGCCGAGTGCTTTGCCGCGCTCGGCGCCGACCCTGTATTCGTGCGCATGTGCTTGAACCAGCATTGCTTCCGCGCGCGTCTCACGCCCAAGCCCTGGCGCATCGGGATCGGCGACCACCTGCGACCGCGCCCCGGCGTGTGGCCGGTCAGACCGGAGCGGCTGCCGGAGCGACGCGCCTGGATCGAGCGCTACGAGCAGGCCTGCACCGGCTACGCGGCCTGCCGCTACCTCGAAACCCTCGGCCGCGGGCCGCTGCACCCCCGCGCCGCGGCCGTACAGCAGTTGCACGATGACACCTGCCACGCGCGCAGCAGCCTGCCGCTGGCCTGAGCCCCGGCCCGCCGGGGATGGACCGGCTAAAATGGCCGATCATTCCAATGCGGCGCGGCTCGCCGCGCCGGTCGTTCCTTGAAATACCAGCTCCTCTCCAGCTCCGGCGGCGCCCGTCGCGGACGCGTCACTTTCGAGCGCGGCGTCATCGACACGCCGCAGTTCATGCCGGTCGGCACCTACGGCACGGTCAAGGCGATGA
>CAYWPB010000001.1:3077-82523 GCA_964458725.1 uncultured Nevskia sp. | reverse complement strand
GGAAGACGGCAACGGCGCCCGCCGCGCCATGCAGAACGCATTGAAGGACGCCGGTATCAATCCGGAAGACGTCGACTACGTCAACGCCCATGGCACGTCCACGCCGGCCGGCGACAAGGCCGAGGCCACGGCGGTCAAAGGCGCCTTCGGCGACTACGCCTACAAGCTGCCGGTCAGCTCGACCAAATCCATGACCGGTCACCTGCTCGGCGCCGCCGGCGGCATCGAGGCGGTGTTCTCGCTGCTGGCGCTGCGCGACCAGGTGATCCCGCCCACCATCAATCTGGAAAACCCGAGCGAGGGCTGCGACCTGGACTTCGTGCCGCATACGGCGCGACAGGCGAAGCTCGACGTGGTCGCTTCCAACTCCTTCGGCTTCGGCGGCACCAACGGCACGCTGGTGTTCAAGCGCCTGAAGTAAACGCCACGCGGAACTTGGCTCCCGATTGATGTTGCGCGCCGAGCTTCCGGGCTGTCTCGATCTTTTGGCGCTGCACCGGCTGGCGCCGGCGCGCTATCCCTTCCTGCTCGAGAGCGTCGCCGGCCATCCGCTGGCCGGGCGTTACGACATCCTGTTCGCCTTTCCCGGCGCCGCGCTCGAGACCGGGCAGGGTGGCCTGACGCATGCTGCGTTTTTCGAACGCCTGGACCAGGTGTTCGCGGCCGGGCGCTGCGCTCCGGTGCACGGCCTGCCGTTCTGCGGCGGCTGGTTCCTGCTGCTGGGCTACGAAGCGGCCCGCGGCGTCGAGGCGCGGCTGCGGCTGCCGGATGCGCCCTACCGACTTCCCGACGCGCTGGCAGTGCGCTGCACCGCCGCCGTGATCGTCGACCGCGAAACCGGCCGAACGCTGCTGGCGGCTGAAGATGATCCAGCCCAGTTGGAGCAGCTGCGCGCCGACTGCGCCGCAGCCGCGCCAGTGCCTACCGCGCCACCCGGCAGCCTGCTGTCCGACATCGCCGAGGACGACGAGCGCCGCTTCCTGAGTGGCGTCGAGAAGATCCTCGACTACCTGCATGCCGGCGACATCTTCCAGGCCAACCTGTCCCGCGCCTGGCAGGCGCGGCTGCGCGAGGGCCTGGACTACCGCGACGTCTATGCTCGCTTGCGCCAGGCCAATCCGGCGCCGTTCGCCGGCCTGGTTCGCTGGGGCGAAAGCGCCGTGCTGAGCTCCTCCCCGGAACGCCTGGTCAACATCGACCAGGGCATCGTGCAGACCCGCCCCATTGCCGGCACCCACGCGCGCCTGGCCGACCCGCAGGCCGACGCGCGCCAGCGTGCCGGCTTGCTCGCCAGCCTGAAGGAGCGCGCCGAGCACCTGATGCTGATCGACCTGGAGCGCAACGATCTCGGCCGGGTTTGCATACCGGGCAGCGTCGAAGTGAGCGAGCTGATGTGCATCGAGAGCTACGCCCACGTCCATCACATCGTTTCCAACGTGCGCGGCCGCCTGCGCGCCGGCACCGGCCCCGGCGAAGCGCTGCGCGCGGTGTTCCCCGGCGGCACCATCACCGGCTGTCCCAAGGTGCGGGCGATGGAGATCATCGCCGAGCTGGAGGGCGTAGGCCGCGGCCCCTATACCGGCGCGATGGGTTACTTGTCGCGCTGCGGCCGCATGGACAGCAACATCCTGATCCGCAGCCTGGTGTGCGAGCATGGCCGGGTCAGTCTGCGCGCCGGCGCCGGCATCGTCGCCGACTCGAAGCCGTTGTCCGAGCTGGCCGAGACCCGCGCCAAGGCCCGCGGCCTGTTGCTGGCCCTGGGAGCGGAGGCATGAGCGAAGCTGCGCAAGGCCTGTTCAACGGCGCGCCGCTGAATCAGCCCCTGGCCGCCAGCCGGGGCCTGCACTACGGCGATGGGGTGTTCCGCACTGTCTTGAAGTTTGATGGGCAATTGATTGATTTCAAGCTTCAAATCTTGAAGCTGGAGCACGACGCACGGGTCCTGGGTCTGGAGCCGCCGGCCGCCGGATTGCTGCGTCAGGAAGCCGAAAGCCTGAGCGCCGGCCAATCCGCCGCGGTGCTCAAGATCCTGCTGCTGCGCGCCGGTGCCGGCCGCGGCTACGCGCCGCGCGGCATCGCGACCGACCGCGTGCTGCTGCGTTACCCGCTGCCGCAGTATCCGGCTCGTCACTGGCACGAAGGGATTCGCGCTTTCCGTTGCGGTCTGAGGCTGGGCCGGCAGCCGGCCCTGGCCGGGATCAAGCATCTCAACCGCCTGGAGCAGGTGCTGGCCTCGCGCGACTGGCCGGACGGCATGGACGAGGGCATCCTCTGCGACGAGCGCGGCGCTGCGGTCTGTGGCACCCGCAGCAATCTGTTCTGGGTCGGCGAGGGCATCCTATGCACCCCGGCCCTGGATGGCTGCGGTGTAGCTGGCATGATGCGCGACAAGGTGCTCGCCGCCGCTGCCGCGCTGGGCCTGACGGTGCGGATCGAGACCCGCCCCTGGACCAGGCTGGTCGATGCCGACGAGGCTTTCGTCAGCAACAGCCTGATCGGTCTGTGGCCGCTGCGTGAGCTGGACCAGCGCCGCTGGCAGGCACCGGGCCCGGTCACGGCGCGGCTGGCCGCGGCACTGCGCCATCCTTATATTGCATCCAACGATCAATGACCCAGAAAAAGAACAAGAAGAAGCGCTCCGGCCTGCTCCCAGTCCTGTTGCTGGGCCTGCTGCTGGGGCTGGCCGGCGACGCCTGGCTGCAGCTCAATACGCCGCTGGCGATCACCCATCCGGATGCGGTCGAGCTGGAGAGCGGCCAGCGGCTCAGCTCGCTGTCGCGGCAGATGGAAGAGCGTGGCCTGTTCGCCAGCGCGCGCCAGCGCCCGTACCTGGTCGCCTACGCCCGCCTGCACGGCGAAGCCGCGCTGCTCAAGGCCGGCGAATACGCCATCGATCCGGGCCTGACTCCGCTCGGCCTGCTGACCACGCTGACCTCCGGCAAGACCATGCTGCACGAGCTGCGCCTGGTCGAGGGCTGGCGCTTCGCCCAAGCCTGGAAGCTGATCCAGGCCGACCCGAATCTGAGCCATACACTAGGCAATGCCGATCCCGCCGCGGTCATGCAGGCCATCGGCAAGCCCGGCATCAACCCCGAGGGCCGCTTCTTCCCAGACACCTATCGCTTCCCCAAGCGCACCACCGACGTCGCCTTCCTGCGCAACGCTTCCGCGGCGATGGACAAGGTGCTGACGGCCGAATGGGCGGGGCGGGCGCCGGATCTGTCCTATCAGTCGCCGGACCAGGCCCTGATCATGGCCTCGCTGGTGGAGAAGGAGACCGGCGCGCCGAACGAACGCCCGATCATCGCCGGCGTGTTCCTGCGCCGGCTGCAGGCCGGCATGCGCCTGCAGACCGATCCGGCCGTGATCTACGGCCTCGGCGACGCCTACGACGGCAACATCCACACCGAAAACCTGCGCACCGACACGCCCTACAACACCTACACCCGCGACGGCCTGCCGCCGACGCCGATCTGTCTGCCGGGCCGCGAGGCGATCCATGCCGCGCTGCACCCGGACAGCGGCAAGGCGCTGTACTTCGTCGCCAAGGGCGACGGCAGCCACCAGTTCTCCGATAGCCTGGAGGAGCACAATGCGGCGGTGATGCGTTACCAGATCAAGCCGCACCTCCATCCGTAAGTCATCATGACGAAATCCGGAAAATTCATCGTCCTGGAAGGCGGCGAGGGCGCCGGCAAGTCGACTCATGCCCGCGCCATCAAGGACTGGCTGGAGCAGCGCGGCCGCCAGGTGGTGCTGACCCGTGAGCCGGGTGGCTCGCCGCTGGCCGAGGCGATCCGCGCGCTGGTCCTGGGCGATTGGCCGGAAGGCATCGACGGCCGCACCGAGGCCCTCTTGCTGTTCGCCGCGCGCGCCGCCCATCTGCATGCCACGATCCGGCCGGCGCTGGAGCAGGGCCGCGACGTGATCTGCGACCGCTTCGTCGACGCCAGCTATGCATACCAGGGCATCGGCCGCGGCCTCGGTTCGGAGTACATCGCCGAGCTGGAGCGTCTGACGCTCGCCGGCCTCAAGCCCGACCTGGTGCTGCTGCTCGACCTCGATCCACAGGTGGGCCTGCAGCGCGCGCGGCACCGCGGCGACGCCAACCGCTTCGAGGCGGAATCGCTGGACTTCATGCGGCGGGTGCGCGCGGAATATTTGCGGAGAGCCAGCCTCGATCCACGCCGCTATGCGGTGATCGACGCGGCGCAAGTGGTCGGGGAAGTGCGACAAAGCCTGCTGCACGAACTGGAGCGTCGGCTGTGAGCGAACTGCAAATCCTGCCCTGGCACGCACCGCTGTGGCGCGTGGTGGCGCAGGCCATCGAACAGGACCGCCTCGGCCACGCCCTGCTGCTCAGCGGCCTGGACGGCACCGGCAAGCGCATCTTTGCACGCACTCTGGCCGCCGCGCTGTGGTGCGAAGCGCCGCGTGCGCAGCGCCAGCCCTGCGGCCAGTGTGGCAACTGCCGCCAGGTGCTGTCGGAAGCGCATCCCGGCTACACCGCGCTGCGCGCCGAGGAAGGCAAGCGCGACATCAGCATCGAGGCGGTGCGCCTGCTGTGCGAGCGCATGGTCATGACCAGCCACGACGGCCGTTCCAAGGTCGCCATCATCGACCCAGCCGACTCGCTCAACCGCAACGGCGTCAACGCCCTACTCAAGACCATCGAGGAGCCGCCACCGCGCAGCCATCTGCTGCTGATCTCGGAGCGGCCGCTGGCGTTGCCGGCGACCCTGCGCAGCCGTTGCCAGCAGCTGCGTTTCAGCATCCCGCCGCGCGAGCAGGCCCTGGCCTGGCTGGGCCAGTCCGGCAGCGGCACACCGGCGCAGCACGCCATCGCCCTCGACGCCGCGCACGGTGCGCCGGTACGGGCGCTCAAGCTGCTGGAGGAGAAGAGCCTGGACCTGCAGCAGACCTGGAAGGGCGCCTTGCTGGACCTGGCCGCCGGACGGGCCGAGCCGCTCAAGGCGGCGGCCGACGTCGGCGAGGAGCAGGCCGCGGCCTTCCTGCGCTGGCTCTATGGCTGGCTGCTCGAACTGTTGCGCCGCGGTCTGGCGCCGCCGTCCGGCCAGGGTGAGGCCGACGCGCTGGCGCGCAGCCTGCCGCGCCACGCGCTGGACCGCTACATCGCCGAAGTGCTGGAAAATCTGCGCCGGCTCGAATCCAACGCCCGTGCCCAGCTGGTGCTGGAGGCGGCGATGATCCGCTGGAGAGCCCTGGTTGCACTGGGGCGGCGGACTTAGCAAGATGAGGGGTAGGGGGAAGACAAGGACGACATGAATACGATGACCAGACCCGGCAGCGCACCGGGCATGCTGACCTTGAACATCAAGGACAAGAGTGCGCTCTATGCGTCCTACATGCCGTTCATCAAGAACGGCGGCCTGTTCATTCCCACCAACAAGCAATACCGCCTCGGCGACGAGGTGTTCCTGCTGCTGACCTTGATGGATGGGGCCGAGCGCCTGCCGGTCGCCGGCAAGGTGGTGTGGCTGACGCCGCGCGGCGCCCAGGGCAAGCGCCAGCAGGGCATCGGCGTGCAGTTCAGCACGCAGGACGGCGGCGAAACGCAGAAAAAGATCGAAACCTACCTCGCCGGCGTGGCCACGGACCGGCCGACGCACACGATGTAGCGGAATTGGGGATTCGCGATGGGGCGACATCGCCGTTTTTACGAATCCCGACTCTCCAATCCCGATCCCGAATCCCGTCTTCAGGCCTTGGTCGGCAGGCCGTTATCCAGCGAATAGGCTTCGAAGCCCTTCTCGCTCAGCACAAACACCGCGACGGAGCTGCGCCGCCCGGTGTCGCAAACCGCGATGTAAGTCTGCCCAGGCTGCAGCTGGCTGACGCGCATGCGCAGCATATACAGCGGCAGGTTGATGCTGCCGGGCAGGGGATTGCGCTGGTATTCACTGGGCAGGCGTACATCCAGCCACAAGGCCTTGCCGGACTGAACCATCTTCTGCGCCTCGTCGAAGCCGATCTTGCGGGCGATGGGCTCGTTGAGCAGCGTGCGGAAGTCCTGCCTGGACAGGCGCATCAGGCGGCCGCGGGTCAGCATCGTCACCGAGGCGTTGCGCTCCTCGTCGGCGATCAGCGACTCCTCGCCGAAGCAGGAGCCGGAATCCAGCTCGGCCAGGCGCATCGGCTTCTGGTTCGGGGCCTCGCGCGTCACCATGCAGCGGCCTTCCATGATGACGTAGAAGAAATCGCCGGGCTCGCCCTGCCGCACCACCACCTGGCCCGGGTCCACCTTCATCTCCTGCATACGCATGAACATCGCCTGCAGGTTCGATGGCGGCACCATCTGGAACACCCGCATCTGCAGCAGCTTGGTCATCCAGTCGCCTTCTTCAACGGAGGCGCCGGTCAGCTCGGCCACCTCGAAGCGGCCGCTCTGGTCCCAGGTCAGCATCACGTCGAGCAGGCTGGCATCGACCGCCAGGTAGCGCGTCTCGCGCAGGCAGCGCGCCGACACCTTGCGCGGCGACTGGTGGGCGAGGCGGTGAAATGAGGCGGGCTCGCCGGCGCGGACCACTGCCAGTGGCTTGCCGCCGGCATCCTCCAGCTGCACTTCGCCGGCGACAAGGAACAACGCGGCTTCCGCCACGTCGCCGACCCGGAACAGGTATTCGCCGCCCTGGGCCTCCACCAATGTGGATTTGCGCGCCAGGTTCTGCTGGCTTTCCGGCCTCAGGGCATTGAGCGGGATGTAATTGACGAAGAGCGCGGGATCGACCGCAGCATCCATAAACAGCTCCGGCTTTTTTTCTGGTCCAACGTTGAGCCTGAACACCTTATCATGGCCCGGCACGCGTTTCCGCTGACTGCTGCACAGTTACTGCCGATGCACCGCAAATGCGCTGTGGAAGCGACCGTATCGTCTCTCCAAGGGCGCTGCGGGAGCCCCATTTCCTACTTTAAATATATAATTTATGTATATGATTTATCTGTTTAAAGTTAAAGCGAAGCTGAGGTGGATAGCGCTGCCGTGACAATGCTCCCGCGAACGCTGTACCGGTCGAATCATGGCAAAGACCTGTAAAGCCTGGGCCCGCAGCTTTACGCATCCGCGCTGAGCCATGGCTGTGCCGCTGAAGCTGCTGACCCTCAACACCCACAAGGGCTTCACTCAGTTCAATCGCCGTTTCGTGCTGCACGAACTGCGCGATGCGGTGCGCAGCGTGCCGGCCGACATCGTGTTCCTGCAGGAAGTCGTCGGTCTGCATCAGAGGCACGCCACGCGCCACGCCAATTGGCCGGCGCAGCCGCAATACCAGTTCCTGGCCGAGTCGATCTGGGGCAGCGTGGCCTACGGCGGCAACGCCGTCTACGAGGACGGCCACCACGGCAACGCGGTGCTGTCGCGGTATCCAATCCTGCATTACCGTAACCACGACATCTCGCTCAGCCGCCTCGAGCGCCGCGGCGTCTTGCACTGCGTGGTGAAGGCGCCGCAGGGCCGGGTGGTGCACGTCATCTGCACCCATTTGAGCTTGCGCGAGTCGCACCGCCGGCGTCAGTTCCGTCAGATCTGCGTCCTGATCGCGGCCGAAGTGCCCGCCGACGCAAGCCTGTTTCTGGCCGGCGACTTCAACGACTGGCGCGGCAATGCCCATCACATCCTCGAACGCGAGGCGGGGTTGCGCGAGGCCTTCATCGAAAACCGCGGCCAGGCGGCGCTGTCGTTTCCGGCACGCTGGCCCATGCTCCAGCTCGACCGCATCTATTTCCGCAATGCCAGGGTGGAGCACTGCGAGATCCTGCGGGACCGACCCTGGTCCAGGCTGTCGGACCATCTGCCGCTGTATGCCGAGGCCCGGCTATGAAGGGATTCTGGTTTATCTTGTATTTTACATAATATATATTATGCGAAATAATGTCATAGAATTCCAGGTGTCTGCAAGCGAACAGACGCTGCCGGATTCGAGCCCGCAAGCTCATTGCGCGCTCCGGCGGCTGCCCAGGCTTCCGGACCGCTTCTGACCTGGTCCCCGCACGACTTCAGGTCAGTGAAACATCCCCCAGATTGGCCCTGCGCAACGCGGGGCTTTTTTTGTGTGCGGGCTTTTGCCGATTCCTGCTACGCCTGACCGGCGGAATGCTGCGTGCTGTGTATCCCAGCCGACATACATCACCCGGGAGCGCTCGGCACAATCGCTTGCCATGGATAAGGTCATCGACGTTGCGATTGTGGGAGCCGGCCCCTACGGCCTTTCGGTCGCGGCGCATCTGCGCAGGTTCCGCGTGGAGTTCCGCATCTTTGGCGGAACCGGGCGAACCCGGCCGGCGCGGATGCCGCGGGATTTGCAGCTCGACGCGGAGGGATGCTCATCCAACCTGAGCGACCCGGAGCGCCGCTATACGCTCAAGCAATACTGTCGCGAGCACGGGCTGTCCTATGCGGATCGTGGCGAGCGGATCGAACTGAAGACGTTCTCCAGGTATCTGCGGGAGTTTCAACAGCGCCTGGTGCCTGCACTGGAGCGAAAGACCGTGCTGTCCGTCGCGCGCGCCGCGGAGTTGTTCCGACTGCGGCTCGACGACGGACAGATGTTGAAGGCGCGCCAAGTCGTGATCGCCACCGGCACCGGAACGTTCCGCGAAGCGCCGGCGCGCCTGTCCCGACGTCTGTGTCTGCGCGCCACGCAGGCGGCGCAGCCAAGGCCGATCGCCGGCGTCGCCTCGCACTTCGTCGTCGACAAGCCCCTGCTGTTCCACAGCCTGCCGGACTCATGGCGCTCGAGCCTGTTGCGAGCTGGCCGGGAACCGAAGGCAGATCCGCCGGCGGCTCCCGCCACCAACGTCCCGGTGTCGCTCGCCTTGCTCGATTCTGAAATCGTCACGCAGGTACGCTGCGCCGGCCATGCGCCGGTGCTTTCATCGAACTTCGAATCCTCAATGGCGGGACTGTATTTCGTCGGGGCACTGGCCGCGAACAGCTTCGGGCCTGCGATGCATCAAGCGTCCGGCACCGGCTTCGCGGCTCCGCGATTGAGCCGGCACCTCGACCAGCGCGCCTGGTTCTCGCTGCTCGCCGGGACAGCCGACTGAGGCTTGAAGAAAATAATGCAGGCCGAAACATGGTTGGGAACAAGGCCCTGCGACGACTGGACGCTTTTTACTGCTTCCTTGCAGTAGGACCCCCTAGCAGTTTTTAGGCCGTTTTCGACAACGGTTTCCCGCCCTCAAAAAAATTGAGGGTGTAATGAATTTTTTTTGTTGATTATTCAAATGCCCCCCTGCAAACTGCCGCAAACGCAATGGCGCAACGCCACAACTGCGATTACAATACTAACCGGTATACTTTTTCTTGAGCATGGACCCTGTCACTTTGAGCTTCGTAAAGCACATTAAGGAAGAGATGGGTGAGCTGGAAAGCGCGAGGGCGCGCCTGGCATCGTCTCCCACCGATTCCGAGGAGGCGCGGGCCGCGCTGGAAGATGCGCAGCGTTCGGCGCTCAAGGCTTTTGCCATACTCGAAAACTTCCTCGACGCTCCAGCTCTGCTGACTCGGGAACGCGCAGCCTACGGCTAGCCGACATCCGGCAGGTAACGCACGCAACGCCTCAAGGCGTTGATGCCGGAACCAGAAAATCATTCCGTATTGATTGGGCTGAAATAGCTCAGCGGTCTTTCCGCAACGCCGCGTACCGGCTGCTCGGTGCTTCGCAGGCGTCGCTCCGCATCCAAGCTGCTCCTCTACCCTACCCTTGTTGCGCCAAGCCGCTTCCTGCGAGTGGCAGGGTCCGCATGCTTTATGCATAGTACGAAACAGGCAACTCGCGGGCCGGTAGCTAGAGGAAGTCAAGATGGTCACTCCGATAACTCCGGCTGCAAATCAACTGCTCGGAGCATTGCCGGCGCCGGCGTTCGAGGTTTACGCGCCGCATCTGGAGCTGGTCGAACTCGAACAGGGAACCGTGCTGGCCGAGCCTGGCGTTCGTCCGGAATTCGCGTACTTCCCGATTGATTCAGTGCTGCTGTCGCTGTTCCTGAGCCGGAACGGAGCCTGTACCGGTATCAGCCTCGTCGGCCGTGAAGGGATGCTTGGCGTAACGCTGCTGCTCGGCGGACACGCAATGCCGGAGCGATCCCAGGTGTTGTATCCGGGCCGGGCTTACCGACTGCCGGCGGATCTGCTGGACCTGCAGCATGCCGCTGACCGCGAAGGCCTGCGCGTTCTGCTGCAGCAAGTGCAGTCGCTGATCATTCAGCTGTCCCTCATCGCGGCCTGCACCCGCCACCACACCCTGGCGCAACGCCTGAGCCGCTTCCTGCTCATGAGCCTGGATCGCCTGCCCTCCAGCTCGGTCCCCGCCACCCAGGAGTTGCTCGCGCAGATCCTCGGCGTGCGCCGCGAGAGCGTGACCGACGCGATCAACAAGCTGGAGCAGCAGGGAATCGTCAGCTGCCGGCGCGGATGCATCGTGATCCTGGAGCGGAGGCGGCTCGAAGAAAGCAGCTGCGAGTGCTACGGGCTGGCGCTGGCCGACGGACAAAAACCCACGTCCGGAGCACCGGAGTCATTCCCGCCGGCCTGGCTCGACACTCCTGGCGACCCTTTTTTCGTCCTGCACTGAGCCAGCTGGCCATGGGCGGATTTTTCCCGCCCTGGAAACAGGGCTTTACCGTCCGGACGGAATTTCCCTGCGGAAACGCTGGATGCCGGCCGCTTCCCGGGAGGGGCCGGGAAGCTGAAAAGCGTGACGAATCTCTCACTTTTATTTGATCTTTTTTCAATCAATGGTCTTTTTTTACTAATCGGTGCAGTTGTCTCCTTCTCGGGGCGTACGGTGATGTGTGTGAAAACGCACATACACCCGATTGGCAATGCTCCCAAGCTGACTTGCGGTCATCCTTTGGGTGCCGCAGTCGGTTCGCAGAGAAATCTCGGGGGAGTGGGTGTTCGCCGTATGCATCGACCTGAACAGAATCTGCTGTTGGCATCGCTGCCCGCCGAAGAGCAGCGCCGCCTGTTTCCGCAGCTTGAACTGGTCACCCTGTCCCAGGCCGATATCTTGCACCAGGCCGGTGAAACGCAGGATTGCGCGTATTTCCCCACCGATTCGGTGGTTTCACTGGTTTTCGTCATGGGCAATGGCGCCTCGACGGAGATTTCAATCGTAGGGCGCGAAGGTGTGGTTGGCGTTTCGCTGTTCATGGGGCGCAGCACGGCGTTGGGAAAGGTGGTGGTGTCCAATGCGGGGTATGCCTACCGCTTGAAGAAAACCGTGTTGCTGCACGAGTTCAATCACTCGGCCGCAACCCAGCAGTTGCTGCTGCGCTACACCCAGGCCCTGCTCACGCAGATGGCGCAGACCGCGGTATGCAATCGCCACCACAGCCTCGAGCAGCAGCTGTGCCGGCGACTGCTCCTGACCAGTGACCGGCTGCAGTCGAGCATGATCAGCCTGACCCACAAGATGATTGCCGATGCGCTCGGTGTGCGCCGCGAAGGGATTTCGGAGGCCGCAGTCAGGCTGCAGGCCGCAGGCCTGATCAGCTATCGGCGCGGCCACATCGCCGTTCTCGACCGCACCGGGCTCGAAAAGCGCTGCTGCGAATGCTACCGGGTGGTCAAGAACGAATTCGATCGTCTGCTGCCTCCGCCTCCCGGGTCGGGTTTCGGCACGCCGGAGCAGAAGATCGCTTTGACCCCGACGCTGCGAAACTAGCTGGGGCGTTGCACGCGTCCCGCATCGCGAAGCGGGCTTGTCGCTATAAAAAAATACGGGGGCGCCAGCCGGCGCCCCCGTATCGGTCCCTCAATCCCGGCCGACCGGAGTCGGCCGGGTTACTCCCCCAAACTCAGGGCGCGTGGTTGACCAGCCAGCTCTGGAAGAACTGGCCATAGCCATCGGTCGGCGTGCCGTTGACGTCCTTGATCAGCACGTTGGCGGAATCGCCCCAGGTGTCCCAAGCCCAGCCGATCAGGCTCACGCCGTTCTGATCGCAGAACGAGGCCACGTTCGAAACCAGCGGCGCACCGACCGTGCCGGGCGAATTCTGATCGCCCGTCTCGGTGGCGATCACCGGGAAGCCCGCAGCCAGGATGTTTTTCACATCGGTGTACACGCCCGGCGCATAGTTCGGCTGTGCGTAGGCGGCGGTGCCCCAGGTCGTGCCATAGGTCGGATACGGGTGCCAGGTCGCAGCCATCTGCCCCTGCGGATCGGTCGGCCGGTAGGTCAGCCAGCCGCTGAGATCCTGCGTGTACTGCATCGTACCGACAAGGACCACGTTGGTGGCGCCGGTGGCGCGAACCGCGTTGAGCATCGCCTGGAAGCTGGCGATGTTCCAGGGCTTCTTCACGTCCTGCCAGTTGCCGCTGCCGCTGGTGGCGGGATAGCCGCTGAAGGAGCCGTTGGTGCCCTGCATCATGTAGGACCAGCTGTCGCCGCTGAAGTCGAAGTTCATGAACGGCTCGTTGAACAGCTCGAACATCACCGCCGGATTGTTCTTGAACTGCGTGGCCACGCTGGTCCAGAACGCGAGCGAATGATCGGCATCGGCCATCTGCGACTGCAGCATCGGACAGGCTGTGCCGGGCGCCGCCCAGTGCAGGTCGATGATCACGTAGATGCCGGCGGCGTTGGCCTGGGCCACCTGGTTGATCACCGCGGACTTGTAGTTCGCACCCGGATCCGGGTTGTGAACGACGCCGCTGGTGTCGGTGCAGCTGTAGCCCAGCCAAGAGGCCTCGTTCAGCGGGATGCGCAGGGTGTTCACGTGCCAGCTCTTGAGCGCGGTCCAGTTCGGGCCGTTCGCCTGCCCGGCCTGTGCGCCGGAGGGGTCCGACGGATCCCAGCCGCCGATCGCCGTGAACTCGAAGCCGCTGAAGTTCACGCCGCGCAGCTGCACGACCTTTCCTGAGCCGTTGACGAACTTGTTGCCCTGGATGCGCACCGCCAGCGCACTGGTGGTTCCGCCCGAGCTGCTGCTGGACGAGCTGCCGCCGCCACTGCTGGAACTGGAACTGGAACTGGAGCTGGAGGAGCTGCCGCTGCTCGAGCTGGAGCTGCTGGAGCTGGAGCTGGAGCTGCCGCTGCTGGAGCTAGAGCTAGAGCTAGAGCTAGAGCTGCTGCTGCTCGAGCTCGAGCTGCTGCTGGAGCTCGAGGCCGGCGGGGTCGTGGTGGTCTTGGTGAACGACGAAGGACTGAACGCCACGTGCGCCGGATTGAAGATGCCGATCGCCCCGGTGGTGGCATCAGCCGGAATCGTGACCTGCACCTGGCTGTCGCTGATCACCTTCACCGTCCCGTCGTGCGCATTGCCCACCCAGGCCTGGTTGGAGCCGGTGAAGCCGGAACCGAGAACAGTGACGACGGTGCCGCTGCCGCCGGAAGCCGGCGAAAACGAGTTGATGGTCTGCTGCGGATAAGTGGTGGTGGTCGTGCTCGTCTTGGTGAACGACGAGGGGCTGAACGCGGTGTGCGCGGGATTGAGGATCCCGATCGACCCGGTGGTGGCGTCGGCCGGCACGGTGACCTGCGCCTGAGTGTCGCTGATGACCTTCACCGTCGCGTCGTGTCCGCTACCCACCCAGGCCTGGGTGGAGCCGGTGAAGCCGGAGCCGGTCACCGTGACGACGGTGCCGCTGCCGCCGGAAGCCGGCGAAAACGAGTTGATGGTCTGCTGCGGATAAGTGGTGGTGGTCGTGCTGGTCTTGGTGAACGACGTCGGGCTGAACGCGACGTTCGCCGGATTGAAGATGCCGATCGCCCCGGTGGTGGCATCAGCCGGAATCGTGACCTGCACCTGGCTGTCGCTGATCACCTTCACCGTCCCGTCGTGCGCATTGCCCACCCAGGCCTGGTTGGAGCCGGTGAAGCCGGAACCGAGAACAGTGACGACGGTGCCGCTGCCGCCGGAAGCCGGCGAAAACGAGTTGATGGTCTGCTGCGGGTATGTGGTCGTGGCGTGGGCCAGGGTGGAAACGAGCAGGGAGGACGTGCACAGCAGCGCTCCCGACCAGGTGGCCAGCCTCCTGCCGGCGGTCATAGATTGCGGACCGTGGGCCGCCACGACGGGCGCGCGCGGTGCCCACGACAAAGGATTGAAGTACATAAGCAAGCTCTCTCCAGAATCAGAAAAGTTGGAGCCAAGCCGCACGCCGCCCGAGGCGAAGAACGATTTGACGGTCCAACCTTGGCGATTCCAAAGCTGTCTGTGCGCTACATCACGTTTAGTGGTGTCTCTGGAGCTATCCGACGGTTCGATTTGAAAAAACAACCGCCGTCTATCGGTCTCTAGCTACCGCTTATCGGCGACGACCGATTTGTCGTATCGCCTGTGGCAGGGCCCTTGGGGCCGTTTCGACTGCCGCAACCGGACGCCTCGCTGGATGGGCGTGGTTGACGGCGCCACCTTCGCGGTTTCGCCTGCTTATGTGCGGTAGCCAACGTTGAATGGTAGCGTTTTCCCGGACCAACGGCATGGCGACAAAAATCAAGCGCCACTCGGTTCTTTATTTTTGCCCTTTGTCGCCAACGACAGCGCACTTTGTTCGGACGGCGAAGACGTCGTCGTGAAAAAACTGGATAAAATAACCCGCAACCGCCGTTTTCCATGCGCCCATTGAAGGGCGCCCCCTGCTCGATCATCAAGGCGGATCGAATCGAATCGGCCGGGATTGAAGCAAGAGGGTTGAATTGATCGTTTCAGATGATGCGCTGGCGCAGGCGGTGCGCCGGATTATTGCTGTCAACAGCGGGCACGGCAGCGGCCCTCTCGATTCGCGCACGCTCTATCGCCTGTGGCAATCGACAGGTTTGCGGCGCAGCGAGCTGATGACCGGGCTGAGAATACTGATCGACGCCGGCGTTCTGGAAGTGGAACAGCGCGGCAGGATCTCCCGCTACCAGCTGGTTCAGTCGCATCGAAGGGCCAGTGATGCCAGCCATCGCCCCGTTGCGAAAGTCCTGCCCCAGGCGGAAACAAGCGCGGCTCCGACGGCGCACCATCATCGCGGTGCCACGGCCAGGTCTGCTGCCCATGAGCACGAAGACGAATCCGCATCCGCGATGGTGGCGGGAAAAACACGCGGCAACCATTTGCTCAGATCCCTGCCCGGCCGCGAGCGGAAAGCACTGCAGCCGCAACTCGAGCTTGCGCTGATGCCGGCAGGGCGCGTCCTGTGGGAGAAAGGCGAACATATCCGGTATTTCTACTTCCCGGTCGACTGTGTGCTGTCGATTTCGCACCAGCTGGACGATGGCACCTCGAGCGAGGTCGCAACGGTGGGCAGCGAAGGGATGATGGACGCCCTGGTGCTGCTCGGCAGCGACATCGCGGCACGGCGTGCGCTGGTCAGCCTTCCCGGTTACGCCTACCGGCTACCGGTGGATTCGCTGCGGCTGGCTTTCAGCAGCAGCGGAGCGCTGCAGCACGAGTTGCTGCGCTACATCCGGGTGCTGTTTCTGCAGATGGCCCAACTCGCCGCCTGCAACCGGCACCATCCGCTCGAGCAGCAACTATGTCGCGTGCTGCTGTCGAGCAGCGATCGTATCGGTTCGAAGACACTCAACACCACACACGATACTCTGGCCGGAATACTCGGCATGCGCAGCGAAGGCGTCGCCGAAGCGCTCGGCAAGCTGAAGCACGCCGGCCTGATCGGCGCTCAGCACGGCAGCCTGGTGGTGCTGGACCGCGAGGGATTGCAGCAAAAAGCCTGCGAGTGCTACACCACGATCAGGGACGAGTACCAGCATCTGCGCCCGGTGATCGAGCAGGTCCGCGCCAGCCGGCAGGCGCAGGCCTCCGGCAAGCGTGAAGCAGTACGTCATCCCACCAAGTCCCTGAGCGTTTCGAAAGCCTGATCCTGGATCTGCCGGATCCTCTCTCCCGATACCCGGTATTCGTGCGCCAGGTCGTGGAGGCGCATTTTCCGCCCGGCATTCAGCCAGCGTCGGCTGACAATGTCCCGTGCTCGATCGTCGAGAACCGCCAACGCCTGCAGCAGCCGGTTGACCCGGCGCTGGCACCATTGCGTGTCCTCCACCTCGGAGATGCCGTCACCGTCGCCACTGGTGCCGCTGTCGAGCAGATCGCGGTGACGCACTCCTTCGGCTCCCGCGTCGAAGGGAATGTCACCGTTGCCGAGGCGTTCCTCCAAGCGAAGGATGTCCTCCTGCCGGACCCGCAGATACACCGCGGCCGCCTTAACCTCGACCGGAGTCAGCCTGGCGATGCTGCGCTTGAACCGGCGCATCCGCACGAACAGCCTGCGTTGCTCCTTGCTGATCCCCGACTCGGCCATGCGCCAGTTGTCCAGCACGAAACCGCTGATCTCCGCGTTGATCCAGTAGATGGCAAATGACAGCAGACGCTCCCCTCCCTTTGGATTGAAGCAGCTGACCGCCTTGATCAGCCCGATGTTTCCTTCCTGGATCAGGTCTTGGAAAGGCTGGCCGTATCGGAGATAGTCGCGGGCGACGTTGACGACGAAGCGCAGATGGGACAGCACCAGGATCTTGACCGCCATGGCGTGGGCTTCACCGCGCAGGAGGTGGACCTGCCGTTGCTCTTCCTGCGGGCTGAGCAATGGGATTTCGCCGACCCTCCGCACGTAGTCGTCGAGCCAGGATCCCGGCGGGGCGCCGGCGGCGCCCGGCATCAGCCGCTCCCCCGGCCCCTCGCCATCACGGCGGCGCCACCGACTGCAGGGTCTTGAGTCCTGCTCATTCGGCCTGCAGCGGCTGCGGTCCACCCGCAACGCCGCGCTCGCGAAGAACAGGGCGCTTGCGGAGAAGCCGCGCGCTCAGCCATTCGGACACTCGGGTGAGGAAGTGCGCCGAACCGATGGACAAAACCAGCACCGCGACCGTGTTTCCAACAGGCCCGGCGTTGAGCAGCTTGACAGCGTGCCCAAGCAGCAGATCGATGATCGGATAGTGAACCAGGTAGAGGCTGTAGCTGATTCTGCCGAGATAAAGAAACATGCCGGAACGCAGGAACGCCACCGCGGAGGTACCGCTGCTGCACGCCAGGGCGGCCACCAGTGCGGCGCAGCCGGGCGACGTCAGCGCACTGACCGAGGTCCACTGAAAATAGTGCGGCTGTATTCCCGCCTGCAGCCAGCGCCAGAACTGCTGTGGAATCTCCTCCAGCCACCAGTATCCGGCGAGGGCCAGGGCGAAGATCGCGGCGAATACCGCTCCGTAGCGCCGCACGCGAACTGGATCGCCCGCAGCTACGGCCCGGTGATACCAGAATGCACCCAGGATACCGTAGCCGAACGAATCAATGTGGTAGGTGATCAGCGGCGATTCCACATAACCGGAGACCCGTGCCGCCAGGCCGATACAGACAAAGCAGCAGGCTGCCGCGACCTTCACCCACAACCGCCGCGTCAGGCAGAACAGGGCGCCCCAGATCAGATAGAACTGCTCCTCCACCGCAAGCGACCAGGTATGAGGAAGGAATCTGACGGCATGGAGATAAGAGGTCGCCTCGTCGTGATGCCAGAACCGTTCGGTGAACTGGAGATAAGCCACATAGGGCGCCAGGGAGCTCAGCGCGTGCGTGCCCATCAGGCTGGCGCGCGCGGCGACGGCATTGATCGCCAGCATCAGCGCGGCGATGGCGATCAACAGGATGTAATACGGCGGGCAGATGCGGACGATCCGTCGCCAGTAAAAAGATTTCAGCTGTTCCAGTCCGCCTGCCGACGCCTGTTCAAGCAGGCCGCTGGTGATGACGAACGCGGACAGGCCGAAGAAGCAGTCCATGAGCAACACCAGCCAGAACGTGCCGTATACCTGGAGGTGCACGAACACCACGAGCAGCGCCAGCAGGCCACGCAGTCCATCCAGCTCGGCAAAGCGCTTCATGCCCCGGCCGCCCGTTCGACGCCCGCATCCTGGCGATGTCGACCAGCCCCCGAATGGCCGGACCCTTGGAGAATCACCGCAGGCCCGGCCGCGAACATGGTCTTGCCGGCGGCGTCAGGCCGCCTGCGGCAGCGGAAACAGGAATTCCGCTTCCTTCTTCACCACCGAGTAGCATTCGCAGCAGGTGGTTTCGAGGCGGTTCCGGTCCAGGATGTGGATCTGGCCCCGGTGGTAGGCGATGACACCCGCGGATTGCAGCCGGCGCGCCGCCTCGGTGATGCCCTCGCGCCGCACGCCGAGGCAGTTGGCAATCAGCTCGTGGGTCATTGAAAGATGATTCGAGCCGAGCCGGTCCATGCTCATCAGCAGCAGGCGCCGCAGCTGCTGGTCGATGGAATGATGCCGGTTGCAGGCGGCCATCAGCGAAGCCTGCGTCATCAGGGTCTGGACATAGCGCAGCAGCAGCGTCTGCAGTGATTCGTTGCGCGCCAGCTCCTCGCGCACCAGCTGCACCCGCACCCGGTACGCGCATCCGGCGTTGAGCACCACCGCATAAGTCGGGGTGCAGTCGCCGCCCAGACAGACTGATACGCCGAGCATGCCGTCGTTGCCGACGATGGCGACTTCCGACGTCGATCCGCCGCGGGTGGTATACAGCAGCGACGCAACCAGGTCGATGGGAAAGTACACGTGAGCCAGGGGTCGTCCCGGCTCGTAGATCACCTGCTCTGCAGGAATTGAAACAATCTCGGATTTTTCGAGGAGTCGACTACGAACGGCGCCATCCATCGACCGGAGCAGGCAATTGCCCACGTAGCGTGATTGATCGCACATACAGTCCCCTAGCCATGTATCTATTCAGCATTTGTAGATTCTTAATTTTTTTATGGGGCGTATTACGAACGATCTCAGAAACTTCGTCGGGATGTATGTTCGATACCCAACACACTAGTATGTTTTTCCCCGTGTCCGCGCGGTGCCCTGGCCTTGACGCTCTCGGCCCGGCGTTGCGGCCTCGACATCCGCAGCAGTTCGTCAAGCAGTTCATCGGGATTGGCAGCGGTGCCGGCGGCCGCCACGCAGATGGCGATCAGCGCGGTTGGCCCGATATGCGCCCTGCCGTTGCGATCGACGGCTGCCCAGCCGTCGCTGAGCCGGACCAGCCGGCTGATGTACTTGTCCATCAGCCGCATCGCCTCGCCCCATTCCCGCGTGGGTTGGTAGGGCGTCATGTCCGGCCGCACCGCCTTGCCCTCGCCGTTCAGAATCGCGATGCCGGGCCCCTCCAGAAGGGCAATAACAGCGTCAATCCGATCCAGGTCCGTTTTGATCACGATCTCTCCTGAGCAGCCAGATTCCCGTATTTTTTACAGCGTTCCATGCCCCCGACGCCGTCCTTGGCTATTTGCATGGGCGTGTTACGGCCCTGTCTGTGCGGTAGCACACACAAGGACCAGATGCCGCCTGCCAGACCCCCGCTTTAGGGGGGATTCCGGCCAATGGTCCTGTACCCGCCCGGCCCGCGTCATCTGGCATTGGTTCCGCGAAGCACGACCCAGGCGGTCATCAGGAGGATCGTCAGATCGAGTCCCAGCGACCAATGCTCGACGTAGTACAAATCGAATTCCACCCGCCGCCGCAGTTCGTCCGCGGTCTCCGTGGCTCCGCGCAGTCCATGGACCTGCGACCATCCGGTGATGCCCGGCTTCACCCGGTGACGGTGAGGATAGGTGTCGATGATTTCATGCCCCAGACGCTGCTCGGTGCGCATGTTGACGGCATGCGGCCGCGGCCCCACCAGCGACATTTCCCCGCGCAGCACGTTGAACAGCTGCGGCAACTCGTCCAGGCTCGAGGCGCGCAGGAACCGGCCCAGCCGGGTGATGCGATCATCGTTGCGGCAGGTCTGCTGCAACAGGCCGTTTTCGCCCTCGGGACACCAGCGCATGGTGCGAAACTTGTAGATGTCGAACTCGACGTTGTTGGAAGCGTGGCGACGCTGCTTGAACAGGATCGGACCGGGACTGTCGAACCTGATCGCGATGGCGATGAGCAGCATCAGCGGCGCCAGGATCGCGGTAATCACCATACCGAGCAGCAAATCCTCCACCGCCTTGGCGACGGCGTTCCAACGTTTGATCGGCCGATCCGCCAACAGCGTCACCGGTAGCCCGTCCCCGACATAGCCGATGGCGTCGCAGGGCACGCTCAAGCCGACGTTCTGCGGACACAGCCCCACCGTGATGGCCAGGCTCTTGAGGGTGTGCACCAGGTTCTGGACACGGCGCTCGGCGGTGCAAGGCAGCGTAATCAAGACCCAGTCGATCGCCCCCTGCTGCCCCATTGCGACCAGGTCGGCGATGGTTCCGGTCGGGCCGAAGGTGCACTTCGCATCGGCGGCGCCAATGCTGTCGTCGAACACGCCGACGATCCGGACGCTCTCGGGCCTGGTTTGCAGCAGATGGCGGATCAGCCGGTCCGCGACGGCGCCCGCGCCGACCACGGCGACGGTCTCGCTCAGGATGCCCTGGCGCTCCAGCCGGCGCAGGTACGCCGCCAGAACCAGCCGGTTGGTCAGGGTCATGGCAAAGCCGGCCGCAAACCAGAGTCCCATCAAGCCCCGCGGCACGGCATCGAGTGAACGGCTCGCAAATCCCAAAGCCAGGACCAGCCCGATGAATTCGAGATAGTGCCCGATGAACCAGCGCAGCTGCGCCGGCGGCCTGTCCAGATCCGCCCGGTGAGGTGTGCGCGAGTCGTGGAGAAGCAAAGGAGCCAGAATGGTGGCGGCCAGCGCATTCCTGCCGTAACCATCCCAGAGAGCCGCCGCGCCGGATGCATGGCCTTGCAGCGCCGCATACAGCGCGGTGCTCGCATAGGCCGCCACCATCAGGCTGACCAGATCGAGCAGCGGCATCAAGTCCTTCAGGACCAGTACAAAGTCGTGCGGCAACCTGGTCCTGGATGACGGCCTCCTGAAGCCATCCCAGGTCGCAATATGAGAATTCATCCGCTCAGTACCCCCGACTTCACGGTAGAGGCTGGCATGCGGGAAGCTGCACCGCAGAAGCGGTGCGCCACCGTCGATGACCATCCGGTGCTGCGATGCCGTTAAGCTAGGGAGCCGCGCGCAGGGGCGTCTGTTCGCCGTCGCACTCAGTTTGCGATCGAACAGATCGCACGATGGCCGCCGCGGACGCCGGACGCAGCGGATGTGAACCGCTTCACGGGCCCCTCCATCCGCCTCCGCGCAATGTTAGCGGGCGAACAGACCACTTGCGTTCTTCCCTTATCAAATCGACTGGCCAAGCCAATATCCGGGGATGCCGCTTGACCACCCAAACCAGAGGGCCCTTTGCCTCGCGTCACTGCGCTGTAGATGCCCCCATGGGGTTCCACAATGCTTGAAGCCAACGACCTTCCGGATGGCCAGTGCTTTCACACCAACATCTGCATCGTCGGCGCCGGGGCAGCCGGCATCGCGATGGCGCTGGAACTGGCTGGCTCCAGGATCAAGGTCATGGTGCTCGAATCCGGAGGATTCGAAGCGGATGCCGACACCCAGGACTTGTATGCGGGCTCGGTAGCCAGTACCGCGCTGCACAGCCCGCCCGATCGATACCGTCAAAGGCGTTTTGGCGGCTCCACCACGATCTGGGGAGGCCGCTGTGTTCCCTTCGACGAAATCGACTTCGAGGCCCGTCCCTACGTTCCTTACAGCGGCTGGCCATTCAGCCGCAAGGAGCTGGAACAGCACTACGTGAAGGCCAACGAGCTGTGCGAAGCCGGAGCCTTCGCCTACCGCGCTCGGGAGGCATTCGACAGCTTGCGCCCGATGATCCGCGGCTTCAACAGCTCCGCCTTCACGCAGGATACGCTGGAGCGTTTCAGCCGGCCCACCGATTTCGGTGCCCGTTATGCCGATCGCCTGCGCGCAGCGGAAAACGTCTGCGTATTGCTGCACGCCAATCTGACTTCCCTGAACCTCAACGACCAGGGCACGCGCGTCGGCTCCGCCACGGTACGGACACTCACCGGCAAGACCTTTGCCGTCCATGCCGATCATTTCGTCCTTGCCGCCGGCGGGTTGGAGGTGGCGCGCCTGCTGCTTGCCAGTCGCGACGTTCAGCCGCACGGCATCGGCAACGATCGGGACCTGGTCGGGCGCTACTACATGTGTCACATCGCTGGCACCGTGGGCAGGCTTGCCTTCAACCAGCCGCAGGACGTGTGGCATGGCTATGACGTCTCACGCGATGGCATCTATTGCCGCCGCCGCCTCGCCCTGACCGCGGAAGCACAGCGGCACACGCAGATCGGCAGCTTTATCGCGCGCCTGCATCATCCGCGCATCACCGATCCTTCGCACCGGACCGGAATCCTGTCGCTGCTGTACCTGGCCAAGGCGATCATTCCCTACGAGTACGGCAAGCGCCTGCATGGTGACGAAGACGCCGACTTCCTGACATGGGCGCGCCACGTCGGCAACGTCGCCTCCGATTCCTACGACACCGCCGCGTTCCTGCTGCACTGGATACGTCACCGCACCTTCGCCGAGCGCAAGTTCCCCTCGGTGATCGTGCGCCCGAAGGCGAACTACTACAGCCTCGACTTCCACGCCGAGCAGGAGCCCAATCCGTCCAGCAGGGTGACGCTTGGCACCGACGACGATGCGCTCGGGATGCCGCGCATCCGCGTCGACTGGCGCTACTCCGAGGGAGACATCGAAACAGTGCGCCGTTCCATCGAACTGCTGGCGGCGGAGCTGCGCCGCTGCAAGCTCGGCACGTTCGACTACGACCCGGCCACGCTGGAAGCCGAAATGATCCGCTACGGCGCCTATGGCGGCCACCATATCGGCACCGCGCGGATGGGCACGAATCCGCACACCAGTGTGGTCAATCCCGATTGCCGCGTCCACGGGATAGCCAATCTGTTTGTGGCGGGTGCAGCGACCTTCCCCACTTCCAGCCAGGCCAATCCCACCCTGACCGTGGTGGCCTTGTCGTTGCGGCTGGCCGAACACCTCAAGCAGGTATGCGCGCCACGCGCCATTACCTCGGTTACCGGGCCGGTGGTGGAGGTGGTGCCGCAAATCACGCCGGTTGCGAGTGCGGCGTGAGCCGGCGCGCAACGATGCGCCCGGGGCGACACGCGTCCGTACCCGGCTGTCCGATCCCGTCCGCGGCGGCTGCCGGCCGTCTTGCGGCACAGCGGCCTACTTGAACAGGAGCGTATCCGAAGTGGACGGAAGGGAGCCCCTGGCAGCGGATGCGGTATCGCGACGACTGTTGCAGCACCCTGCCCGCTCGCGGGTTCTCCTGTTCGCGACCCTGCGCTGGCCGATGGCCGGCCGCCTGGCCATCGCTTTCCTGCAATTGGGTTGCGAAGTCGACGCGCTGTGTCCACGCGGTCATCCAGTGGCGCTGATCAAGGGAATCGGCCGGACCTTCCGGCTGCCGGGGCTGCGGTGGCAAGCCGGTTTGCTGCGGGCCATCGCCGCGCGACCGGCGGACCTGATCATTCCCTGCGATGACGACGCGGCGGTGACCCTGAGCCAGCTTCACGATGCTTTGAACAGTGCCGATCCCGCGGCGCACCGGGTGCAGCAGCTGATCCGGCGATCTCTGGGCATGCCGTCCGCGTGCGCTTACGCCACGCACCGGGCGCAACTGATGGCGCTGGCCCGCGACGCCGGCATCCGCGTTCCGGAAACCCGCGACCTGGGCGATGGCGAGGTCCTGGGCGAGTGGGTTTCACGGCATGGTTATCCGGCAGTGATCAAGCTCGACCAGACTTGGGGCGGCCTTGGGGTATCGATGGTTCGTTGCACGGAGGACCTTGTCCGCGTCAACGCCGCCGCGCGGCGGCCGCCCGCGATCAAGTCCCTGTTCCGGGCGATTCAGGATCGCGACTTATGCACCTGGCTGCGCAGCCTGGCGCAGCGGCCACGCCAGCGCACCTTGCAGGCGTTTGTGTCCGGCTCGCCGGCCAATCGCGCGGTGGCCTGCTGGCAGGGAGAGGTGCTGGCCGGGATCAGCGTCGAGGCGGTGACCACACTGCATGCCACCGGCCCGGCCACCGTGGTGCGCGTGCTGGAAAACCAGGACATGTCGGCGGCGGCCGAATGTCTGGTTCGTCGCCTCGGCTTGTCGGGTTTGTGGGGTTTCGATTTCATCCTCGAGGATGGCACCGGCCATCCGTATCTGATCGAGGTCAATCCCCGCGCGACTCCGGTGTGCCACCTGCCGCTGGGCCCGGGGCACGATCTGCCGGCAGCCCTGCTGTGCCGACTACGGCAAGAAGTTGTCGCACAGGTCCGCCCGCCGATCCCGGCGGATCTGATCGCCATGTTTCCCGGAGAATGGCATCGGGATCCGGCCAGCCCTCACCTGCACCACGCTCATCACGACGTGCCCTGGGAGCAGATGGAGTTCCTCAAGGACTGCCTGGCGCGCCCTTGGGCCATGCGCGGCCTGTTCGCTCGCATCAGGGAAGGGCTTCGCCCCTGGATCAGCCGGATACCGTCCGCCACGGTGCGTGAATCGAGCGTGCCGAACCGCACCAGCGCGGCCGTGCGCAGCTGAGGCAACCGCCGCTCTATACCCCCGGACGAAGCTCTCCCGATATTCCCGGAACCGGGCGCGACAGGATGCTGCGGAGGTACGCCGACAGATGGCGGGCGGCAAATCCCGCCCCATAGGCGAAACGCATGACCGGCCCGAAGCTGTTTGCCGCCGCGGGGCCGACAAAATGCAGCCCCGGGATGGACGATTCGAAGCACCAGTTCAGGATGGGTGTCTGCTCAACCGCGAGCAGTTCAGCGCGGATCGACTGATCCAGGAAGTCCATGCGCTGGATCTCCACGCGATAGCCGGTCGCGGCGACGATGTGATCTGCGCTGACTTTCATGGGGCCCTCGGTGGCCGAGTGGCAGGTCAGGTGAACCCGCCCCTCCCAAAGATCCGCACTGCGCAAGGAACAGCCCAACAGCGTCGGCACCTGGCTCAGCAGTCGTTCCCGCATGAACCACCCGGCGGCTGGGCCCAGGTGCCGACGCGTGATGCGCAAGCGCACCGGTTCCGGCAGATGATGGAAGGCGAGCGGGGCCTTGACCAGCAACCACGAGCGCAAGCTGTTGCCGATGCCGGTCCTGGGGTGCCGCAGCTGCTGCCACAACGGGCGCGGCTTGCCACTCGGGGCCTGGTGGATGTCCAGTGCAGGAGCACGCGCCATCAGCCGCACCGAGGCGCCGGCTTCATGTAGCAGGACGGCGATATCCACCGCGGAAGCGCCGCCGCCGACCACCAGGATGTCGCGTCCGCGGAATGAAGACAGATCGCTGTGTGCCCCGCTGTGCGAGCAGTATTCGGCGGGCAAGCCGGCAAGGCACTCCGGCATATGCGCGAAATAGCCGACCCCCACCGCCACCACCACCCGTCCGGCCACCACCACCTGGCCATCATCCAGCAGCAGGTTGAATCCGGATGGGCTCTGGGAGACTCGCCGGACCTGCCGCACTTCCAGCTGCGGGACGAACCGCTTTTGGAATTCCAGACCGTACTGGCAAAACGTGTCGAGGTCGACCGGCATTGCCGAATCCTGGTACGCGATGCCGCGCTCCCGGCAATAGGCCTTGAGCGTGAAAGCCCCCGCAGGCTCGTACAGATTCGAAGCATCGCCCTCGGACTTGAGCTGCATCCCCTGGGGCATGTGCGCGGTCCAGAGAGACATCGGATTCCCGAAGATGCGGAAGTCGACGTTCCTGTCGCGCAGGTGCGCCGCAAGCGACAGGCCGTATGGGCCGGCGCCGATAATCGCGAGACTGGTCCAGTTGCTCATGATGCCTCCGATGGAAATTCCGGTTCGGGCACGGCTGCCCGAATGCGTAACGGCTGGTCCAGGCGACCCGTCACCGCTGCGATCCTCCGGACACCTGGGCCGGACCGTCGCCTGCGATCAGATTGCCGGAACGCAGCAGCACCTGGATGCCCGCCGTGAAGTCGTTGAAGCCGTCGCTCTCGATGCTTGAATGGCGATCGCGATAGCCGACAAACGGCCTGATCGACAACCACTGCACCGGCTGGTAGCTCAGGTTCATCTGCACGGACTGGTAGTGGTCCCTGCGGCCGGCGCTCACTCCGCCCACATCCTGGAACTCGCTGTAGGTCCATTCATAACGCAGGGCCGTGGTGATCTTGTAAGTCGGCTGCCAAGACAGGCCAAACCTTGCGCCGGTATCGGTCACCGCATTGGCTCCCGCCACATAGCTGTTCACCTGGCGGAACAGCTCCGCATCGGTCGAGGTCTTGCCGGAAATACGGCGCGAATACCTGATGGATCCGGTGATGCCGGAGACGCTCTCGGTATTGCCCGCCTGTCCGTGACGCCGGGTATAACCCAGCTTTGCCCCAACGGTCGACAGGCCGCTGACGACGTAGTCTGCCGTGGCCTCGGCGGTTTCCTGATTGAACTCGTCCTTGCTCGCGCCGCCGTCATAACTGCCCCACAGGTATTCCAGGCTCACCCCGGCGGACAGTTTCTGGACTCCAAGGTACTTGATCGCCGCGTCGACGGAGTTTTCGGTCAGTGCAAAGTCGGGGGTATCCGAGAGCGGCAACGCGAGGCGGCGATTCTGGAGGCCGCTTTCGACACGCCACTCCGGCGCGACGAGGGCATTGAACGTCGCCCCCGCCTTGCGCTCGCGCTGCATCGTCAACTGCTGTGTCTGCACGTCGGCGAAGGAGGCCATTGTCCGCTCCTGCCGATAGTCCACCACGCCGTCGATTGCTTCGCCGATATGCCAGATAAGCCCGCCGGTCAACAGGAACTCGTCATGGTTGAGCCGATCGAAATGCTCGTATTGAAAGCGGCGGCCTTCGATCGTGGCGAAGGCCTTCTGGATATTCCACTGATAATCGGCCGCTGTTCCGGCGATATAGCGGAATTCCGTGTCGCTTCGGCGCGCGTCGCCGTTTTGCGCCACGGCCTCGTCGCGGCTGGGCAGCGCGAAGACATTGGAATCGTAGACCGCCTGGGCCGACACCTCCGGCACAAGGTGGAACTGGGCCAGGGCCGACCCATGGATTGATCCGGCGAGGAGCATCGGAGCAAGCCACCCGCGGCAAGAGCGCCCGCGCGGTTTCCGGGGGGCGTCGCGCGACGCCACAGGTTCGTTCCTGCTTCGGTGAGTCACCTGCCCCCCTTTTTGGCAAGACCTGCGTCGTTGTCGCCACGCTCTGCCCCAACAACTCTGCAGCGATAGCGACGGGTCGCGCGAACTGGGTTCACTTTCCCGTCGGCGCCCGCATCGGGTCTGTGCGATATCACACATTGGGGTGCGCGCGCGCCGGCACTTCTCGCACGTGGTTATCGCCGGAGGCACTGGCTTTTGCCGGCCCCGCTTTGTCTGCCCGCGCACAGAGTGCGTCGACGTACAGACCCGTCCGGCAGGCGCTTCATAACGTTGTCGCGACGTTTCCTGTACGCCGCTCCGGCTCTCCCGGCCAGGCGTATTCGAGCCTGCCTTGCAGGGGGAGGTGGGGGTGCATCCGTCAACTGAACTGTGCCAGGTCGACGACTTCGATCTCGGCAGCTTCGCCGGCATCGCCTCGTCGTTCGGGCAAGACCGCTACAGCTATGTGGTGACGCCGAACGCGGATCACCTGCTGCGCCTGCATGACGACAGCAGCTTCCGCGATCTCTACGCCGACGCCGAGTACGTGCTCCTGGACAGCCGCTTCCTGTCGCACGTCGTCCGCATCACTAAGGGCAAGCGGCTGCCGGTGTGCACCGGCAGCGATCTGACCGAGCGCCTGTTCTCGCAGGTCATCGCGGCGGAGGATAGTCTGGTCGTCATCGGCGGCAGCGACGAGCAGGCACGCGATCTGGCACGGCGGTACGGTCTTCGGCATCTGGCCCACTACAACCCGCCTATGGGTTTCATCCATGATCCGGATGCGGTGGAGGCCTGCCTGCGCTTCGTCGAGGCGCACAGCCCGTTCCGCTTCTGCTTCCTCGCGGTTGGGGCGCCCCAGCAGGAGATCCTGGCCCGGCAACTCAAGCTCCGCGGTCGTGCGCGCGGGCTGGCCCTGTGCATAGGAGCATCCATCAATTTCCTCACCGGTCGTGAGCATCGTGCGCCGCGCTGGATGCAGCGTTCCGGCCTGGAGTGGCTTTATCGCCTGCTGCAGGCGCCGGATCGGATGGCGCGCCGCTACCTGGTCCGCGGCCCCCGCATCTTCGCGTTGCTGCGCCACGCCGAGATCAGGCTGAGACAGCCGCTGGTACTATCCGGGCGCTTCCCGCCGGGAGTTGCCACGCCCCTCCTCAAGTGAGCTAGTGGTTCTTGTCGGCCCACTGCGGCACCAGCCGGCCATCGGCATCGAAAGCGAACTGCCGATCGACCCAGCCCTCTCCAAAGAGAATCAGGGCCTGATCGTAGTAGTTGGTTGCTTCCCCCAGGCGAGCTTTGAGGTGCGCCAGATGGACCCGCTCCCGCTGCTTCTCCAGCGCCGCGGTATTGCCCATGGCGCTGAGAAATGGCAGCACTGCGCCGGAAAAGCCGATCGGCGAGAAATCGGCGCGACGCACCGCGCCGGTTGCGGGATCGATCTTTTCCGGGGGGTTGCCATGCTCGTCGAGCAGCGCCGCGTAGGGCCGCAGCTGTTTCAGCAGGCCCATGCTGGTGGGTGCCGACATTCCGGCCCAAAGATAGACTCGAATCGCGTCGTAGCTCCCGAGCGGTCCCCGCTCGGCGTCCTGCGCGGCGGAGCCGTCGGCTTCGATGATCAGGGTATCCGGAGCGATTCCCGCTGGAAATGCACCGGGCGCCAGCCGGACATAGTTGTCCCACACCGCACGCCATGGTCCCTGGGGGTCGGTGACGGACAGGTAGCTGAAGATAAAGCCCGGCAGATAGCTGGGGTCGATGCGATAGCGACCGCGGTCGAGCGCAAACCCCACCGGCGCGGGCAGCAGTATCGGGCGGTCTCCAGCGACATTCACGATCTCGCGCGCGCGAATCTGCATCAGCAGCTTTCGGCCGATCTGATCGTAGCGCGGATCGCCCCAAAGCCGGCCCGCCTCGAGCAGGGTATAAGCGAGCCACAAGTCGGCGTCGGAAGCGGCATTGCCGTCCCTGACGCCCCAGCTGCCGTCGTCCCGCTGGTTCCACAGCCACGCCGGCAGCTGCTCTCCGAGGTGGCCGCCCGCCAGGTTTTGCGAGGTCCAGCCGAGAATGGCGTCGAAACGCGGCCGCTGGTTGGCAACCAGGGCAAAAAACAGGCCATAGGCCTGGCCCTCCGATGTGCTTTTGCGGCCGAAGGTCAGGTCGACAACGCGCCCGCCCGGCTCGATGAAGCGATCCGAGAAGGCGTTCCACTCCGGCCACGCGGTCGTGGCGCCGTTACAGGTGCCGATGACCACGCACAGCATCAACGCCATGCCTGCGGCCAGTGCGTAGCGACCGGCGGCGATATGCCGGCTTCGACCAGCCCTGCCGCTGGGCGGGACCCTCCTCGCGTCACCCGGCATGAAAACCCCGCATCGCAGACGAGGACTTAAGAATTGCATGGGGCCGGGAGCCGATCCGTTCGACTGCGCACGCAGTGCCGCAAACGCCCCCAGCAAAGCATGGTTCCTCAGGTCGCTGGTGCGCCTGATCGGGGCGCCAATGTGTGGAAGCGAACAGACCCGTAATGGCGTCCGCTCCAGTCTGCATCCATCGGGGATGGAGCCTTGCAGATGGGTGGTGCGGACCCTCATTACGATGTCAGAACCATGCTGAAGCTCGATCCCATGCTGTTCCGCGAGCGCTTCAACAAGCGGCATTTCGTGTTGCGACGCGCGCGCTTCGGTCGTCCGCTGTTCCAGCTGCACTGAAGCCTCCAGGTCACCGGTGCCGATGAGCTCCCTATCCGTCAAGAACACGTTCCATCCGCTGCGCCTGCCGCGAGGCAGCATGCGTGTGGCCGAGTTGGCCGGTTCGGTGCCGCTGCTACGCAGCATCCTGCGCGCCGCTTACGCTCGCCGCTTCGACGGTGCCAGCGGCCAGATCCGCATGTTCCGCGGGGTCTATCCGGATTTCCAGGCTGCCGCCCGCTCGATCCCCGCCACGCGCCTGACCGGATACGACAATGAACCCTCCGCCTTGCGACTCGAGGACGAGCGCCTGCGGATCACCTCGAGCGACTACCCCATCATGTTCTGGCTGTCGCAGCTGCTGCCGCGGTGCAAGCTGCTGTTCGACTGGGGCGGGAACGTCGGCATCTCCTACTTCGGTTTTCGCCGCTATCTCTCTTATGCCGCGGATTTCACCTGGCTGGTGAACGATGTTGCAGCCGTGGTGGCGCGCGGCGAGGTTATCGCGGCGCGCGAATCCGCGCCGCACCTGCGCTTCACCACCTCGCTGGAGTCGCTGGCGCAGGCCGATGTACTGCTCGCGGGCGGCTCGCTGCACTTCATCGAACACCCATTTTCCATTCTGGGCGGAGCGTCCGCCCTGCCCAGCCATATCCTGGTCAACAAGGTGCCGGTCTACGACCGGGCCTCGGCGGTCACCGTGCAGAACATCGGCAGCGCTCTGTGCCCCAATCATCTGTTCAACCGCTCGGACTTCGTGCGCGGTTTCGCCGACCTCGGATACGAGCTGGCCGACCAGTGGAGGATCGCCGATGTCTCCTGCCACATCCCCTTCTTTTCCAGCCATTCGATCGCCGCCTATAGCGGCTTCTACTTCCGGAGGGTTCCGGGTGAACGCTAGGCTCTACGACATCGCCTTTGCCGGGCAGCAGCCGCAACCGGCCGCAGCTTCGCTGCAGGACGTGCTTTGGGACGACGAATCGCAATTCGCGCGCCACTACAACCGGTCGAGCTTCGCTTTCGGCCACGGCTTGTGGGGCCATCCACTGCTGGAACTGCCGAGCCTGGTGGCCTTGTCGCAGCGCAGGCCGGACGACGCCGAACACGCTTACTGGTCGCATGGCACGGTGGCGGTGAGCGATCGCTGGGAAAAAGGCCGCACGCCGCGGCACGACCTGCCCGAGACGATCGCCAACATTGCAACCAACGATTCCCTGGTGATGCTGCGGCACGTCGAACGCGATCCGCTGCTGGGGCCATTGATGCGGAGCCTGCTGTCGAAAGTGGTGCATCTGTCGGGGCCGGCGATGCGCCAGGACGTCATCACCGGCCGCGCGACCATCCTGATCGCCTCGCCGGCGCGGATCACCGCCTACCATATCGATGCCGACGTCAACCATCTGCTGCAGGTCGCGGGCGACAAGCTCATCAGCGTGTTCGACCAGACCGACCGGTCGCTGACGCCGCACGAGGAACTGGAGAACTACTATTGCGGCGACTTCAATGGCGCCAGGCCGAAAGAGCATCGCCAGAACGAAGCCAAGGTCTACCGCCTCAGGCCTGGCCGCGGTGTGCACATCCCATGCACCGCGCCGCACTGGGCCAAGAATGGCGACAACGTGTCGATCGCGGTGAGCCTGAATTTCGATCTGCGCTCAGGCGAGCGCATGGCCCACCTGTACCAGCTCAACCGGCAACTGCGGCAGCTCGGTATCCACCCGAAGCCTCCGGGCGAATCGGCCTGGCGGGACCGCCTGAAACTCGCCTCAAGCAGCGGCATCACGGCAGTGCGCGGCCTGTGGCGCGCCGCCTCGCGTTAGCGCGGATCGACCCTAGCCGGAACAGTCCGGAGCCATATGGACATCAATCGCTTTCGCGCACGCCTGGTTCCGGACGAAGCCGGTGTCGAACGATGCTACGACCGGACTCCCTTCGGCCTGTCGCATACCCTGAGCGGCCTGGAGCTGTTCCGGATGGAGCACCTGCTGCGCCTGGCCGAACGGTATTCCGCACACCCGCAGGACTACTTCGTCGCTGCCGGCGCACCCGAGCCGGGCGCCAAGTTCTACTCCGTGCCCCACGGGACCTATCAGCCAGGCAAGGCGATCGAGCGGCTGGAACAGGAACACTATCGTGTGTTGTTGAAGCGACCTGAGAATCACGATCCGGGATTCCGCGAGTTGCTCGATGTGCTGTACCGCCAGGTCTGCGATCTGCGTGGCGTGCCGGCGGACGAAGGGGTCCTGCGCCTGGAGTCGGCCGTGTTCGTCAGCTCAGCCAGCACCATCACGCCGTTCCACTTCGACCCCGAGATTGCCTTTTTCTTCCAGATCGAGGGCGAAAAGATCTATCACGTGTATTCGCCGCAAACCCTTACGGAAGCCGAACTCGAGCGCTTCTATGTCAGCGGCATCGTCAACATCGGCCAGGTGATGCTGTCGGGACGCGATCCCGCGCACGAGCATGTCTTCAGGCTCGGACCCGGCAAGGGTTTGCACCAGCCGCAGAATTCGCCGCACTGGGTGGAAACCTGCCGGCACCGATCGATTTCGTATTCCTTCGTGGTGGAGACCCGCTCCGGCAGATCGCTGGGCCGCACGCGGGCCTTCAATCACTACATGCGCAAACTCGGCGTCGCCACCAGCCAGCCGGGGCGTCATCCGGCGGTGGATGCGGCGAAAGCCGCGGCTATGACGCTGGCCATGCCGGTTCGCGATGCCGCGCGGCGGGCACTGGCCGGCCAGCGGCCCTGATCCGCGGCCGCCCAGGACGACTTGATGCCCCGACTGTTCCGCAAAGCATCGCCGACCGGCTGGGTCGCTTTTCAAACCCTGTTCCAGCAGGGCTTTTCAATCCTGGTCTTTGCCATCCAGGCACCGCTGTTGGGCCCCCATCCGTTCGGGGTGATTTCGGTCGTGATGGTGCTGATCGGCTTCTGCGAATTCGTTCTGGGCTCGGCGGCGACCGAAGCCCTGATTTCCATCAAGAAGATCGAAGACCTGCATTTCCACACCATGAGCCTGGGCAACCTGGTGCTCGCGGTGCTGGCCGGATGTCTGTTCATCCTCGGCGCCGACCCGTTTGCGGCCTGGTTCGGCGATCCGGAACTCGGGGACGTGCTGCGCGTCATGAGCATGCTGCCGGTCATTTCGGCCTTGTCGGCCGCCCCCACGGCATCGGTCAAGCGCGATATGCGCTTCCAGTCCACCGCCGTGCGGGCCATCGCCGGCGCCGTCTGCGGCGGTGCCGTCGGACTGGCGCTGACCCTCGCCGGCTTCGGCGTATGGGCCCTGGTCTGGCAGGCCATCGTGCAACGACTGGTGGCCGCGGTGACACTGTGGCAGATGGTGCCGCTGCGGTTCCGCCTGGCCTGGTCGCATCGTCACTTCATGGAGCTACGGCACTTCGCCATCGCCGTCATCTTCTCCCGCACCATGAACTGGGCCTCCGGACAGATTCCCCGCCTGCTGTTCGGTCTTTTCCTCGGGACCACCGAAGTAGGCCTGTTCAGCCTGGCGGCGCGGCTCAACGACATCCTTTCGCAGATCGCCCTCGAGCCGAAGGTGACGGTGGAGCGGGTCAACCTGCGGCGCTTCGCCGACGACACACCCGCGCTGGGTCGGGCCGCGCTGCGCATGTTCGGGCAGCTCAGCACTCTGTGCTTCCCCCTGTTCATCGGCGGTGCCGCCATCGTGCCGACGCTGTTCCGCACCTGGCTCGACGCGCACTGGTCGGGGGCCATCGTTCCCGCGCAGCTATTGCTGCTCATGGGCGTGCCGGGCGTGAGCATCTACTGCACCACAGCCATCCTGCTGGCGACCAACCGGCAGTCGACGGAGGCGCTGGTTTCCACCGTTCAAACGCTCAGCGCCGTGCTGGTAGTGCTGGTCACGGCACCCATCGGACTGGTGGCAGCCGCGATCGGCATGGCCTTGCGCCCCCTGGTCATATTGCCGATGCCGCTAGCCATACTGCAGCGCAAGTGCGGCATTCCCGTCCGGGCCATCCTGGCGGCGCAGGCTGGGGCTTTTTTTGCAGCCGCACTCATGGGAGCCGGGGTTTCCCTGCTCGAGCCCCTGCTGCAGAGATATCTCAGCGGCGTGCCGTTGTTGCTGGCCCTGCTCGCGGTCGGCGCCCTCAGCTATGTCGGCTGCCTGCTGCTGGTGCGGCCGGAACTCGGATCGAGCCTCGGCAGAACCCTGCTGCATCCACGCAAGGCATAAGTGGTCGTCCGCCGGACGCCGCGGATCTCTACGAATTTGCGGCGGTGCGGGCTTTGACGGCCTCCGCGGTCCATACCTGGACGTGCGCTTCTGGCATCGCCTGGGAGTCTCCGGCCAGCAGGGGTGAATCAAGCCCGTCCAGATATTTTTCGAAGAAGGCCAGAACGTAGGTATTGACGATCTCGACCACCCGCTGGACGGCGATACCGGCGCTGCCCTGCCACAAAGGTGTGGCCTGGCCTGCGAAATTCTGGTGCCGGCTGCCGGAAATTCTCACGTAGAGGCCGCCGTAGCGGCGAAAGCTCCGGACGGTCCGCTGATAGTCGAGCAGGTTCAGCGCGGCCGTATAACGATGGACCGGATTGCTGGCCGTCAGATCCGACTCGGTCGGCAAGGGTCCATCCTCGCTCAGCAGGAGATAGGGCTGGCGCAATCCATACTGCGCCGCATCGGCGAACCGCCAGCCGTCCATGTTGACCGCGGCACGGAACCTTTCGTCCTGCCAGCAGGCCTGTGCCGCCACCGCGCCGCCGAGCGAGAAGCCGAACACGCCGGCATGCGCGAGATCCAGGCGATGCGTAAAACGTCCGGTGGGATCAGACGAATTCAACCTGGCGAGGCGATCGAGCACGCGGATCGCGTCATGCGCCCGGGTCCGGGTCAGTTGATCGCCGCGCCGCACCGTGTCGTTGAATGCCGCCTCGGACGAGAAATCCATCGGGCTGCGAAGCCTGCGTTGATCCAGCGCCGCAGTTGCATCGGGCGTATCGGCGGCCGGCGGCGGATATTCGAGGGTGGCGACGACAAAACCATGGCTGACCAGTTCGCGCACCAGGGCGGTGTTCTCCACCCGCGCTCCATCCCAACCGGGAATCCCGACGAGAACCGGGAATCCACCGGCGCCGGCCGCGGCCAGCGCCGGCGGTGCAGCGGCGAACCAGCTTCGCAGAAACGCCGGCAGACCGGGCGCCATGCCAGCCTGATTCGCCGCCGCGGTTGGATACCAGATCCTCAGAACCGGCGACGCACCCTCCCCTGCCGCACCGCTCGCGGCAGCCGCTATGCCGGGACTATCAACGATGACCCCGGCACCGAAGCGTCCACCAGGCGGTACTTCCTCGCGCGCCGGCGAGACCAGGCCCAGACTCAACGCACCCCCGAGCAGGAACAGGCTACCCCAGGCGACGACGAGCGCCGGACGGGATTCGGCGCTCAGGCGCAGCACGGCAAGCCCGACCCCGGCAAGCGCTGCCGGATACATGGGCAGCATCATCCAGCGAGGTCCGGCGATGGTCAGATCCAACACCAGCAGCAGACCGACGATCAACGGCATCCAGGCCGGCAACGGACGTCCTGGCAGCGCCACGAAAAGAAGCAGCGGCGCCAGACAGGCCAGGATCAGTATCACCTCGAGTGGATGCATGGTGCTGCTCCACCAGGGCGCACCGAGTCAGGAGCGCGCCAGAGACTCAGCCGGGTACAAGAACGGCTTGAGGATCACTGTGACGCTCCACTCTGTTCATCAGATGGCCCGCCATCTGCGTGACGCCCGGGTCCTGGAACATCGTGAAGTGATCCCCCTCGACGATGCAGACCTCCACGCCACCCTCGCAGAAGGCACCCCAGCCCATCTGACGGTCGAGAAACAGGCCCCGGGGCTCGCGTGAGCTGCAGATGAGCGTGATCTTGCCGGAAAAGCGGCCAGGCTCGTAGCGCTTTACCGCCTCCTCGAGGTAGCCGAGCAACCACTGATCGTAGCTTTCGTCGCTGCGCGTGCCGGGATCTGATTGGGTCTCGACCGTAGAGGGCTGATCGCCCCCCAAGCCGAGCCAACGGCGGATCCTCCGGAACAAGGTGCGATGCGCCAGGAATTCCCCCACGCCGCCGCGACGGGATGCGACCCGAGACCAATCCGCGAGGATCAACCGCCAGCGATAGGAGTAGTCGGCCAGCATGCCCCCTAGCGCAGACAGGCGCCTTCTGTAGCCGGGTACCCAGGTGTCGAACAGCACCAGCATCGACACTTCCTGCTTTTGTTCCGTCAGTTGTCGCGCCACTTCGAAGGCCAGGGCGCCACCCAGGCACCAACCCATCAGCCTGTAAGGGCCTGCCGGCTGGAACTCGCGGATCAGCCGCACATATTCCGCCGCGATACCCTCGAAGCTGTCCGGCAGGTTCCGGCGCTGCAAGGTCGGGTCGAACAGCTGCAATGCCGTGAGCGGCTGGTCCGGCCCGAGGTATCGGGACAGGTTGTAGTAGTACACGCCGGTGTTGTTGATCGCGATCATCGGCGGGTTCGAACCGTTGGGCTGCAGGCGGATGATCTGGCGAAAGTCGTATTCGCGCAGCTCGCTGCGCTTCAGCAATTTGGCCTGTTCGGCAATGGTCGGGGCCCGGAACAGGGCCCCCAGGCTGAGGCTCTGCCCGAATTCCGTCTCGATCCGCGCCAGCAGGCGGGCGGCGAGCAGCGAGTGGCCGCCAAGATCGACAAAATCGGTGTCCCGGTCCACATGGTCCAGGCCGAGAATGGATCCCCAGATAGCGGCAAGGCGGGCTTCTACCTCGTCGAGTGGGGCGACAAGCGCCTTGTCCTTTGCAATCGTCTGGTCCGGCTTCGGCAGGGCCTTGCGGTCGATCTTGCCATTGGGCGTGCGCGGCAGAGCATTCAGCGCGACCATGGCAGCGGGGTGCATGTACGCGGGCAGCGATTTCCTCAGGTCGGCGCGCAATACTTCGAGCAGATCGGATGACAGTTCCGGCGCGATGCTCCTGGACACCACGTAGGCCCAGATGGCCGGTTCGCCGGCCGGATCCACACCGACCGTAGCGGCCGCTTCGGCCACGTTCGAATTGCGCTCCAGCACGGACTCGATCTCGCCGAGTTCGATGCGGAATCCGCGCAGCTTGATCTGCTGATCGCCGCGCCCCAGATAGTCAAAGTTGCCGTCCGGCCGCAGCCGGACGATGTCGCCGGTGCGATACAGCTTGGCCCCTACGACGCCGCGGAACTTGTCCGGCACGAACCGTTCGCCGGTAATCCCGGGCAGCTGGTGATAACCGCGGGCGACACCGTCGCCGCCGATGTACAGCTCGCCGGGAACGCCGGCAGGCAGCAGTTCCTGCTGCCCGTCGAGCACATAGAACTGGGTGTTGCCGATCGGGGGGCCCAGCAGCACCGGGCCGTCTCCCGACTCGACCTTGAGCGCCGAGGACCAGATCGTCGTCTCGGTCGGGCCGTACATGTTCCACAGCTCTCCTCCACCCTGCAGCAGGGTTTCCGCCAGCTTGCGCGGCAAAGCCTCGCCACCGCAAAGCATTTTCAGCCCGGCGCCGGGCTTCCAGCCCGACTCGAGCAACAGCTGCCAGGTTGCGGGCGTGCATTGCAGGAAAGAGACCTGGTGCCGGTCAATCAGGCGTCGCAAAGCCCTGCCATCCACCACCTCATCCTCCCGTGCGATGACCATGCGCGCACCGATGATCAGCGGCAGGAATATCTCGAGCGCCGCGATATCGAACGAGATGGTGGTCACCGCCAGCAGGGTGTCGGTAGTGGCGAGTCCCGGGCGCCGCAGCATGGCCCACAGCAGGTTGACCACGGAGCGGTGGCGGATCTGCACGCCCTTGGGCTTGCCGGTGGAGCCGGAGGTGTAGATGACGTAGGCGAGGTCCGCCGGCGCTGCCCCTGCGTCCGGCGGATCGGGCGGACAGGCGCCGATTTGCAAGGCGTCCGTATCGAGACTCACGACTGCCGCCGGGTTCTCCGGCAAAGTGTGGCGCAGGGCCGAACGCGTGACGATCGCGGCCGGCTGGGCGCTTTCCAGTACGTGCGCGATGCGTTGCGCCGGATATGCGGGATCAAGCGGAACATAGGCGCAGCCCGCTTTCAGGATCGCGAGCAGGGTGACTACCAGTTCGGCGGATCGATCCAGGTACACGCCGACGCGGCTGCCCGGCGCGATATTGCACCGGAGCAGGTGACCAGCCAGCCGGTTCGACGCCTGATCAAGTTCCCGGTAAGTCGTCATCTTGCTGCCGCAGACCAGTGCAACGGCGTCCGGCGCGCGGATGGCTTGCGTCTGAAACAGAGCCGGAAGCGTCAGATGCTCCGGATACGCCGCGGTGGTCTTGTTGCGGTCCACCACCAGGTGAGCGCGCTCCGCTGCGGTCAGTATCGGCAGCGAGGAAATCGAACGGCTTGGGTTGGCCACGATCGCCTGCAACAGGTTATGGAAGTTCCCAAGCAGCCTCTCTATGGTCGCCGCCTCGAACAGATCCGTGTTGTATTCGCAGGCGGCGCGCCAACCCTCGGGGCGCTCGACCATGAAAACGTTGAGGTCGTACATGGCTCCCGCCGGGCAGGACGGCATGTCGATGAGCCGGAATTCGCCGTAAGTCTCATTGCGGATGAACGACCTCTGGAAAATGAAGTTGAGCGAGAACAGGGCATTTCGGCTCGGATCCCGCTTCGGCTTGAGCAACTCGATCAGCTGCTCGAGGGGCAGGTGCTGGTATTCGTACGCCTCGACCACCCGCTCCTTGACCCGCTCCAGCAATTCCAGAAAGCCGGGGGCGCCGGAAAGATCGCTGCGCAGCAGCAGGGTGTTGATGAACAGGCCGACCGCATTCTCCAGCTCCACGTCATCCCTGCCGACAAACTGCGTGCCGACAGCGATGTCCGTCTCCCCGGTATAGCGGAACAGCAGCGTCACGAACGCCGCGAACGAGGTCATGAACAGGGTGCAACCCTGCCGCCTGGACAACTGGGCCAGCGCATCGGTCAGCGGGCGATCGAGCAACATCGAGAGGATGTTGCCGTTCGAGGTCTGGACCGGTGGACGCGGCCGGTCCGTCTGGAGCTCGAACTGCCTCACGCCCAGCAGGTGGGTGCCCCAGTATTCCAGCTCCTCCTTCAAATCGACATCCTGCTGTTCCCGCAAGCCGCGCTCCGAATACGGTGTGTAGGTGATCCTGAGGGGCGGCAGTTGCGGCGCTTCGCCGCGTTGCAGGGCCTGGCAGATGGTACCCATCTCGCGCGCCAGCACACCGATCGACCAGCCATCGCAGACGATGTGGTGAGCAGTGATCAGCAGCATCGATTGCTTCTCGCGCAGCCGCAGGTGAGTCACCCGGATCAGCGGTGGCGAGGCCAGATCGAACGGCGCCCGCGCCTCGAGCCGGGCGATGCGTTCGGCTTCCTCCTGCATCTCGACATCCGGCAAGCCGCTCAGATCAAGCATCGGGATCTTGAAGCCGAGGCATGGCTCGACGACCTGCACCGGCTCGCCCTCGACCGCGGAGAACCAGGTTCTCAGGACCTGATGCCGCGCAACGATCTGCTGAAACGCCATTTCCAGGTGCTGATGGGTGACGTCGCCTTCGAGTTTCCAGCGAACCGCGACATTCAGGGCCGGATTGTGCGGATCCATCTGGTCCAGAACCCAGAATCGGCGTTGCGCTGGCGAGCACAGGAACTTGGCGGGCGTCGGCGGCGGGCCGATTCGGAGGTGAACGGGCGGATCCGGCGGAATCGCTTCCGCCGCACACCTGGCAAAGAACGCAGCCCCAGGCTTCGAGTTCAACTGAATCACCGTGGACATCCGGCTTCCGGGACCTTCGATTCGCGGGGCCGCGGTCCGGCTGCGGCTGCCGAAAGGGGCAACCCTGCCCGGGACAAGTGCACAGTTTCCGGCATCCCCATATCCCCCTGTTCGGCGAACGCACGATCGCGCGTAGCGCCCAGCGCGGCGCGGGGCGCGCCCGGGCAGCGCTGGCAACCGATGGGTGATGAAACTAGGGGCGGACGCCCCTGACGTCTGTTCGCTCCCACACACTCGTGCAGGGGCGCAGCGCCACATGCACCCATTCCGCCTGCGCGATCAGGTCCATGTCCTGTGTTCGATCGCGCACAGACGCATACCTGGCACCCGCATGGACAATCCTCCCCACAGGCCACGTCCTCGGATGACTGGCCAATGGCTTCCTACAAACTGGGATCTGGGGCTCCGCGAGTATGAACACCATCAGGGGCATGCACGTTTCATTTCGGCCAGGGTTCTCAACCCTGTCATGTGGCGCTATCAGCCTAGCAGCCCTGGTTGCCTGCTGTTTCACCCCTTCTGGCGCGATGGCACAGGATGCGCCGAAGATGGCATCCATCGCCAGTCCGGCGCCGTCGGCAACAGCAAGCGCCGCAGCGGCAGCGGAACCGGCGTCGGATGATACGGCGGCCGTGCTGCAGCTGGGCGTAGGCGACACCGTCAACATCCAGGTGTTCGGGCGTCCGGAGCTGGCGACAACCACCTATGTCTCGGATGACGGCACCATCCCGGTGCCGTTGGCCGGACCGGTCCAGGTCGCCGGCCTGTCCCCGGCAGCAGCGTCGCAACGGGTTGCCGCGGCGCTGCGTAACGGACAGTTTCTGGTCAATCCGCAGGTCACCATCATCCTCAACCAGCTGCGCAGCCAGCAGGTCTCGGTACTGGGCGCGGTCCGGTCGCCGGCACGCTTCCCGGTCGATTCGAAACTCACCGTTTTCGATCTGCTGGCGCAAGCCGGCGGGGTCACCGAAAACGGGGCTGACCTCATCTATCTGCTCCGGCCCGACAAGGACGGCCATGTCTCCCGCTATCCGATCGACCTGAAGGGCCTGACCGACGACAAGCGCGGCATCCCGGTCCAGACCCTGCACGGCGGAGACGTGGTCTTCGTACCGCGCGCCAGCCAGTTCTACATTTTCGGAGAAGTACAGTCTCCCAACATGTACCGCCTGGAACCCGGGATGACGGTGTTACAGGCCATTTCACGCAGCGGCGGAATCACCCAGCGCGGCAGCGACAGTCGTATCGAGATCAAGCGACGCAACGCCGATGGGGTCTATGAAACCATCCGGGCTTCCCTCAACGACCAGCTTCAAGCCGACGACGTGGTGCGCGTGAAGGAACGGATATTCTGATGGCCCGCTCCAACTTGCCCGTTTTTCCGGCACAGCAACCGGTGATGCTGGCTCCGGCGGCGATCCCCCTCAGCTACGTAAACCCCGGCGTCTCGCTTTCCCAGATCCTGTCCATACTGCTCGCGTACCGCAAGCAAATGCTGGCGATTGCACTGTGCATCATCGCCGTCTCCTGCACGATCATCAAGGTTCTGCCGCGGCGCTACGTCGCCACCGCGACGCTGATGGTCAACTACCAGGTCAACGATCCGCTGGCCGGCGAGGAGTTTCCGATCGGCCTGATGGGCAGCTACATCGCCACGCAGATCGAGCTGATGCAAAGCTCGGAAGTCCTGCAGCCCGTGATCGAGCGGCTGAAGCTCACCAGCCGGCGCGACTACAGCGCGGGCTACACCGGCGCCGGCAGTTCGCTCAAGGACTGGGTGCAGAAGAGCCTGGCCAAGAACCTGACGATCGAGCAAGGCCATTACGGCAGCCAGATGATCTACGTCACCTATGCCGCGGAAAATCCGGACGACGCCGCCGCGATCGCCAACGCGGTGGCCGACGTCTATTCCGATCAACAATACCAGCGCCAGACGGGACCCGCGAGCGAGCGAGCGCAGCGTTACACCAGCCAGCTCGAAGAACTGAAAGCCAAGGTCAGCCGGGCCCAGGATCGGGTCACCGAGTTCCGGCAGCGGACCGGCCTGATCGGCTCCGACGTGCACATCGATGTCGACATGGAACTCCTGTCGGCGCTGGAGCAGCGGCTGCTGGAGGCCCAGAACGCCACCCGCGCCGCCGAGGTCAGCGCGTCCGCCGACCAATCGGTGGCGGGCCAGGCGCTGTCGTCCCAGCTGGTCCAGTCGCTCAAGGGCCAGCTTGCCTCGCAGCAGGCCAAGCTAGCCGAGTACAGCACCTCCCTTGGCCCGCAGCATCCGCTGGTGCTGGAGCTGCAATCGCAGATGGCCGCCACCAAGCGCTCACTGGCGGAAGAGCTGCAATCCTACGGTACCAGCGCGTCTGCCCAGCTCGCTTCGTCACGGCAGATGGTGCAGAAGCTGCAGAAGGCCGTGGAAGAGCAGAAGAGCAAGGTCCTCGGCCTGCGCCAGTTGCAGGACGAGGCGGCGAAATACACGCTGGAGCTCGATTCGGCCCAGACCGTTTATAAACGCGCGCTCGACAGCTACGATCAGATCATGGTCGCGTCCAGCGGGCACTACACCAACATCCGCTTCATCAGCCGCGCAACCCCTCCACAGAGAGCCGACAAGCCCAATACGGCCAAGCTGCTGCTGCTGAGCTGCGTCATCGCCCTGTTCTTATCCATCGCGGCTCCTCTGGTGTACGAGATGCTGAACCGTCGGGTGCGCTGCCGCGATGATCTCGAACGCGACCACGGCATCCCGGTCCTGACCGAGTTTTCACCGGGCCGGCGACCCAAGGCCATCGCATGAGCGCCACCGCCAACGACGCGTCAACGTATTCCGAGAACCTGATCAAGTCTTCGCTGATCCGGCGCTGTTCGCTGTCGCCGTCGATGATCGGCAGGATCAGGACTGCCGAGGCGACGCTCGGACTCGGCTTCGCAGAGGCCGCGCTTGCCCTTCACCTGGTGACCCAGGAAGACATCAATGCCGTGCGGACCCGGGATCGGGGGATCACCCTGGTCCAGCGCAATCGCCTGATTCCGAGCGACAAGCTGACGTTGGTGAACGACCCCTACAGCGCCCACAGCGAAAAAGTCCGGGCGCTCAGAACCGAGCTGCTGCTGCGACGCGGCGCCGCCGGACAGGCCGATTGCGTAGCCATGCTCAGCCCGGGTTCCGGCGAGGGCCGTTCCTATCTTGCGGCGGAACTCGCGATCGCCTTCGCCCAGATCGGCCAGCCGACGCTGTTGGTGGACGCCGATCTGCGTCACCCCACCCAGCACCTCCTCTTCGGTGCCGACAACCAGCGGGGTTTGTCCGACGCCTTGACCGAGGACACCGCGCCCTGCCTGCATCCGGTGCAGGGCTTGCCGCAGCTGTTCGTCCTCCCCGCCGGCTCCACCCAGCACAATCCTCTGGAGCTGCTGTCCGACTCGCGCTTCGAACGGGTGGTGGAAGAGTGGCGCTGGACCTTTTCATTCGTGGTCCTGGATACCTCGCCGGTCGACCGCTACTCGGACGGGCTCGCCGTGGCCAAGCTGATCGGCCGGGTCCTCATATTGAGCCGGGCACAGCACACCAGCTATCGGGAGACCAAGGATCTGCTGCGCAGGCTGTCGGCGACACAGTCGCAGATCCTCGGCGCTGTCATCAATCACTTCTGAAGATCATGTACGCCAAAGGTCCCTCGAAAGCATTACGGGCGATACCGGTCGGCCTCCCCGCCCGGGTGGTTTCGCAGGTGGGGGGCGCTTGAACGCAATCTACAATGCTCCCGCGGTCAATCATTTGCCGGACGCGCGTTCCACGACAGCCGGCTCCACCTGGCTGCCGGACAGCCGCTACTCCATTCTTGCAACAGGCATGGCATGGGCGCTGATCACCCTGCTGGTCGTGCCGGACCGGCTCGACTATGCCGCCCTGGCAGCCGCCGCGCCAATGTCCGGAGGAGCCGTCAGCCGCGTGCTGTGGCTGGCGTTGCTCGGCTTCGCATTGATCATCATCGCCTGGCGCATCGGCCTTACCTGGCTGACGCTGCGCTGGATCAATCCATTCCTGGTGGCGTTTGTCATCCTCGCCGTCTGCAGCGCGGCCTGGTCCATCGATCCCGTGGTAACGGTGCGCCGCACCACACGCCTGGTGACGGTGTTGCTCGACGCCGTGGCCTTCGTGCTGATCGGATGGCACATGCACCGCTTCCAGGCCGTGGTCCGGCCGATCGTGACCCTCCTGCTCGTCGGATCGCTGGCTTTCGGCGCGCTGGCCCCGGCGCTGGCGATTCATCAGGAACAGTCCTACGAGCTGGTGGGCGCATGGCGTGGCCTGACCAACCACAAGAACAGTCTGGGCGCGCTGTCCTGCATCGGCGTCATCCTGTGGGTCCACGCCTGGCTGACGCGGGATACGCGGCCGCTCATGGCGATCGGCGGGCTGGCCGCCAGCTTTGCCTGCCTGGTCCTGTCGCGCAGTTCAACCTCGCTGATCACGGCGACGTTCGTGGTGGCGTTCCTGCTGCTGTTCCTGCGCGCACCGCGCAACCTGCACCGCTACATGCCCTACATGGTCGGTCTGTTTGCGACCCTGCTCCTGATCTATTCGCTGGCCATCCTGCGGCTGGTACCTGGCCTCGACCTGCTGCTGCAGCCCATCGTCGCCCTGACCGGCAAGGACCTGTCGTTCACCGGCCGAAGCGAGATCTGGTCGATCATCACCGAACACGTCAGCCTCCACCCGTATTTCGGCACCGGATACGGCGCCTATTGGGTGCCGATACTCGGCTCACCCTCGGTGGAATTCGTGCTGCGCATGCATTTCTATCCAGGCTCGGCACACAACGGATACATGGAGGTGGTCAATGACCTCGGTGTTGCCGGCCTGGTCTGCCTGGTCGGCTATCTGGTCGTGTATCTGAGGCAGTCCCTCGCCCTGGTCCGCCACGACCGCTCCCAGGGCGCCCTGTTCCTGGCGTTGTTCCTGCAACAGGGCATCACCAATCTGTCCGAGACGCACTGGCTGAGCGTGCTGAGCGTCAATTTCGCCATTGTGACGTTCGCCACCGCCGCCACGGCGCGTTGCCTGCTCGACCAGCGCCTGCAACAGTATTTCGGAGAACCGCAATTCACGCCCCACCAGACGTATCCCGCTGCCGCAGCTGCGCGGCAACAGGGCGTCTATGCGATCGCCGACCAGGGCGGCTGACGGACCACCGTGTCGGACCATCGGCCAATCCCGGATGTTCCCGCCATCCCCTCCCTGGATGGAATCCGCGGCGTGGCGGTATCCCTGGTATTCCTTGCGCACAGCGGGCTGGAACGCAACGTGCCGGGCGGTCTCGGCGTGACCATCTTCTTCGTGCTCAGCGGCTACCTGATCACCACCCTGATCGCTTCGGAATACAGCGCGACCGGTTCGGTCAGCCTTCGCGCTTTTTATCTGCGCCGGTTCCTGCGTCTGATGCCGCCGCTGCTGCTGGTGGTCGCGGCCGCGGCGCTGCTGTCGCGCCTGACAGTGATCGAGGGCAGCTTCAGCTTCGGCGGACTGCTGTCGGTGTTGTTCTATGGCGCCAACTACTATTTCATCGCCCATGACTTTCACGGTGTCCCGGCCGGACTGGGCGTGATGTGGTCCCTGGCAGTGGAGGAGCACTTCTATCTGCTCTATCCGCCGCTGGCCATCGCCCTGCTGCGAGCCGCGCGTCCGCGCCTGGCGGCGCTGCTGCTGGCCCTGCTCTGCGGCTTGGTCCTCGCCCGCAGGTGCTGGCTTGCCTCCCACGGGTTCACCGAGGCCTACCTGAACATGGCCACCGACACCCGCGCCGACGCCATCCTCGTGGGCTGCTTCATGGGTCTGCTGTGCAATCCCTGGCCGCTCGCGGCCAGGGCGGCTCCACGGCGCGACTGGCCGCTGGCGATAGCCTGCATTGCGGCCTTGCTGATCAGCCTCTCAGTGCGCGACGCTTTCTTCAGGGCCACCTTCCGCTACACCGTGCAAAGCCTGGCCATTGCCCCGCTGATCTACCTTGCGGTCGTGCACTCCGGCCACGTCGCATGTCGTTGGCTCAACTCCCGGCCGATGGTCTATCTCGGATCGATTTCATACTCGGTCTATCTCTGCCACCAGATGATCCAGTACCTGGTGATGCGGCAATGGCCGCAACTCGACTGGGCCCCGGGGCTGATACTGAGCGCGGCACTCACTCTTGCGACCGCAGCCGCTCTGCGCCAGTGGATCGAGCGGCCCTGCGCGGCCTTGCGTCGCCGCCTGCACCGGCACCCGGCGGGACGACCTGCCCCGCTGGGCAGTTTTCAGGTGAACCTGCCATGAACCGCACAGCCGTCACGGTCCGCCATGCTGTCGGTGACGTCCCATGAACATCACCCTGTGCATCGCCACCTATCGCAGGCCGGTGCAACTGGCCGCCTTGCTGAGCGACGTGGCGCATCAGGTGCACCACCCCGATGAAGTGGTCGTGGTCGACAACGACGCCGATGGCAGCGCCCGTCGAATCGTCGATCGCTGGCGCCGGGCGCGCCTGCCGTTCCGGGTCCGTTACGAGATCCAGCCGGTGCAGAACATCTCCCTGACCCGCAACCGTACGGTCGAGCTGGCGAGCGGCGACTGGCTCGCCTTCATCGATGACGACGAGCGCGCGCCACGGTACTGGCTGCTGCAGCTGATGATCACCGCGCTGCGGTTGAACGTGGACGGCGTGCTGGGGCCGGTGATCCCGCTGGTACCGCGCAATGCGCCGGGCTGGATCCGCCGCGGGCACTTCTACGACTGGGCGCGGATGCGTACCGGCACCGAGATTCCACTGAACCGCCTGCGCTTCGGCAACGTGCTGCTGCGTGCGTCCCTGCTGCGGGACAGCGTGCTGCCGCCGTTCGATCCGGCCTATGGCCTGACCGGTGGCGAGGACGGCGATCTGCTTGCCCGTCTGGTGCAGAACGGGGCACGCATCGTGTGGTGCGATGAAGCATACGTCGACGAGCCGATCGAGCCGTCCCGGCTGCGCCTGGCGTGGCTGCTGCGCCGGTCCCTGCGGGGTGGCCAGGACTTTGCCCGCCACGCGCTGGCCGGCCGCTACGGTCCAGCAACGCTGCGGCGCCGGCTGGTGCTGTTTTTGCGTTCCTGCGCGCAGATGCCGCTGGCGGCGGCGCTGGCCCTGCTCTGCCTGCCCCTCGGCCCCCATCGCGCCGCCTACTGGCTGCTCAAGGTGTCTGCCAACCTGGGGAAGCTGTCGATTCTGTGGGGCTGGCACTACCGCGAATACGAGAGGGTGGCGTCATGACGTTCCTGACCAGCGCCCTCCTGTGCCTCCTGGCGGTGCCCGCCGTGTTCTCCACGCTGTATCTGGCGGCGCTCACCCTGCTTTCCGCAAGGAACAAGACACCGCCGTCTCCCCGGCGCCGTCTGCGCTTCGACGTGATCGTCCCCGCGCACAACGAAGCGGCGGTGATCCGGCGCAGCGTCACCAGCCTGAAGCGCCTGGACTGGCCGCGACACCTGTACCGGATCGTGGTGATCGCCGACAACTGCGAGGATTCCACCGCGCAACTGGCCCGGGCGGCTGGCGCCGAGGTGCTGGAACGCCGGGACAGCAGCCAGCGCGGCAAGGGTCATGCACTGGATTTCGCGTTCCGGCACAGCCTGGCCTGCGGCTTCGCCGACGCCGTCGCGGTGGTCGACGCGGATACGGAAGTCTCGGTCAATCTGCTGGAGGCCTTTGCCGCCCGCTTGGAGCATGGCGCGAATGCGGTGCAGGCGCACTACGGCATTCTCAACGCCCAGGCCTCCTGGCGCACCCGGCTGCTGACCATCGCCAAGGCTGCCTTCCATGTCAGCCGCTCGCGTGCCCGCGAGCGCCTGGGGCTGTCCTGTGGCATCCGCGGCAATGGCTGGTGCGTCACTTGCGAATTGCTGCGCACGCTGCCGTATGAGGCTTACTCCCTCACCGAGGACCTCGAATACGGCATCTGCCTGGGGCTGGCCGGCTACCGCGTCCACTATGCCGGTGAAGCCGACGCCAACGCGGACATGACCGTCGATGGCGCCGCAGCCCGGACGCAGCGTCAACGCTGGGAAGACGGCCGCATGCAGCTGATCCGCTCCCGTACCGCGCCGCTGCTGCGCGCGGCAGTGCGCCAGCGCAGCCGCATCTGCCTGGACCTGGCACTCGACCTGCTGCTGCTGCCCTTGTCCTACGTGGCGCTGAACACCGCCCTGCTCATCACCGCGGCGGCGGTACTCTCACCGTGGCTTCCTCACTGGCAGGAGTGGCTGTGGCTCGGCCTGGCCAGCGCCACGGCGGTAGCGGCGTACGTGCTGCGCGGCTGGCAGTTGAGCGGGTTGGGCTGGAAGGGATTGATCGACCTGGTCTACGCGCCGTTCTTCGTGGCGTGGAAGCTGCTGGTCATGCTCGGCCGGCGCGATCCGCGTGGCTGGGTCAGCACCCGGCGGGAGACCTGAAGATGTCGCGCCCACTCGACAAGCTGGCGCCGCTGCTCGGCAGCGCCGTCATCAACCAGGCGATGCTCTCTGCCGCGAGCCTGCTTGCCAGCCTGGTCCTGGTGCGGCGCGCCGCCGATCTGCAGTACGGCTACTACGTCCTGGGCTGGAACGCGATCCTGCTGCTGACTTCGCTGCAGAACTCCTTCTTTGCCTCGCCCATGGTGAACCGCCTGAGCCGCCTGGACCGGGACGGCGGCCGCAACGTCGTCGCCGGTTTCTATCACGCGCAGCAGCGCCTGCTGCCGGCGCTTGCCGGTGTCGCCTGCTTCGGCATCCTGCTGGCCTGGGCCAGCGGTCTCTTCAGCGGGCAGGCGGCGGCGCTGGCCCTGGTCGTGGTGGTCGCCGCACTGGCCGTGCTCAGCCGCGAGTATTTTCGCATGGCCTTGCAGGCCTACCGCAGGCCACTGGATGTGCTCAAGGGCGACTCGGTCTATATCGTGGTCATGCTCGCCGGCACCGTCGCCGCGACGCTGACTCCCGCGCCGGCCGCGATCACCCTGTTGAGCCTGGGCCTTGCGGCCGGCATCGGCGCCCTGCTCCTGTCGCGAAGCCTGCGCCGCCACGAACCCTGGAGCACCGCTGGAGTCCCCGGCGTGCTGCGTGAAATCGCCCCGCTCGGCGCCTGGTCCTGCCTCGGCGCCGCGGTTCACTGGAGCTTCAGCCAGGGTTACAGCTACATGGTGGCCGGCACGCTCGGCGTCACCGCCGTCGCTGCCATCTCGGCCACGCGCCTGCTGCTGATGCCCATTAACTCGCTGTCGGTGGGCCTGGCCTCGATGATGCTGCCGCTTGCAGCGGACTGGCTTAACCAGGACGGTGCCGCCATTGTGCTGCGCCGCCTCGTCGGCTTCGCCGCCGCCGTCGCGCTGGCGGCCCTGCTCTACTTCGGGATGCTGTGGCAGTTTCGCGGCTGGATCTTCGACGTCATCCTGAAAAAGCACTTCGCACAGCAGGACCTGCTGCTCGGCCTCTGGTTCGTGGCATTCATCATCATGGTGATGCGCGACCAGCTGATCTATCTGCTGCTGGTGCGCTCCCGTTTCCGGCAGCTGACCGTGCTGACGCTGTTCAGCGCAGTCGCTTCCCTCACCGCGGGCTACTGCGGCATGCGTATCCTGGGCGCAGCCGGCGCCCCTATGGGCGTAGCGGTCGGCGAGCTGATCAGCGTGACCGGCATCCTGGCACTGTCCGCCCGTGAATCGAGCATCAGGCCCCTGGGCGGCGTGGCACGCCGCCTCTTCCCGGTGATATCCGACGAGGGCACCCAGTGAACGACCAACGGCGGGACGGGACCGACCCGGAACGGACGGCCACGCGGAGCATCGACGGCTCGATCCACCAGGCATTCCAGCGGTTGGCCAGGTCATGCCGCGAACGCACGGCGCTGGTCTGCTGCGATCGCCGGATCAGCTACGGCGAACTCGATCACCGCGCGGAGCGGATCGCCGACGCGCTGCAACGGGACGGAGTCCGGCACGGCGACACCGTCGGCCTGTACGCGCAGCGTTCGCCCGAGGCGATTGCCGCGATCCTCGGGATTCTCAAGGCCGGAGCCGCCTACGTTCCCTTCGATTCGTCCTATCCACGACAGCTGCTGCGGCAGATCTACCTGGACAGCACGCCGACCCTGATGCTGGTCGACCGGCCCGAACTGTCGGACGACCCGCCATTCTGGGATGGCGACGCGCTCGGAATCGCATCCGACCTTGGCGAGGACCGCTCCTTTCCGATTTCCCGGGCGCGGCCGCCGGCGCACGGCTCGGACCTGGCGTACGTGATGTACACCTCCGGTTCCACCGGCAACCCCAAGGGCGTGCTGGTGCCGCACCGGGCCGTCCTGCGGCTGGTCCTCGACAACAATTTCGCCAGGCTCGACGCCGACGAAGTCCTGCTGCAAATGGCGCCGTTGACGTTCGATGCCTCGACCTTCGAAATCTGGGGTGCGCTGCTCAACGGCGGCACCCTGGCGATCCTGCCCGCCGCGAGGCCCTCGCTCGACGAAATCGCGCAGACCATCGAACGCCACGGGGTCACCACGCTGTGGCTGACCGCGGGGTTGTTTCACCTGATGGTCGACCACCGCATCGACGGACTGAAACCGCTGCGCCAACTCCTGGCGGGAGGCGATGTGTTGTCGCCTTCTCACGTGCGCAAGGTCCTGGCGGCCCTGCCGGACTGCCGTCTCATCAATGGTTATGGCCCCACCGAGAACACCACCTTCTCCTGTTGCTACACCATTCCCGCCGAGCCACCGCCGGATGGTCCGATTCCTATCGGCAAGGCCATCCTGCACACCGAGATCCACATTCTCGACGAAGCAAAACAGCCGGTGGCGGACGGGGTCGCCGGCGAGCTGTATGTCGGCGGCGCCGGACTGGCGGACGGCTATTTGAACCGTCCGCTGCTCACTGCGGAGAAATTCGTCGCGCATCCGTTCAGCAACGTGCCGGGCGCGCGGCTGTACCGCACCGGCGACCAGGTGCGCCGTCGCGCCGACGGCAATCTGGAGTTTCTCGGCCGCGCCGACCGGCAGGTCAAGATCAACGGCAAGCGGGTGGAGCTGGATGCGCTGGAGGCCTTCCTGCGACGCAATGCCCTGGTCGCAGACGCGGCGGCCGTGTGCTTTGTCGGCGCTGACGAGCAGCGCCACATCGCGGCGTTCGTAACCCTGAAACGCACCGACCCAGCGGCAGTATCCGGCTTGCGTGGTTTCCTGCGCCAGGAACTGCCCGACTACATGATGCCTTCGGTACTGCAGGTGCTGGATGCCCTGCCGCTGGGTCCGACCGGCAAAGTTGACCGGGCCCGCCTGCCGGTGCCATCCACGGCGGCCGAAAAGCCGTCGTCGAAGATCATGCCGGCGGCGGCGCCGACCGATTTCGAGGGCTTGTTGCTGCGCCTGTGGCGACAGGTTCTGGGCACCGACAGGGTCGGCGCCCATGACAATTTCTTCGACCTCGGCGGCAACTCCATGCAGCTGATCAAGCTGCATGCCCTGCTGCAGGACACCCTGGGCCGAACCGTACCGCTGATGGACCTGTTCGAGTATCCGGATATCGGGGCCCTGGCGGTACGCCTCGGCCAACCGCGGGCCGCACAGAGCGCCCCGATGCTTACCCCCGGCGAGCGGGCGCGCCTGCGCAACGCGGCCCTCGACCGGTCCGTCCCCCGGTAAGGAATCCGACCATGAGCAGCGGTGAATGCAAACTCTCGTTGCCCCGTAACGCCATCGCCATTATCGGCGTCTCCGGGCGCTTTCCCGGCGCGGACACGGTGGCTCAGTTCTGGCGCAATCTCTGCGACGGGACCGAGTCGATCTCGCGGTTCGATGAGGCCGAACTGGAAGACAGCTTCACCGACGAAACGCGCCGGGCGCCGAACTATGTCAAGGCGCGTCCGATCCTGCAGGGCGTCGATCAGTTCGATGCCGGCTTTTTCGGCATGCACCGCCGCGAGGCCGAACTGACCGATCCGCAGCAACGCATCTTTCTCGAGTGCGCCTGGGAGGCGCTGGAGGACGCCGGCTACGATCCGGCCACCTACCCCGGCGCCATCGGCGTATTCGCCGGCAGCAGCATGAACACCTATCTGCTGAACAATGTCTGCGGCGAACGCAAGACCATCGAGGAGTTCACCAGCAACTATCAGGTGGGCTGCTACAACACCCTGGTCGGCTCGGCCGCGGATTTCCTGGCCAACCGGGTTTCCTACAAGCTGGACCTGAAAGGCCCCGGAATCACCGTGCAGACCGCCTGCTCCACCTCCCTGGTGGCGGTGATCCAGGCCTGCCAGAGCCTGTTGCTGTATCAGTCCGACATGGCCCTGGCGGGCGGCATCTCCATCACGTTCCCGCAGAAGCGCGGCTATCTGCATCAGGAAGGCGGCATGGTTTCCGCAGACGGGCACTGCCGCCCGTTCGACGCGCAGGCCAGTGGCACGATCTTCGGCAGCGGCGCGGGCATTGTCCTGCTCAAGCGCCTGGAGCAGGCGCTCGAAGACCGCGACCACATCTACGCACTGATCCGCGGCTGCGGCATCAACAACGATGGTGCATCCAAGGTCGGCTTCACCGCGCCGAGCATCACCGGCCAGGCCACGGCGATCGAAATGGCGCTGGCCGCCGCGGAAGTGGACGCCCGCTCGATCGGCTATGTCGAATGCCATGGCACCGCCACACCGCTGGGCGATCCGATCGAACTCGCCGGCCTGACCCGGGCGTTTCGCTCGGCCACTGCGGAACGGCAGTTCTGCGCCATCGGTTCGGTTAAGGGCAATATCGGCCATCTCGACGTTGCCGCCGGCGTCGCCGGACTGATCAAGACCGCGCTGGCGCTCAAGCATGGAGTGCTGCCGCCGACCCTGCACTTCCAGCGGCCCAATCCGCAGATCGACCTCGCTTCGACGCCGTTTTACGTCAATGCGGCATTGAAGGAATGGCAGGGCCAAGGCGCACCCCGCCGCGCCGGAGTCAGCGCGTTCGGCGTCGGCGGCACCAATGCGCACGTGGTGCTGGAACAAGCCCCTCCGATCGCGGCGGAAGCGCCGCAGCTGCGCTCCGGGGAGAGCCGCCTGCTGGTGCTCTCGGCCCGCAGCGGTCCTGCGCTGGATCAAGCCCGCTCCAGGCTGGCGGAGCATCTGCGCCAGCATCCGGAGCTCGACCTGGACGAGGTCTGCGCCACCCTGCAGACCGGACGGCGCGCGTTCAAGCATCGCTGCTGCATCCCCCACCGCGATCGCGACGAGGCGCTGGCCGGGCTCGAGGAGCCGGGTGCATCGAAGCGCATCGCGGCAGTTGCCGCCGACAAGGCGCCGCCCATCGCCTTCATGTTCCCGGGACAGGGCGCGCAGTATCCGCAAATGGGCCACGGCTTGTACCAGGCAGAGCCCGAATTCCGCCGGCACCTCGACACCTGCGCCGAGATCCTGCAGCCCATGATCGGGACCGATCTGCGCAAGCTGCTGTATCCGTCCGCCGCCGAACCGGCCGCTGCCGAGCAGCTGGCCGCCACCGGCTTCGCGCAACCGGCGATCTTCGCGGTGGAATACGCACTGGCCGGCTTGTGGGCGCACTGGGGGGTGCGGCCGGCGACCATGATCGGTCATAGCGTCGGCGAACTGGTCGCCGCCACCCTCGGCGGAGTGTTCTCCCTGGAGAACGCGCTGAAGCTGATCGCCGAGCGGGGGCGACTGATGCAGAACCTGCCGGCCGGCGGGATGATGGCGGTGCGCCTGCCGGAAAGCGAGCTCGCTGCCCTGCTGCCGGCCGGACTGTCGATCGCCGCCATCAACGGTGCCTCGCTCTGCGTAGCCTCGGGCCCGTTCGAGCGCCTCGCCGAGCTCGAGCAGCTCATGCAGGGGCGCGGGCTGTCGGTGCGCCGGTTGCACACTTCGCACGCTTTCCACTCGTCGATGGTGGATCCGATCTTGGAACCGCTGCGCCAGCTCATCGAGCGCATGGAACTATCCGCACCGACGCTGCCCTGGGTGTCCTGCGTCACCGGCACCTGGATCCGGCCGGAGCAGGCGACCTCCGCGGACTACTGGGCCGGCCATGCCCGGCAGCCGGTGCGGTTCGCCGACGGTGTCGCCTGCCTGCTGGCCGACAGCCAGCCGCTGCTGCTCGAAATGGGACCCGGCAACACCCTGACCACCCTCGCCGCCCAGGGGCAGCGCGAACACCGGCCCCGGATCTGCACCTCCTTGCCCGACGCGGCCCGCGATCAGGCCGACCGGGACCATATCGGCGCCGCCGTGGCAAAGCTGTGGGTCGCCGGCGTGCCGATCGACTGGCCGGCGTTGCGGCGCAATCCTTCCCGGCGCGCATCGCTGCCGACCTATCCGTTCGAACGCAGCCGTTACTGGATCGACGCACCGCAGCGCAGCGCCGGCGTCTCCGGCGGCGATTCCGCCACGGCCGCGGAACCATGCAACGGCATCGCCGTTACGGCAACACCTTCACCGGATGCACCGCAAGGACAGACCACGATGAACCAGGACACTGCCGGTACCCTTGCCCAGACCGCCACCGCGGACGGACGACTGGCGCAGAGCCGCACGGCGGTGTTCCGCCTGCTGGAAGACCTGTCGGGAGAATCGCTGGCCGGAACGGAGCCCTCGACAAACTTCCTCGAACTCGGCTTTGACTCCCTGTTCCTGAGCCAGGTGTCGCAGCGCCTGCAGGCCCAGTTCAAGCTCAAGGTCACATTCCGGCAGTTGCTGAGCGAATATTCCAGCATTGAGGCGCTTGCCGCGCTGCTGGTCGACAGCATGCCGGCGCCGCAGCCGCCCACCGTGGCTGCAGCCGTCCGGGACAACATTCCCCAGGTGTCGCCGCCCGCCAGCGCGGCGGCAACCGCCCCGGGCAGCCTGGAGAGCCTGATTCGCGATCAGATGCAGGCCATGTCGCAGCTGTTCAAGCAACAGCTGGAGGCCATGCAGCAGACCATGCGGCCCGCGAACGGCGCGGTCCCGGCGCCGCAGGCGCAGACCACCGCGCCGGCGAGCCCTGCGGCCGTCAGCATCGCCGAGCCACCGCAGGAGGAGCCGCGCCCTTCCCGCTTCCAGGTCTACAGCCCCGCGCAAAAGAACGCCGACAGCAGCCTGACTGCAGAGCAGCGGCGGCATATCGACGAGCTCACGGAGCGCTATACCGCGAAAACAGCCGGCTCCAAGCGCGCAACCCAGAGCCATCGGCCGGTGTTGGCAGATCCCCGCGCGGCCGCGGGATTCCGCAGCGAGTGGAAGGAGATGGTCTACCCGATCGTCTGCGCCCGTGCGGCGGGATCGAAGATCTGGGACATCGATGGCAACGAATACATCGACCTGGTCAACGGCTATGGCCAGACCGCGTTCGGGCATGCCCCGCCATTCGTGGTGGATGCCGTGAAGCGGCAGCTGGACCTTGGCTTTGCCATCGGCCCCCAGGCGGAACTCGCCGGCAAGGTCGCCACCCTGTTCGCCGAGCTGACCGGCAACGAGCGCGTCACCTTCTGCAACACCGGCTCGGAGGCGGTCATGGCTGGCCTGCGGGTGGCCCGCTCCGTCACCGGCAGGAGCAAGGTGGTGATGTTCAGCGGCGCCTACCATGGGCAATTCGACGAAGTACTGGTCAAGGGACTGAAGTGGCTCGAGGGCGCGCCGCGTTCGGCGCCGGTGGCCACCGGAATACCGGAGTCCGCCGTGGGCAACATGATCGTTCTCGACTACGGCTCGCCGACTGCGTTGCAGTGGATCCGCGAACACGCCGATGACCTGGCCGCGGTGGTGGTGGAGACAGTGCAGAGCCGCCATCCGGGCTTCCTGCCGCTGGCCTTCCTGCAGGAGCTGCGCCAGATCACCGCAGCCTCCGGTACCGCTCTCATCATGGACGAGGTGGTCACCGGTTTTCGCGTACATCCCGGCGGCATGCAGGCGGTCACCGGCATTCGTGCCGACATGGCGACCTACGGCAAGGTGGTCGGCGGCGGACTGCCCATTGGCATCCTGGCCGGCAAGTCCGCCTTCATGGATGCGCTCGACGGCGGCAGCTGGAACTACGGCGACGATTCGTATCCGGGTGTCGGTGTCACCTTCTTTGCCGGCACCTTCGTGCGGCACCCTCTGGCCCTGGCGGCGACCTGGGCGGTGCTCAACCACATCAAGGAGCAGGGTCCGGCCCTGCAGGAGAACCTTACGGCCAGTACGGCGGCGCTGGCAGCCTCGCTGAATGACGTGTTCCAGCGGCATGGGCTGAAAACCAGGGTCGAGAATTATGCGAGCTTCTTCTATTTCAACCCGCACAACGAGCATCCGCTGGCGGGCCTGCTGTTCCATCACCTGCGCCACCGCGGCATTCACATCCAGGACGGCTTTCCCTGCTTCCTCACCACCGCGCACAGCGAACGGGACATCCAGTGCATCATCGAAGCCTTCGATCAGAGCCTGGACGAGCTACAGGGCGCCGGCATCCTGGGCGTGACTGCCGCGGCTGCCGCCGTACCGGTGCAGAAGGACTTCCCCCTGACCGAAAGCCAGACCGAAATCTGGCTTTCCGCCCAGAATGGCGAGGAAGCTTCCTGCGCTTTCAATGAATCCGTGACCTTGCGCATGCAGGGCGCGCTCAACCCGACCGCGCTGCAGCGTGCGCTGGATACCGTGGTCGCGCGCCACGAGGCCTTGAGGATTTCCTTCACCGCCACCGGCGAGACCTTCCGGGTTGCCCCGCAGCTCGCGTTCGTCCTGCCCTCGACCGACTTGACGGACTACCCGGCGGAAGAAGCGCAGGCTGCGCTTGCTGCCCTGATCGACGGCGAGGCCCACACCCCCTTCGACCTGGTCAACGGCCCCTTGTGCCGCGGACAGCTGGCACGGCTGGCGCCCGAGCTGCACGCGCTGATCTTCACCGCTCATCACATCATCTGCGACGGCTGGTCGATCAACGTCATCCTCACCGAGCTGGCCGAGCTGTACGAAACTTTCTGCCGTGGCGCCGGCGCGGAATTGAAGCCGGCCATGGCGTTCAGCCGCTACGCCATGTCCCTGGCGGGCGATGCGTCCGGGCATGCCAGGGCTGAAGCCTTCTGGCTGAAGCAATTCGAGCAACCGCCGGCGCCGCTGGAGTTGCCGACGGACCGCCCCCGCCCGGCGATGAAATCGTTCCGGGGGGCGAGCCACTGCCGCCGCATCGACGCGGGGCTGTACCAGGCGCTCAAGAAAGCCAGTGCGCGTCAGCATTGCACTCTCTTCAGCACCCTGCTGGCGGCGTTCCAGACCCTGGTCGGCCGCCTCGCCGGCCAGCAGGAAGTCACCATCGGCATCCCCACCGCGGGCCAGTCCGCGCTGGGAGACGAGATCCTGGTCGGCCATTGCGTCAACTTCCTGCCATTGCGTTCGCGCTGGACCGCCGATACCACCATCGGCGATCACCTGGCGGCGACTGCCAAGAACGTGCTGGATGCCTACGAGCATCAGAATTACACCCTCGGCACCCTGGTGCGGAAACTGGAACTGCCGCGGCAGGCCAACCGGCTTCCTCTGACCGAAATCCAGTTCAACCTGGAGCGGCTCGCCAACCGCATGCAGGCATCGGGGCTCGAGATCGAGGTCAGCCCGAACGCAAAGGCCTTCGTCAACTTCGACCTGTTCCTGAACATCATCGAATCGGAAGCGGGGCTGCGCCTGGACTGCGACTACAACACCGACCTGTTCGACCGGGCCACCATCGATCTCTGGCTGGATTGCTACCAGGCGCTGCTCGGCTCGTTTGCGGACAACGCCGCTCTGCGCCTGGTGGAAGCGCCCTGGCTGTCGCCGACAGTTCGCGCGCAGCTCGACCACGTCAACGCCACCGACGTCGATCATCCGCCTGGCCTGAGCCTGCCGATGCTGATCGAAGCACAGGTCGCCGCGAATCCCCAGGCAGCGGCGGTGATCGCCGACGGCCAGACACTGAGCTACGAAGAGCTCGACCGCCGGGCCAATCAGCTGGCCAACCATCTTCTCCACCGCATCGGTGGCGGCGACAAGACCGGCGATCGCATCGTCGGCGTCTCGCTGCGGCGATCCGCGGACATGCTGATTGCGCTGCTGGCGACGCTCAAAGCCGGGTGCGCCTATCTGCCGCTGGATCCAGCACATCCAGCAGCCCGGCGCAGCTATGCGCTGGCGGATGCACAGGCCACCGCGCTGATCACCGATCATCACGGCGCTCCGGCTGCGATGCCGGCGAACTGTGTCGTGATCGAGCCCGGCGGCGAAGCCGCTGCGATCAACGCCTGCGCCGTCACCCGCCCCACCGCTAGGTGCAGGCCCGAAGACCTCGCCTACGTCATCTATACCTCGGGCTCCACCGGCCAGCCCAAGGGCGTCGAGATCAGCCATGGCGCGGCGATCAACCTGCTCCGGGCCATGACGGTGCGTCCCGGCGTATCGCGTGACGATGTGCTGCTGGCCGTGACCACGGTCTCTTTCGACATCGCCGCCCTTGAGCTGTTTGCACCGCTGTGCGTAGGCGCGACGGTAGTCATCGCGGCCGATGACGACACCACCGACGGTTTCCGCCTGAAGGGCCTGATCGCCAGCACCGGTGCCACCCTGATGCAGGCAACGCCAGCTGGCTGGAGGCTGCTGCTGGAAGCCGGCTTCTGCGCCGGACCGGGGTTCAAGATGATGAGCGGCGGCGAAGGCCTGCCTCGCGAACTGGCGAACCGGCTACTGCAGGGAGGGGCCGAACTGTGGAACATGTATGGTCCCACCGAGACGACCATCTGGTCTTCGTGCAGCAGGATTCTGCCGGGCGACGGCCCCATCGGCGTCGGCAGCCCGATCGACAACACCCAGTTTCATATCCTCGACCGGCATGACCAGCCGGTGCCACCGGGAACACCCGGACAACTGCATATCGGCGGTGCCGGGCTTGCGCGTGGATATCACAGCCGCCCGGAGCTGACGGCGGAAAAATTCATCGCCAATCCGATCGCGGCGGGACGCCTTTACCGCACCGGCGACCTGGCCCGGATGACGGCGGACGGCGACTTCCAGATCCTCGGCCGCCTCGATCACCAGATCAAGCTGCGTGGCTTCCGCATCGAACTCGGCGAAATCGAGTCGGTGTTGCTGAGCCAGGCAAACCTGTCCGAGGTCGCCGTGGTGCTGCGGCAGGACGATCCCGCCGCGCCGCGACTGACAGCCTACTACGTGGACCCGCCCGACCAGCCCCATGGCGGGCCGGAACTGCGGACCCTGTTGGCGGCACAGCTTCCCGAATACATGATTCCGAGCGCCTGGGTCCGGCTGGAAGCGCTGCCGCGCACGCCGAACGGCAAGCTCGATCGCGCCAGCCTGCCGGCGCCCGAACGTGGCGATGTCAGCGAGCGCAAAGTGACGGCACCGCAGACCGCACTGGAACTGGCCCTGGTGAAGATCTGGCAAGAGGTGCTGCGGGTGGATCCGATCGGCACGGATGACGATCTGTTCGACCTCGGGGCCGACTCGATCCACCTGTTCCAGATCACCGCACGGGCCGCCCGCCAGGGTATCCGCATCAGCGCCAAGCTGCTGATCCGCCACCGCACCATTGCCGCTCTTGCCGCGCAGCTCGAGCAGGCCGGGGCTACGACCGGCGACGCCGACGGCCGGATGGGTACAGTCGTGGTTCCGGTCAATCCGGGCCGGGTGGCGGCGGCGAACTAGCGCATCGGCGACGAGGCGGACGGCGCATTCGCCGCGTGGCGGAGTCCGCCCGCGCCTGTCGGCGCGTCGGGAGGAGTACCTGTCAGCAGGCTTCCGCTTCTTCGCAAAGCCACTGGCCTTCGTGCTTCATGGCCTCGTAGCAGTCGCAGCACAGCCGCTCCAGCCGCCGACGATCAAGCACGATGATGTGCCCGCGCTTGTACTCGATCACGCCAGCCGCCTGCAGCTTCCGCGCCGCGCAGGTCACCCCTTCGCGCCGCACGCCAAGGCGGGTCGCGATCAGTTCCTGGGTCACGGCGACTTCATTGCCCTGCAAGCGGTCCAGGTTCAGCAGCAGCCAGCGGCACAACTGCTGATCCACGGTGTGATGACGATTGCAGACGGCGATTTGCGCCATCTGCACCAGCACGCTCTGAATGTAACGCAGCAGCAGGCTCTGCAGGTGGGTGCAGCGATTGAATTCCTTCTTGAGCAGCGGGGCCTTCAGACGGTAGGCGTAGCCGGAGGTCTGCACCACCCCGTGGCTGGGCGTGCTGTCGCCGCCCATGAACAGGGATATGCCCACCAGGCCCTCGTTGCCGACCAGGCCGATCTCGCTGCACTCGCCGCGTGTCGTGGTGTACAGCAGGGAGATGATCGCATCCGTGGGAAAGTAGACGTGCGCCAGGGTGTCGCCGGATTCGTAGAGCACGACGCCCGCCGGCAGTGCGACCAGTTCGAGTTCGGGCACAATCCGCTTGCGGTCGGCGTTCACCAAGGCGTCGAGCAGGTGATTGTGGGGCATGGCCAGCAAGTGGCCCGGCCAAGCCGGCTCCGGCACCTGAGTCTTTTTCATGGCCATCCGTGGTTACCTGGCTGGTGCACAACTTAAGACCGCGCCATGCGGTCGCAGGTTCGCGGTCCGGCTTGAACACCGGTTGCCGCGGTGGAGCGCCGCGAGCGGCGCGACAATCGGCTTGGTGGCCGCCCCCGGTCAGACCGTCTATCCGGCAACCGGGAGCCGCTCAAGGGTTCGTTCACCATCAGCGTATCTGGGTGGTGACTACGACGCGGACGCTTTTCGGTATGCCGGATTCGGTATCGACGTGCGATTGCACGGCCACCTTGGTGACCTGGAATCCGGTGTCGGTCTCGAACTCGCCGATGACCTGCAAGATCTTGCGCTCGAGATCGACCCTTTTTGCCGTAAGCGACTCGGGTGAATGCATGACTCCTCCGGGAGTTCGTCTGCGTTGCCGGCGGGCGCTCATGTCTGCTGTGGCAGAATCCATAAATGATCCCCCAGCCGGTCGTGGGGCTCGGCTATTTCGCAGCAGCTTGATACGAAACCGCTCAGTACGTCCGTGCGCTGACAGACAGAGGGAACCGCCAGTGTTGGTCGCGGCCCGGAGGGCCGGACCATGGCGACAACTACGGATTATTTTATTTATAATTCAATGTGTTACTAACACTAAGACTATGAAACCTATCATTCAGCTTACAGTTGCGCCAGGATGCGCCCGATTACAACCCCCTCGGGCAGAGCGATGCTTTCCGCGCTGCTGATCAGCGCCGCCGCCGCCGCCCCCTCGGGAATCACTCTCGGCAACGCCGATCAATACTGCGCCTTCCAGTACGGCTGGCAGCTCGCCACGCACAATTCTCTGGGTTCGCAGCAGAGCTTCGAGGAGTGCCTGAGACATCCGCCGGAGAACCTGCCGGACCGCTCCGGCCCACTGTTCCCGCCGTCGACGTGCATCCCGACCGCGCCGGACGCCGCCTGCCAGAGCACCCGGTAGGCCGGGCCGCCTAGGCCGGCAACCCGGCCTTTTCCCGGTTCGGCTCGTAGCGTCGGTAGACGAAGGCTTCGCCGCTCTGCCCGCTCTCCTGAACGGCGCGAGCCATCACCTCCCGGTCCGGCGCCAGCGCGCAGGCCGGATCGGTGCGCGCCGCATCGCCGGTCAGCGCATAGGCCTGGCAGCGGCAGCCGCCCCAGTCGATTTCGCGCCGCTCGCAGGATTGGCAGGGCTCGGGCATCCAGGCAGTGCCGCGGAAGCGCTCGAAGGCCGGCGACTCGTTCCAGATCTGCGCCAGCGATTGCTCGCGCACCGAGGGAAATGTGAGATCAGGCAAGGTCTCGGCGGCATGGCAGGGCAAGGCCTTGCCGGCCGGCGAGATATTGATGAAGCGCCGTGCCCAGCCGCCCATGCAGGCCTTGGGCCGCAGCGCGTAGTAGTCAGGCACCACGTAGTCGATGGTCAGGCGGCCTTTCAGGCGCTGTCGCGCATCTTCCACCTCGGCCGTCACTGCGTCGAGTTGCGCGCGGCTCGGCAGCAGCGCGGCGCGGTTGCTCAGGCCCCAGCCGTAGTACTGCACATGGGCCACCTCGATGCGCCCGGCCCCCAGCTCCAGGCCAAGGGCGATCATTGCCGGCACGTTGCCGACGTTCTGCCGGTGCACCACAAAGTTGAGCGTCAGCGGCAGGCCGCTCTCGCGCACCAACCGCGCCGCTTCCAGCTTGCGGGCGTGGCCGCCGGCATAGCCGCCGATACGGTCGGCATTGCCTGGCTCCACATCCTGGAAGCTGATCTGGATGTGATCGATGCCTGCATCCACAAGCTCGGCCAGCCGCGGCCGGTCGAGCAGTACGGCCGAGGTGATCAGGTTGCTGTAGAGGCCGCGCTCGCGCGCCCGGCGCACCAGCGCCGGCAGCTCGCGGCGGGCCATGGGTTCGCCCCCGGAAAAATGTACCTGCAGCACGCCCAGAGCGGCGGCCTCGTCCAGCACGCGCAACCAGGAGGCCGTGTCCAGCTCCGCCGAGGCGCGTTCCAGTTGCAACGGGTTGGAACAGTACGGGCATTGCAGCGGGCAGCGGTGAGTCAGCTCGAGCAGCAACCCGAGCGGCGGCTCCGGCCGGACGCTGCTCATGCCGACGGCGCCTGCAGGCGCAGCACGCCCTTGTCGGCCAGGTCGCGCAGCATCGCCGAAACATCGGCGGCAATGACTTCGTGCGGCGCGTTGAAGCGCTCCGCCAGGTTGTCGACGATGTCGCTAAGGTTGCGCGCGCCATCGATCAGCTTGAGGACCTCCACCGCCTGCTCGTCCGGCAGGAACAGGCGCTCCGGCGCCAGCACCACCCAGGCCTGCCGCACCTCGTCGTAGCGGAAACGCACGCCGGGGCCGAACACCGGCACTTCGTGCTCCTCGATCATGGCGCTCAACCGCCCTGCCCCTCGTGATCGGCGGGCACGAAGGCATCGGGTGGGATGTTGCCCGGGGCGACGTAGGCATAGTGCAACGCATCGAGCTGCGACCACAGCACCTCGCACTTGAAGCGCAGCGCGTCCAGCACCGCCTGCTGCTGCTCGACGCTGCGCGCGTGCTCCTTGACGTAGGCCAGGGCGAAATCACTGTCGCGCGGCGCCTGGGTCAGGCGCGGCGTGAAATAGGCCAGCGTAGCGGACGTGATGAAGTCGTAGTTCTTCAGCATGCCGGAGACGCGCTCGGAGATGATGGTTGGCGAGAACAGCTCGGTCAGCGAGGAAGCGACCGCCTCCAGCACGCTGCGCTCGCGCACGAAGGCGACGTAGGCGTCGACGGCGAAGCGGGTGCCGGGCAGCAGCCCGGCGGTGGACTCGACGTAATCGCGATCCAGGCCCACGCCTTCCGCCAGCTTCAGCCAGCGCGCCACGCCGCCGCTGCCGGGAGCGGTGCCGTCGTGGTCCTCCAGGCGGCTGCGCCAGGCGCGGCGCAGCTCCGCAGTGGGCAGGCGCGCCAGCAGGCTGGCGTCCTTGGCCGGGATGCGGCTCTGGTAGTAGTAGCGGTTCAGCGCCCAGGCCTGTACCTGACCGCGGCGCAGCTGGCCGCCGTGCAGCAGGCGATGGAACGGATGCAGGATGTGGTAGCGCGTCGCGCCGATCTGGCGCAGCGCCGCTTCCAGGCCTTCCGCCGTCAGCTGCTGCTGCAACGGAGTGGAAGAATCAGGGCTCAAGACAGCAGCTCCATGCCGTCCCAGGCCACTTCCCAGCCGGCGCGCTCGAGTTCGGCTCGCTCGGGCGAGTCGTCAAGCAGCGCCGGGTTGGAATTGTTGATGTGCACGAACACCTTGCGCCGCACGCCCAGCGCCGCGAATGCCGCGATGCTGCCCTCGCTGCCGCTCATGCTCATGTGACCCATTCTCCTCCCGGTCTTGCTGCCGAGGCCGGCGGCGACCATCTCGTCGTCGCGCCACAAAGTGCCATCGAACAACACCAGGCCTCCACCGCGCAAGCGCTGTGCCAGCGATTCGGTCATCGCCGCGCAACCCGGGATGAAATAAAGATCAGAGGCGCCGTCGTCGATGCGCATGCCCACGGTGTCCTCGCCGAGCACGATCGGCGGCGCTCCTCCACCAGTCTCTAGGTACAGCGGTACCTTGCCCGGCACGGCGAACAGGCTCAGTGTCAGCCCGCTCGGCGCGCCAGCGGCGGTGCGCAGCGGCAGCGGCTGGTCCAACGGCACGCTCTCGCGCCGCACCACGTCGGCGGCGAGCACATTGAAGATCGGATTGGCCTCGAGCACGCCCTGCACCTTGGCGGTCGCGTAGACCGTCAGCGGCTGACGCTCGCGCAGGCTCAGTAAGCCGGCGATGGCGTCGACGTCGCTACCGTTCAGCACCACGCCGTCGATCGGCGAGGAGCGCAGGCCCCGGCGTGGATGCAGCGGCGGATTCGCCTCGATCTGCTGGCGCAGGTCGGGGGAGGCATTGAGCAGAAACCAATGCTCGCCGTCTGCACTCACCGCCAGCGAGGCCTGAGTCCGCGCTCGGGCGGCGACATCGCCGGCACGGGCGCGACGGCAGGCCGGCCCGTGGGAATTCCATTGCGGAAAGCCGCCGCCGGCAGCGGCGCCCAGCACCAGCGCCTTCACCAGCCCGTGCCGATAGGGGCAAAATAAAAACCCGCCGTGAACATGCCCGGAATCAATGGGGCCTGCACGGCGGGTTTCGACCGGCGATCGTTTACTTCAGATCGGCGCAGGCGTAGCAGTTGATCTCCGCGCCCAGCGCAATCTCGACGATCTTCGGTGTTTTCCAGTTCATGCTCTCCTCCTCTTGGCTGTGTATCGGGAGCCCATCTGTAGCATAGGGTTTCCGGGCTCGCAATTGGGGCAATTCTGACACTCGGATACGACACAAGGGATACTTTTCCCGCGACAGGGGTGGCTGGTCCAGCACCGTTTGCGTGTTGTAAATCGGCTCGCTCTGCTATAGCTCGCGCAAGCATCGCATCCACCCCTCCATCTGATTGCGGTGTTGCCACGATGTTCGTCCGCCCCTGATCGAGCGGCGCCGACCGCAGCCGCTCCTGCGACCGCCGTCCACTCACTACGGCGGCGCCGTCGCGATCCGATGGATTCCCCATGACGGTGGATACACCGGGCTGCACTGTGTCGCCCGTGACACAGCTCCAGCGCCTGGAGCAGGGGCGTGCGCTCAATGCAATCAAGGCTGTTGCAGGCAACATGGAAGAAGTTGGTGACACTAGAGCCAGGATGCCAGCATGGTACAGGGCTTGCTGCTGTCCCGTGGAAAACACCGCTGACACACCCGTGACGGGACGCGGCGGAACACGCACGAACACTGGCAAGGAGGAGACCATGCAGCCAATCGGGCGTCGTATCCAAGAGGCAAGTCCAACGCTGCGCGGCTGAGCCGGTTCACCATGAAGCCGAGCCCTCTGGCGCGAGTCCTGGCAGCGTTGATTCCCCTGCTGCTTGCCGCCTGCAGCTCCGTGCCGACGCAGCCCCCGCCCGATCCGGTCGAGACCGCCCGCCAGTTTGGCGCCCGGCGGCTCGACAGTGTATTGCCCGAGGCGCCGGTGGCCGCCGACTGGAATCGCGCGCAATGGCTGCGTGCGGCCTTGCAGCTCAATCCGCACCTGCAGGAAGTGCGCGCCGAGGCTGAGGCTGTCGCTGCCGGCGAGCGCACCGCCGCACAGCTGCCCAATCCCACGCTCAACCTGTTCGGCGAGTACGTCACCACCGCGGGCGAGAGCGCCGCCTGGCTCTACGGCTTGTCCCTGGATTTCCTGCTGCAGCGGCCGGGCGAGCGCTCGCGCGCCCGCCGCGCCGCCGCCCTGCGGACCCAGGCGGCGCAGGCCGACGTGGCGGAAGCAATCTGGCGGCTGCGCAGCTCGCTGCGTCAGTCCCTGCTCGATACTGTCGTCGCCCACGAGGAAGCGCCGTTGTTGCAGGCGCTGTGCGACGACCGCCAGGCCTTGCTGGCCTCGGCGCGCCTGCGCGTACAAGCCGGCGAAAGTGCAAGCGGCGAAGCGCTGGCCGCTGAGTTGGAGCTGCAATCGGCGCGGCAGCGGCTGTACCAGGCGCAGACGCGCGGCCTCGACGCCAGATCGGGGCTGGCGGATGCAGTAGGCGTCCCCAGCGCCGCGCTGCAAGATGTACAGCCGCGCTGGGACGGCTGGGACCAGGCGGGCACGCTCCAGGCGCAGGATGCCATGCGCTGGCGCCAGGATGCGCTGGTCGCCAGACCGGAGCTGGTGCGGGCCCTGCGCGAATACGATCTTGCGGAAAACGCCGTGCAACAGGAACTGGGGCGGCGCTGGCCGCAGCTGCACGTCAGCCCCGGCTATGCCTGGGACCGCGGCGGCGTGCACGAGAACCAGTTCGACGAGAACCTAGGCGAGAACCAGCTTGGCCTCAGCCTGGAGCTGCCGCTGTTCAATCGCAACGAAGGCCCGATCGGCGAAGCGCTGGCGCAGCGCGAGCGTGCCGGCCGGCACGTGGTGGCGGTGCAGGCGCAGCTGCTGGCGCAGATCGATCGCGCCGAGCAGGCCTGGCCCGCCGCGCTGTCGAACTGGCGTTCCGCCGTTGCCGCGGAGCAGCTGGCAACGCGGCAGCAGGAGGCGGAGCGTCGCGCCCTCGCCTCCGGCGCCTCCGACCGCCCCGCCCTGCTGCGGGCCGAGGCCACCGTACTGGAGGCGCAACTGCTGCGGCTCCAGGCAGCCTGCGAAGTGCAGCTTGCTTTCGGCGCGCTGGAGGATGCCTACCGCCGTCCGCTGGACGGGCCGGAGCGCGAACTGGCCTCGGCCTGGCGGGTGGAGCGTTCGGCATGAAGCGCGTTCCGCTGCTTCTATGCCTATGGCTGCTCGGGCTAATGTCGCCGCCGGCTGCGGCGGACGATGACGACGACGCGCCGCCGCCTGCGTCCGCGGCTTCCACACCGAATCTCAGCGCGGCGCAACAGCAGGCGGTGGGCATCCGCCTGGCCCAACCGCTGCGCACCGCAGCGCCGGGGGAGTTTCCGGCCTACGGCCAGGTGCTCGACAACGCGGCGCTGGTCGCGGCTCTGGGCCAGCTCGACAGCAGCCGCGCCGCGGCGGAGGCCGCCAAGCTCGAAGCCCATCGCCTCGATGGTTTGTACCGCAACGACAACAATGCCTCGCTGCGCGCCGTGCAATCGGCCCGCGCGGCGCAGATCGAAGCGCAGTCGCAGGCCCGCTCCGGCGCGGCGCTGTTCGCGCAGCAATGGGGGCCGCTGGCTCAGCTGCCATCGGGCCAGCGGCTCCGTCTCGCGGAAAAGCTCGCCGCCGGCAAGGGACTGTTGCTGCGCGCCGATCTGCCGGGCCAGGCCAGCCTCGGCAAGCTGCCCACGGCGGCGTTCGTGGAAGTCGACGGCGTGAAAATGCCGGCGCGCGTCCTCGGCAGCCTGCCGCGCATGGCGGACCTGCAGGGCACCGGGCTGCTGCTGCAGCTCGATCGGGTGCCGGCCGGCCTCGGCCCGGGCGCGCGCCTGCCGGTGAAGCTGCAGGGCGACGCCGGTGCCGGCCTGCTGATCCCGCGCGAGGCCCTGCTTTATGGCGAACAAGGAGCCTTTGTCTACCGTCAGCGCGGGGGCGCCGCCAACGGCGGCGCGCAACAGTACGAGGTGGCGCGGGTCGAGCTGCTGCAGCCGCTGGGCGACGGCTGGCTGGTGAGCGGCCTCGACGCGGACGACCGCATAGTCGTCCATGGCGCCGGCGTGCTGTGGTCCCTGCAAGGGCTGGGCGGTTTCACTGCGGCGGAAGAGGATCACGACTAGGTGCTCGCCGCCATCGTCCGCGCCTCGCTGGCGCACCCGCGCATCGTCACCGCGCTATCCCTGCTCGCCGCACTGCTTGGCGCCGGCGCGCTGTTCAACGCCCAGTTCGACGTGTTTCCGGATTTCGCTCCGCCGCATGTACTGGTGCAGGCGGAGGCGCCGGGCCTCGACGCCGCCCAGGTCGAAGCCCTGGTGACGCGACCGCTGGAGGGTCTTCTGGCCGGCACCGCCAATGTCGAGTCGGTGCGTTCCAGCTCCAGCCAGGGACTGTCGGCGATCCAGCTGGTGTTCAGCCGCAGCGTCGACCCCTATCGCCAGCGCCAGGTGGTGAGCGAGCGCCTGGGCGAAGCGAGCGGCCTGCTGCCGCCGGGCGCAGGTCCGCCACTGCTGTCGCCGCTCAGCTCCTCGATGGAATACCTGGTGCACTTCGGCTTCACCAGCGACCGACTCAGCCCGACCGAGCTGCGCGACCTGGTGCGCTGGACGGTGAAACCGCAAATCCTCGCTGTGCCGGGCGTGGCGCAGGCGCAGATCTTCGGCGGCGATGCACGCGAGCGCCAGGTGCTGGTCGATCCGTTCAAACTCGCCGCCGCCGGAGTCGGCCTGGACGAGGTCTACGAGGCGGTGCGCCGCGGCACCGCGCTGATCGGCGGCGGCTACCTGGAGACCGGCAGCCAGCGCATCGTGCTGCAGGCCCAGCCTGCAGGCGCCACGCCGGAGCAGCTGGCCCAGGCGCTGGTGACCACGCGCGGCGGGGTGCCGCTGCGCCTGGGCGACATCGCCGGCATCCGCGACGGGGCCGAGCCGCGTTTCGGCGATGCCATGATCGGCGGCAAGCCCGGAATCCTGGTCGAAACCTCCACGCAATACGGCGCCAACACCCTCGAGGTGACGCGTGCATTGGAGCGGCGCCTCGATGCGCTGGCCCCGTCGCTGGCCGTGCACGGCGTGCAGTATCACCCCGCCCTGCTGCGGCCGGCCAGCTTCATCGAAAGCGCTATCGCCAAGCTGCGCAATTCCCTGCTGGTCGGCGCAGTGCTGGTGGTCGGCCTGTTGCTGCTGGCGCTGCGCGACTGGCGCGGCGCCCTGGTCTCGTTCAGCGCAATCCCGCTGTCACTGCTGGCCACAGTGTGGATCCTCACCAGCTGCGGTATCTCGCTCAACACCATGAGCCTGGGCGGCCTGGTGGTGGCGCTGGGCGTGGTGGTGGACGACGCGGTGATCGACGTCGAGAACATCGCGCGCCGCCGCCGCACCGCCGCCGCAGGCATCGACGTCCGCCGGCTGTTCACCGAGGCCTCGCTGGAGGTGCGCCAACCGGTTTTCTACGCCACCGCCGCGGTCGCGGTGGCGTTCCTGCCGATCCTGATGCTGTCGGGACTGCAGGGCTCGTTCTTCCGGCCGCTGTCGATCGCCTTCCTGCTGGCGGTGGGCATTTCCCTGCTGGTGGCGATGAGCGCGACGCCGGCGCTGTGCGCCTTGCTGATGAGCCGCCACGCACCGCGCCAGGAGGCGCCGTTCCTGCAATCTTGCAAGCGCTGGCAGCGGCACACGATCGGACGCCTGCAAGGCCATCCGCGCGCGGTGCTGACGCTGCTTCTGCTCAGCGGCCTGGCCGGCCTGGCGCTGCTGCCCCTGCTCGGCGCGCGCCTGCTGCCGGACTTCCGCGAGGACTACCTGATCGCCCACGCCGCGCTGCGGCCCGGCATCTCGCTGCAGGAGACCGCGCGCGTCGGCTCGCTGATCGCCGGCCGCCTCGCCGCCATTCCCGGCGTGCGCAGCGTCGCTGAGCAGATCGGCCGCTCCGAAAACGGCCAGGACCCGGACGCGCCGAACAAGAGCGAATTCGAAGTGCAGATCGACCGCAAGCGGGGCTACAGCTCCAGCCAGATCGAAGCGAGCATCCGCCAGGTCTTCGACGATTTCCCCAACCAGCTGGTGGAAATCTATTCGGTGCTGGTGGAACGCATCGGCGAAACCCTGTCGGGCGAGTCGGCGCCGTTCTTTGTCAGCGTGTTCGGCACCGACCTCGACGCCGACGACGAGACCGCCGCGCAGATCGCCCGGGTGCTGCAGGGGCTGCCTGACAGCGGCGCGGTACGGCTCAAGGTGCCGCCGCGCCAGGCCGAGCTGAAGCTGGAGCTGCGGCCGGAGCAGCTCGACCTGTACGGCCTGCAGGCGGCCGACGTCCTGCAGACCGTCAACGCGGCATTCCACGGCACCGTCGTAGCCGAGCTGAGCCAGGCCGACCGCGGGGTGCCGGTGGCGGTACGCATCGACGGCGCCGGCCGCTCGCCGCAGGAAGCCGGAGCGCTGCTGCTGCGCGGACGCGACGGCGCACTGGTGCCGCTGGCCAGGGTCGCGGAACTGCAGATGGTCTCGGCGCGCAGTCTGATCGACCACGAAGACGGTCTGCGCCGCCAGATCGTCGTCGCCACTCCGCGCACCGCGGATCTCAAAGGCTATGCCGAGGCGGCACGCAAGGCCATCGCGGCGCAGGTGCGGCTGCCGCCCGGCGTCTACCTGCGCTATGGCGGCGGCGCCGAAGCCCAGGCCGCCGCCGCGCGTGAGCTGATCCTGCATTCCGCCGCGGCGCTGTTGCTGATCGTGTTGCTGCTGGCGCTGGCTTTCGGCCAGGCGCGCCAGGTGCTGTTGGTGCTGGCGGCTCTGCCCAGCACCCTGATCGGCGGCGTCGCCGCGGTGGCGCTGACCGGCGGCACCCTCTCGCTCGGCGCCATGGTCGGCTTCGTCGCGCTGTTCGGCATGGCCGCGCGCAACACCATCCTGCTGGTTTCGCACTACGACCACCTGATGCGCGTCGAGGGCTGCGACTGGAACCTCGGCACTGCACTGCGCGGCGCGGAGGAGCGGCTGACGCCGGTGCTGCTCACCGCCCTGCTCACCGGCCTGGCCCTGCTGCCGGTGGCGCTGCAGCTGCGCCAGCCCGGCCACGAGATCGAGGGACCGATGGCGGTGGTGATCCTCGGCGGCCTGGTTTCCTCGACCCTGGTCAGCCTGCTGCTGGTGCCGCCGCTGGCGGTGCGCTGGCTGCGCCCCTTCCCATAAAAAACGCCGGCGCCGAAGCGCCGGCAAGTCCAAGAATCCCCGCGGCCCGCCGGGAGTACCAGACCGCGGGGAGCTGCCTCAGAACGAGAGGAACGCGCCGGCGTTGACGTTGACGCTGCTGTTGCTGTCGCCGCTATGGGCCTTGGAGCGCACGTCGCTGACTTCGCTCAGCAGGGTCAGGTTCTTGGTCAGCGAGTAATACACGCCGCCGGTGATCCTGCGGTTGGACTCGACCAGCGTCGGGTTGACCTCGCCATCGGCCAGGCGCAGCCGGCTTTCGCCATAGCTCACGCCCAGCTTGACCTTGTTGATCTTGTAGGTGACCTGCCCCAGGTAGCCATCGGAGGGGCGCTTGTGTCCGGCGCCGTCGTCCGACAGCACGAACAGGCCGGTCGTGCCCAGGCCGCTGCCGTGGTAGTAGTAGAGGAAGCCTTCGAGATCGTTCCAGTCGATTTTGCCGAAGATGTCCGCGCCGAAGCCGGTGTAGCCGTAGGCGTTGCCGGTCGCGGTGCTGATGTAGTCCTGCTTCTGCTCGATGAAGGCGGCGGAAGCGTAGACCTTGGTGGCGGCGTCGAGCTGGTGGGTGTAGGCGAGCTTGCCGTGGAAGCCCGGTGCCTTCTTCTGCGCCGGCGTGTCGCTGTTGGTCGCCGAGTTGAGCGGATCAAAAATGCCGATGGTGCCGGTGAAGCCGGCGTAATCCGGGGTGGTGTAATCCATCTGCGCCAGGGTGTCGACGTAGATGTAACCCAGGCCGATCGAACCGAGCGAGGTGTTGGCGGGCGCGGCCGAAGACATGCTGCCGGCGCCGCCCACGCCTGGGATGGTCATGTCGTTGATGATGGCGTCGAAGCCGAACAGGCCGAAGTTGCGCCCCAGCAAGAAAGTGCCCATGTCCTTGTTGCCGAAGGTCATGTAGACCTGGCGCACGTCCAGGCCGGTGGTGCCCAGCGCGGTGTTGGTATTGCTTCCACCGTTGTTCTGCAGGTTCGGGCTGCCGCCATCATTGGTGGCGATGCCCGGATAGAAGCCGAAGTGGGCCGCAATGTCGAAGCCCTCCTGCTGCGTGGCGACGCCGAAGGTGATCGCCGCCGGCAGCAGGCCGTTGCCGACGTTGGACACGCTGCTGCCGCTCTTGGTGCCGGTACAGGCCAGGCCGCCGGTCACCGGTTTGGTGTTGTCCACCCCTTCGCAACTCGACCAGATGTAGTGAACATTGACATTGCCGGCCACCGAAAACGTCCACTTGTTGTCCGCGGTGGTGAAATCGATCGCCTGTGCCGGCATCGCCGCAAACAGGGTACAGAGCCCGGCGGCAAGCGGTGTGAGCGAATACAAGGTTCTTTGGGTTTTGTTCATCGGCTCCTCCTTTCCTGGGTTTAGTTATCGCTACTGATTTCGCGGGCCTTGGGTCCGCACGACGCGTGGTGCCCGCGCCCGCAGCCAAAAAGGCAAGCGATATGCCAGGAAAACAGGACTTTTGCCGCCGGGAAAACCTTTCTTTAACAATGCCTTGTGCGACCACATCTGAGGACGCAGGAGCGCCGTAGCCACAAAGGCAACAATGGGTCAATGAGCCTGTTACGGAAACGCCACAACCGTCTCGCCCGGGCCGTTCAATTCCAGTTGATGCGCACCCCGCCCCAGGCCGCACGCGGCTGGGCCGGGGACACGGCGTTCTCCTGCGTCCAGTCGGCGGGATCCTGGCGGAAGCTGCCATCGCGATTGAACGGGTTCGTGGTCAGCACACCGGAAGTGGCGTAGTCGCGATCGAAGACGTTGACGATGCGCAGGAACAGCTCGACATTGCGCAGCACCCGATAGTCCGTGTTGAGATTGAGGACCGCATAGCCGCCGACGCGGCCGGAACCCTGGATCGTCTCCCCGGCGCCGTTGCTGGCGCCGGCCTGGTTGGCATTGTTCTCGTTGCCGCGCAGGTAGGAGCCGGAAGACAGGATTAGGTTGGCGCCGACGTTCCATTTCCGCGTCGCGGGGTAGTCCAGCACCAGGCGCCCGGTGTGGTGGGGAATCAGCGGGATGTGGTCACCGGTTTGGATCGTGATGTTGCCGCCGGCGTCGGAACTGCTGTTGGCTGCCGAGTTGATCTCGAACGGCGAGCGGTAGCTGGCGTCGACGAAGCTGTAGGCCAGGTGCCATTTCAACTGCGCCACACGACCGCCCAGGCCGAGGTCCAGGCCTTGGCGGCGGGTGTCGCCAACGTTGCTGAAATAACCCTGGCTGAGGCTGGTGGAGACGAACTGGATGTCGTTGCTGCTGCGCGTGTGGAACACATCGATGCTCCAGTTCAGCCGGCTGCCGAGCGAACCGCGGGCACCCGCCTCGACATTGCGTGCCACCACCTGCTTCAGGTCCGGGTCGCTGGCGAAGTCGTTGGGCAGGCTGCACGGCACCGCCGGATCGGCGCAGCCCAGCTCGATCACCGTGGGCGTGCGGCTGCCCTCGTTGTAGTCCGCGAACAGGGTCAGGGTTTCGACCGGCGTCACGGTGAAGCCGAGTGCGGGGTTGAGACGGTGGAAGCTGTGATCAACGGTGATCGGATTGCGATCGCCGTTGTCGTCGACGGTGAAGCCGTTCAGTACCTCCGCGCTACGGTTATAGCGTGCCGACGCCACCAGGTGCAGCAGTTTGTTCGGCGACAGCGTGTCGGTGAAATAGACGCCGAAAATCTGGTTAGTGCCGTACAGCGAGTTCACCTCCTGTAGCGGATTGGCCGGGCTGTCGATCACACTGGTCGAGCGCTCGGCGGTGATGTCCGCGTATTGCTGGGACTGCGAGAACTGGTCGCGGGTGCGGTCGAGAGCGGCGCCGAGCACCGCCTGATTCTTCCAGCCGAGCACATCGTGCGATTCGGTCAACTGCACGCCGGAGCCGAGGGTCCGTTGCACCAGGTCGGACGCCTGATCGATTCCGGCGGCGCAGGCAGCGAAATCATCCAGGCTGGCGGCGCCGGAGCAGTCGTCGGAAGCACCGGACGGGCCGCCGCTGTAGCTGCTGTTGGTGCTGCCGTTGATGGTCCTGGTCTGCAACTGGCGGTAATAGACATTGCCCGACAGCAGCAGGTGTTCGGCCAGGAAGTGCGTCCCGGTGAGGTTGGCGAAATTGAGATGGTTGCCGGTCGCGTCCGGCGCGCTGAAGATCGCCTGTCGTCGCACTGCGAGCAGGCTTTCCGGCGTGGTGCCGTTGCCGACCAGACGGGTGTCGGCCCAGGTGTAGCTGAAATCGACGTCGCTCTTGTCGTCCTGCCAGCCGAGCTTGCCGAACAGCTGGCGCACATGGGAGGGCGACAGGTCGCGCCAGCCGTCCTCGTCGAAGTAGTTGCCGGCCAGGAACCAGTCGAAGCGGCCGGCCTCGCCACCCGTCTGTCCCTGGAAATCACGGCGGCCGAAGGAACCGCCGGAAGCCTGCAGTCCGCTGCCCGGATCGTCGTGGCCGCTCTTGGTGCGCACCGCCAGGGCACCGCCGAGGGTGTTGAGGCCGAACACCGGGTTCGAACCCGGTATCAGGGTGATGGTGGAGATGGCATTGTCCGGGATCAGGTCCCAGTTCACCGTGTCGCCGAAGGACTCGTTGACGCGCACCCCGTCCTGGTAAACCGACAGCCCCTCCGGCGCGCCCAGCAGCGGCGAAGCGGTGAAGCCGTGGTAGTTGACGTCGGCCTGGAAGGGATTGTCCTGGGTGTCGTTGACGTTGACGCCGGTGAAATTGCTGTTGAGGAAATCCGACAGGCCCAGGGTCTGCTGGCGCTGCAGGTCGCGGCTCACTGCGGTCTGCACGTTGGAGGGCATCTGGTTGCGCGGCACGCCCAGGCCTGGCAACGGCACATTGGCGATCACATCCACCTGCGGCAGTTCCAGCACCGTGGCGGGGTTGCCGGCGGCCGGAGCGTCGTCGTCGGCCAGCGCGGCTCCGCCCAGTGCCAGAATGCAGGCGGCGAGGCACAGGGCGCGCGCCGGCATGAAAGTCCCCATCACCTCTCCTTTGTCGTTATTTTACTGGTCCGCCACGCGGCTTCAGCGGATCGCCACGCCCCACGGCAGCTTGCCCACTTCGATCGTCTGCGCCACGCGATTGCTCGACGTGTCGATCACCGACACGCTGTTGGAACGGCCGTTGGCAACGTAAAGCTTGGCGCCGTCACGGGTGATCGCCATGTTCCAGGGTCGCTGCCCGACCGGGATCGTCGCGGTCACCTCGTTGCCGCGCGTATCGATCACCGACACCGTCCCAGCCCCGCCGTTGGCAATGTAGACGCGGCTGCCGTCGGGGCTGGCCAGCGCGCCGGCGCTGCGCAGGCCGGTGGCGATCTTCTTCACGACTTTCCAGTCGCCCATCGACACCACCTGGACCGAGGACGTGCCCTCGTTGGCGATGTAGGCGGATTTGCCGTCAGGCGTGATCGCCATGCCGCGGGGATGTCCGTCGCCGGCGATCAGCGCCACCGACTTGCGCTGTGCCAGGTCGATCACGTCGACATTGTCGCTGTTCTCGTTGCTCACCAGCAGCCAGCGGCCGTCGGGGCTGAACACACAGTGCTCGGGGTTCTTGCCCTGCAGTGCGATGGCCTTGACCGGCTCGAGCCGCCCGACGTCGATCAGCACCGCCTCGTTGGAATCCTCGGCACAAGCCGCGGCGGTCCTGCCGTCGGCCGAAATCTGGATGCCCTCCGGGCTCTTGCCGGCCGGGATGGACTTGATCAGCTTGCCGCTTTGCGTATCGACCGCCAGCACCGCGTCGGCCGGCGCATCGACCACCAGCACCACCTTGCCGTCGGCGCTCACCGCAGCGCCTTCGAGCTTCTTGCCGAGCGAGCCCTCGCCCGCCAGGGTGCGCACCACCTGATCGGTGGCGGTGTCGATCACGGAGACGGTGCCGGAGCCGGCGTTGGGGACATAGGCGAGCTCGGCATTCGCCTGCAGGCCAAGCCCCAGCAGCGACAACGTCAATCCTCGTGCAAGCAGCCTGTGCATCCCGATCCTCCGGTGTGTGGTTATACATGGAAGCAAGCCGTAACGCCGGCACCCCGCCTGGCGTTGCGCCGCCGGCAGGGACTTCGGCGCCGCGTGCGGCGCAGGGCTCGGACCCGGGGCCGGCCCTCGACATCCGGGCCGGCCCGTCCGGGTGGGAGGCGCTAGGCCTTCAGCACCCCCGACAGCTTGGCCGCCTGGGTCGCGAGGGCGTCCATCAGCGGCGGGTTGAGGCAGTCGTACGGCTCCAGGCCCAGACCCTTCAGCGTACTACGCACCTCGCCCATGCGGTTCGGGTCGAACCCGGACTCGATGATCGAGGAGACGAAGGCAGCGAAGCCCGGCGCCGCCCAGCCCGACTGCGGCGACAGTTCAGTGTGGACGAAGTCCAGGCCATAGAAAGCGTGTTTGGTGTTCTCGATGCGGCCGTACATGTGCGTGCCGCAGGCCTTGCAGGCGTGGCGCTGGATCACCGCGTTCGAGTCGACGATGGCCAGCTTCTGCGCGTTCTTCGTCACAGTCACCTTATCCTTCGGCACTACGGCGATCACCGCGAACAGCGCACTCTTAGGCTTCCAGCACTTGGTACAGCCGCAGGCGTGGTTGTGCGCGGTCTGCGAATCCAGGCGCACCTCGACCGGATCCTGGGCGCACTTGCACACCAGGGTGCCGCCGGCGAAGTCTTTGGCCGCGGGCTTGATGCCGCCGTCCACCGAGGGATGAATGGAAATAGCCATGGCTCACTCTCCCCTGTTGGCGAAAGCGGTGGCTGCGGCTGCGGGCTTGCTCTTCGGACTCATGGCAACTCCTCCAATGGGATTGGCTGTGGGGGTCTACGATCGGATGCAGCGCCGACGCGCGCCGCAGGCGGCGCGATCGGGCATGTTGCAGGGCGGCCAGGCAGGATGCGGTGGAGGGTCCGGAGATCCTGCTGCATGTCGGAGTCTGGCCTGCCGATCATGTCCGCCCTTCAGCCCGTTGCCTGCCGTATGCCGGTGATTTCCGCCGCGCCGTCCCCTTGCGGGGTGACAGCCTGCGGCGGCGCCGGCTCGTCGTGCCGGCGGAACTGCTCGTTGCGCACCAGCCCGTGGCGGTGCATTTTCCGGTACATGGTCTTGCGGCTCAGGTGTAGCCGCACCGCCGCCGCGCTGACGTTCCAGTGGCAGGCCTCGAGCGTGCGGCGCAGCGCCTCGCACTCGGCGCTGCCCAGCACGTTGTCCGCTTCCGCCTCGACCCGCGGCAAAGCCGGAGTCCCGGACGAGGTCGCCTGCGGCCTGCCGCCATGTAGCCAGCCTTCGTCGAAGTCGTCGAGCGTCAGGTAATCCGACTCGCGCAGCGCCAGCATCATGCACAGCACATTGCGCAGCTGGCGCAGGTTGCCGGGCCAGCTGTGCCGTGCCAGGCGCTGCACCAGGGCCTCGTCGATCTGCACCGGGGTGCGCTCGCCCGCCTCGACGCGCAGCATGTAGCGCACCACGTCGGCGGCGTCCTTGCGCTCGCGCAGCGGCGGGATGGTCAGGGTGATGCCGTTGAGGCGGTAGTAGAGGTCGTCGCGGAACTGGCCGCGGCTGATCATCTCCACCGGATCGCGGTGGGTCGCGCTGATCACACGGATGTCCACCGCCACCGGCTTGCTGCCGCCCAGCGGCACCACCTCGCGCTCCTCGATCACGGTGAGCAGGCGCGCCTGCAGTGGCAGCGGCATATCGCCGATCTCGTCGAGGAACAGGGTGCCGCCATTGGCCTGCAGGATGCGGCCGACGTTGCCTTCGCGGGTGGCGCCGGTGAAGGCGCCGCGCAGGTAGCCGAACAGCTCGCTCTCGATCAGCATCTCCGGGATCGCGGCGCAGTTCACCGCCACGAAGGGCTTGTCGGCGCGGCGGCTGGCGTTGTGGATCGCCTTGGCGAAGTAACCCTTGCCAGTGCCGGTCTCGCCCAGCAGCAGCACCGAGATGTCGCGGTTCAGCACACGGCGCAGGATCTGCACATTGCGAACCATCACCGGATCGGAAGGCTGCATCATGTCCAGCGCGTCGGAGGCGCGGGCGCCCACCACCACCGACTTAGGCGCGCGGCGGAACTCGTCGGCCGGCGGCTGCACCACAGCGAAGAACTTCTGGTGGCCGAAGCGCGTCGACAGCGGCTCGGGACGGAAGCCATGGCGCGCGCCCATCTGCAGCAGCCCGGCCAGCGGCACCTCGAGCATGGTGTCGATGCGCTGGCCGCACAGCGACTTGTGGTCGCGATGGCCCAGCATCTCCAGCGCGCCGCGATTGGCGCCAATGATGGTGCCGCCCTCGTCGAACGCCAGCACTCCTTCGCCCGGCGTGCTGACGAACTCCTCGCAGCGGTGGAAGCGCAGGATGTGGTACTTGCGGCAGGAGTTGAGCAGGGCCCGGTTCTCAATGTTCTGCGCCGCGATGTCGACCAGGGCCAGGGTGTGGGTCTGCGAGCCGGTGGAGGCGCCGGAGATGTCCAGCGCGGCGAGCAGGCGGCCCTGTAGGTCGAAGATCGGCGCGGCCGAGCAGGTCAGCTCGGTGTTCTGCACCAGGAAATGATCGGAGCGGTGGATGACGATCGGCTCCCGCGTCATCAGGCAGGTGCCCATGCCGTTGGTGCCCAGCTCCTGTTCGCTCCACACCGCGCCTTCGCGGAAACCGCTGCGCCGCGCGGTCATCGAGAAGGCCGGATCGCCGACGTAGCTGAGGATCACGCCGTCGCTGTCGGTCAACATGATGCCGTACTGCGAATGATGCATGTGCCGCGACAGGCCGAGCATCTCGATGCGCGCGATCGGCAGCACCGCGCCGATCTTGTCGCGCCGTGCCTCGAGGTCGGCGCGTTCGACGATCAGCGGCTTCTTGACCTGCAAGGGGTCGAGCGAATAGGTGGAGAGGCAACGGCTCCACGAAGTCCGCACCGCCTGCCCTACGCCGCTGTCGTCGATCCGGCTTTTCAGCGCCGTCTCGATCAGGCGCAAATGGCCTTGACTGTCCTGTCTCAAACGCATGGCCCGCTCCTCCGTCGCTTGTTCCGCAATGCACGCATGCATTCCGGCTGGGGTCGGCGACGGCGGGGGCCTGCGGCCTGCGGGGCTGGACAGGACCTCTCCGTGCTGCGTGGCACAAAACCGTCGCTGTCCACGCAGCGTACTTCGGTTGACTCCCGGGGGAAAGCACCGGCTGGCGGTATTTTTGTAAATCGTATCAAGCCCCTGCGCTGCATTGGCGCCGGGGCGAAAGCGGCGGCGCGCTGCCGGACAGGCCGGCGCGTCTCCGGTACAGCCTCAGCCATGGCGAAATGGCCGCGCATCTTCAGAAGCGGATCACCGAGCGGATCACCTTGCCCTCGTGCATCAGGTCAAAGGCCTTGTTGATGTCCTCCAGCGGCAGCACCTCGGTGATCATCTCGTCGATCTTGATCTCGCCCTGGAGGTAGCGGTCGACATAGCCGGGCAGTTGCGAGCGGCCCTTGACGCCGCCGAAAGCGGAGCCGCGCCAGACGCGGCCGGTGACCAACTGGAACGGCCGCGTGCGGATTTCCTCGCCGGCACCGGCCACGCCGATGATGATCGACTCGCCCCAGCCCTTGTGGCAGCACTCCAAGGCCGAGCGCATCACGTTGACATTGCCGATGCACTCGAAGGAGTAGTCCACGCCGCCGTCAGTGAGATCGACGATGGCCTGCTGCACCGGCACGTCGTAGTCCTTGGGGTTGACGCAGTCGGTGGCGCCGAGGGCCTTGGCCATGGTGAACTTGTCGGGGTTTGTGTCGACGGCGATGATGCGGCCGGCCTTGGCCATCACCGCGCCCTGCACCACCGACAGGCCGATGCCGCCGAGACCGAACACGGCGACGCTGGCGCCGGGCGGCACCTTGGCGGTGTTGAGCACGGCGCCGATGCCGGTGGTGATGCCGCAGCCGAGCAGGCAGACCTTGTCCAGCGGCGCCTTCGGGTTGATCTTGGCCACCGAGATCTCCGGCATCACCGTGTACTCGGAGAAGGTGCTGGTGCCCATGTAGTGCAGGATCGGCCTGCCCTTGTGGGAGAAGCGCGTGGTGCCGTCCGGCATCAGACCCTTGCCCTGGGTGGTGCGGATCTTCTGGCAGAGGTTGGTCTTGCCGGACTTGCAGAACTTGCACTCGCC
>CAYWPB010000001.1:0-2977 GCA_964458725.1 uncultured Nevskia sp. | reverse complement strand
GTGTCGTCGTCGCCGCCGTAGACCCACACGTCGTTGGTCAGCGGCGGGCACATGCCGCCGCCGCCATTGCCGCCATGACAGCCGTTGCAGCCGGAATGCATGAAGATCTTCTGGCCCTGCGCCACGATGTCGGCGTTGTCGTCCTTGTACGGATTCTTCAGCTCGCCCTGCTTGGCCGCCTTGACCCGGTCGACCGGCGTCATGGTGCCGCCGGCCGCCGCCTGCGGCGCCGCATCGTTGGAAGAGCCTTTGTCCTGGGCGCAGGCGACCGCCGCCACGATCAGCACCACGACGGCGCCAGCGAATACTTTGTTCAGCACTGCGATGTCTCCTTGTCTTGGTTCAAATCATTGCTGTGGATCAGCCGCGGGCTTCCTGCCCGGCACCGGCGCTGGAGGAGGAGCCGGTGCGCGGCACCGCATCCTCCAGCAGTTTGACCACGGCCTGACTGTCCTTGTCGCGGGCAATGGCCAGTGCAGTCTTGCCGCTTTCGTTGCGCACCGTCGCGTCGGCGCCGGCGGCCAGCAACAGCCTGGCCAGGTCCGGCTGGTTCTGGGCGGCGGCGATCATCAGCGCGGTGACGCCGCCGGCATTGCGCGCATTGACGTTGGCGCCGTGATCGATCAGCGCTTTGGCGGCGCCGTCGGCGTGACCGGCCACCGCCAGCATCAGCGGCGTATAGCCGCTGCCGACTCTCTGGTTGACGTCCGAGCCGGCCTGCACCAGCGCCACCGCCGCGACTTCCTTGCCATACTGCGCGGCGATGGCCAGCGGTGTCAGCCCCTGGGGATTCTTCGCACCGAGGCTGCCTTTGTGCGCCACCAGCAGCCGCGCCGTATCGCCGTCATCCATCCAGGCCGCGGTCATCAGCGGGCTCCAGCCGTCGCGGTCGAGGCGGTTGACGTCGGCGTGGTGGTCGACCAAGTATTGCACCATGGCCGGTGAGGTCTTGCGGATCGCGTTGAGCAGCGGTGTATAGCCCTGCGGGTCGCGGGCGTTGATATCGGCGTGCTTCTTCTCGACGAGGTAGGCGACGCGAGCCGGGTCGTCGGCGATCACCGCATTGTTCAGCTCATCGTTGACCTTGGCGCCCTGTTTCAGCCAATCCTCCAGGGTGGCGATGCTGACACTGGGCTCGGCGCTCGCCGTGACGCGCTGCGGCTTGGGCGGCGCATAGGGGCCGTGCGACGGCAGATCGCCGCTGATCAGGCAGTCGTCGCACTTCAGCAGCGGCACGCCGTACTGCACCAGGATCGCCTTGATCTTCTCGGTCTGCTGCTTCATCGCCTGCTCGACCTGGTCATGCAGCTGACGGTTGCGCATGCGCACCGCCAACGCCATATCGAATTCCATCGGCACCTGGTCGTCCATCAGGTTGGTCGGACGGATCACCAGCGGCGCCTGCTTCACGGTCTGATACCAACCCGCCATCGGGCCCCACACCGCGGCGACGTCGAGCTTGCCGTCGATCACCTGCTGCACCTGCCAGGACGGCTGGTCCTCCGGCACCAGGTCGGCGTCGTGACTGAGGTAGTGCACGACGGTATTGCTCTTCACGTCGTGCTGGGCCAGGGCCTCGCGGATCGCCGAGGTCTGGTAGACGCCGACGCGCAGCTTCTTCAGCGCCGGATCGTCGAGATTCTGGATGTCCAGGCCGCTGTCCTTGCGGTACACCAGCACGAAGCTGGTGCGATAGAGCGGCACCGTGGTCATGACTCGTTCTGCGTCCGCCGGCATATCGATCATCAGATCGCATTCGTCGGCATCGAGCGTGGTACGGGTCAGGCCGCGCTCGATGAAGGGACGGTAGTAATAGGTCAGGCCGGCGCCGAGCTGATCCGCGATCACCTGCGCGATCTTGTTCTCGAAGCCCTCACCCTTGTCGTTGGACAGCGGCATGTTGCCGGGATCGGCGCAGACCCGCAGCGGCCGGTCCAGCGCCTGCGCCGCGCCACTGGCGACGCAGAGCAGGATGGCGCAAGCCAGGCCCAGCTTCCTGTGCTGTTTCATGTCTCCTCCGGTTATTTATGTACTGCCACGGCGGTCTGCGCCGCCGGTAAAGGGCGCCCGGTGCCTGTCACGGCACCGGGCGCCTGCACCACACTCACCTCCTATGCGCTCATTCCACCCGGAAGGTGTAGAGCGTGCCGCCCATCGGGATCTTGTCCAGATTGGCGGCCTTGGTCATCGCGGTTGCGCCGATGGCGCCGAACTTGTCGCTCAGATCCAGGCCGGCGGTGACCGGCAGGCCGATCCAGCCGCCGATGCCGCTCCAGACCGAGACGTACTGCTTGCCGCCAACCTTGTAGGTGATCGGGTTGCCGATGATTCCGGAACCCAGGCGGCGCTGCCACAGCACCTTGCCGGTCTTGCGGTCGACCGCACGGAAGTCACCCAGCAGGTCGCCGTAGAAAGCCAGGCCGCCGTCGGTGACCAGGGCGCCGCCCCAGTTCGGATACGGGTCCGCGATTTCCCACACCGTCTCGCCGGTCAGCACGTTGAACTTCTTGAACTTGCCGGTGGTGCCGGGCTTCTCCGGATACATATAGACGTTGGCGAAGACATACACCGTGCCCTGCTGGGTGTGCGAGCGTTCCTGCGGCTCATCCTCCATGCACCAGTTGTTGGTCGGGCAATACGCCATGCCGGGCTCGCTCGGATCGATGGCGCAGGGCTGCTGGTCCTTGCCGCCCATCGCCGAGGGGCAGGCCTGGACGTTGCCGTTCGGGCCGAAAGGCGAATGCTCCTTCACCTTCACCGGTCGGCCGGTCTTCAGGTCGATCTTCTCGGCCCAGTTCGCGGTGACGTACTTGTTGGCGCGCAGCAGCGTGCCGTCGGTGCGGTCGAGCACGTAAGCGAAGCCGTTGCGGTCGAAGTGGATCAGCACCTTGCGCTTCTTGCCGTCGACGGTCAGGTCTTCCAGCATGTTCTCGTTGATGCCGTCGTAGTCCCACTGGTCGAACGGCGTCATCTGGTA